>CAYQSE010000244.1:0-8423 GCA_964419905.1 uncultured Enterobacteriaceae bacterium
ACGCCCGCCCCACGTGATCTCAGGCACGGTGCGAGATGTGTAGGATCGACAGGCGTCGGGCCGATCACAGCTCGGCGCTCCAGGTCGCGTCGAGCGCCGAGGTGTGCTGGCACGGGAAGCTCAGCGTCAGCGCCTCGGCGAGCGCGGCGCAGCCCGCCCCCTCACAGTCCACGTCGACAGAGCGCGTCATGGCGAGGCGCTCGGCGTCCATGAACAGGCCCTCGCCGGTCGAGGTGAGGACGCGCGTGGCGTCGTCCACGTCACCGTCCTCCACCTGCGCCTGACACGCGAAGCGCCACGGCCCACCGCGCATGCGCGCGCATGCCGCGCGACACGGATGTCGTGATCTTCAACCCGCGCGCCGGGCGCCGGCCCGCTGATCAAGTTGAAAAGCCGAGAATCATCCTGGCATGACCGATGCAATCCGCCGGGCCCCACCCACAACGACCCGACTCGAGAGGGCTCCATGCAACGACGCACGTCCCTTGTCCCGTTCTCCGCGCTCCTCCCGCTGCTCGCGCTGTTCGCCTGCAAGCGCGACGACGCACCCGAGCCTCCGACGTGGGAGGACGCCACGGTCGAGCACGCCTGGCACCGCGAAGGGTACGGCGAGGGCTTCGCGCTCGCCGCCACCGATCTCGACGGGGACGGCAGCGACGAGATCCTGTACGGCGGGCGCGGGCTGGCCGCCGTCCATGCCGGGGCCCGCGCACACCACACCCCGCTGTGGACGCTCCCGTGGCCAAAGGAGGGTCCGGCGACCCGCGGCGGCGACAATGACTGGGTTTACGCGATCCATCTCGTCGATGTGAACGACGACGGCGTCGCCGATCCGATCGTGCTGGACAGCCAGGCGCACGCCACCGCCGTGAACGGCGCGGACGGCGCGGTGCTGTGGCACACCGTGCTCGACGCCGAGTTCCTGACCGTCCGCACGGCCCTGTTCGACGCCGACGGCGACGACGTGCCGGACTTCTTCCCTTCAGGTGGGCGCACCGCATACGCCGGGAAGACCGGCGAGGCGCTGTGGTCGGTCGACACGCCGATGCCGATCTCGTTCATCGCGCGCGCCGAGCTCGACGGGGCGGCGGGGGAGGACGTCCTGCTCGTTCGCGAGATCGACGAGATCATCGGCTGGGGCGAGCACCTCCCCACCAGCGAGCTGATCGAGCCCGAGGTCACCGTCTACGCGTACACCGGCGACGGCACCCTGCTGTGGGCGCACGCGCCGGTGTCCAACCCGCTGTGGGCGACCGTAGGCGATCTCGACGGCGACGGGATCCACGAGGCCGTGATCGGACAGCAGGAGGGCCTCGAGGTGGTGTGGGCCGACGGGAGCGGCTGGTGGCGCGCCATCGACGGGCTCGTGTGGGAGGTCGCCGCCGCCGACTTCACCGGCGACGGCAACGACGAGATCGTGGCGATGGTCTCCGGCTGGTCCGGGACCACCGTGCAGGTCTGGCGTGGCGACGGTGAGCTGCTGCAGGAGGTCGCGCTCGACGGGGAGTTCTTCGCCCTGCACCTCGCCGATCTCGATGATGACGGCGTCGTCGAGGCCCTGGTCGGCCACGGTGATCCGTGGGGAAGCCCCCCGTTCGGGTTCGTCACCGCGTTGACGCTCGGCGACGACGAGAAGGACACGGTGCGCTGGTCGCAAGACACCTTCAACGTCCCGAACGCGATCGCGACCGCGCACGTCGACGGGGAGGACGTCGTGGTGGTCGGCGGCATGGCCGCGCGGCTCCTGGCCCTCTCGCCCGAGACCGGCGCGCCGCGGTGGCAGTGGACGAGCGGCCACTTCGTCACCCACGTCGCGGCGATCGACCTCGACGGGGACGGCGTGGACGAGGTCCTCTCCGGGGACGTCGCCGGCCACCTGATCGCCACCTCGTCGGTGGACGGGCGGCAGCTCTGGGCGACGCGCCTCGATGTCGGCGCGGACGGGATGGTCACCGGGATCGCGGTCGACGACATCGACGCGGACGGCACGCCGGACATCGTGGTCACCGCGCATCGGTACTTCCAGGCGCAGATCGGCTTGCTCGCCCGCCTCGACGTGCACGGTGACGTGGTGTTCTCGAAGCGCGTCGGCTCATGGCTCGTGGCCCCGCATCTCGTCGATCTCGACGGGGACGGGACGCTCGAGATCGTGGCCGGCGACGAAGGGCTCGGGCGCTGCGGTGTCCGCGCCTACGCGTCCGACGGCGCAGCGCGCTGGCACCGGGAGATCGGCGACTGCATCGTCGCGATGATCGACGTCGCGGACGCGAACGGCGACGGCGTCCCCGAGATCGCGTATGCCGACAACCACTGGGTGCTCCCGGTGAACGCGGCGCTGCTCGGGCCCGACGGCGCGGTGATCTGGCATCAGCCGGTCGGCGACAGCGACTCGCTGTGGGTCGCGCTGGGCGACGGAGGCTACCTGCATGGTGGCTTCGCGCTCGACGACGAGGGCCACGTCACACGGCGACGCCTCTCCGACGGCGCGATCGCCTGGCGGCACACGCTCGACAGCGCGCCGGATCCGGAGGGCGAGCACTGGCGCATCTCCGGCGGCTCGAACTTCGGCGTCCTCGGCCCGGACCTCGACGGCGACGGCAAGCGTGAGCTGCTCACGAGCAACCACACCGGCGAGGCGTCGCTGCTCGACGGCGCGACCGGCGCGGCGCGGTGGACGCTGCGGATCGAGGAGGACGGCCTGCCGTGGAACGTGCGCCACGAGGGCTTCGCGCCCGCGTGGGTGCCGCCCACCGCGACCGTCCCCGGATGGTTCGCGCTCGGTGAGCACAGCCTCCAGCGGTCGCGGTCACGCGCGCTCGCGGTGGACGTGGACGGCGAGCTCCTCGGGACCTGGGAGATGGACGGCTGGGGCAGCTCGGCGGTGCCGACCTCTTGGGGCGCCGCGATCGGCGGTGGCCTGGGTGTCCATGCCTTGAAGGCCGAGTAGGCCCGTTCGGGCGCCGAACGGCGCCCGAACGGCGTCCACGACCGCATCGAGCGGGGCGAGGTCCCCAGCCTGCGGAGGTGTCGTCGAAGGTGAGCATCGACACGACCCAACTACGGCGCGGCGATGATCACCTCGAACACGGGCGCTCCGGTGAGTGGAGTCCGTGAGGCGGGTGCGATCGCCCGGCCAGCTCACGCGCGCCGGGGAAGATCACACACCGGAGAGGTGCCGAAAAACGCCGGATGCCCACCCTGAAAGGATCCATGCGTCCGGTCCGGAACTTGCAAAGGACTTCCTCGTACACCGCATGCCGGGCCCCGGGCCTGGCGAGGTCAGGGCCCGGGCTCCCTGCTGCACCTGCAGGAGGGCGGTCCCGTGAGAACCGTGTTCATCCGTCCAGAGCGGTGCATCGGCTGCAAGCAGTGCGAGTTCGCCTGTGCGGTCGCGCACTCCTTCAGCCGGGACCCCTTCCTGGCGCACCTCGAACGGCCGACCCCGGTGCCGCGCATCCGGGTGGTCCCGCTGCCCCACGAGGCCGCGTACCCGAGCCGGTGCCACCACTGCGATCCAGCGCCGTGCGAGCGGGCCTGCCCGACCAGTGCGATCCGACGCGACGCGGCGCTCGGCGTCGTGGACCTGAACCCCGCGCGATGCATCGCCTGCGCGATGTGCGCGATGGTCTGCCCGTTCGACGCGATCGTGTTCACACCGCGCGACGCGGTCGAGCCGTCCCGGGTCGTCGCGACGAAGTGCGACGGCTGCGTGGCGCGGCTGCGGCAAGACCTCGCGCCCGCGTGCGTGGACGCGTGCAAGACCGGGGCGCTCCGCTTCGGGGAGATCAACGCGCTCATCGAGGAAGACCGCGCGAACACCGCGCTGAAGGCGACGAGCCAACGGAACGATGCTGTGGAGGTGGGTCGTGCGTAAGCCGCAATACGAGAAGGAGAACGGCAGGCTGACCGCCCAGGCGGACAGCGAGGCGATGATCGCGCTGGCCCGTGCCGAAGGCATCGAGACGGTGTGGGATCGCCTGGCGGCCCAGGAGCCCCACTGCGGCTACTGCGCGCTCGGCGTGAGCTGCCGGAACTGCGCGATGGGGCCGTGCCGCGTCGATCCGTTCGGGATCGGCCCGTCCAAGGGCGTGTGCGGCGCCGACGCCGACGTGATCGTCGCGCGCAACCTCGGGCGCACCATCGCCGCGGGCGCCTCGGCGCACTCCGACCACGGCCGCGACATCCTCGAGGTGTTCGCCGAGACCGCGGCGGGCGAGACGAGCGGGTACGCGATCCGCGATCAGGGCAAGCTGAACGCGATCGCCGCCGAGCTTGGCCTCCCCGTCGACGGTCGGGAGACGCTCGAGGTGGCACGGGACGTCGCCCGCGTGCTGTACGAGGACTTCGGATCGCTGAAGGGCCGCCTCGCGTTCACGGACCGGGTGCCGGCCCAGCGGCTCGCGGTGTGGGAGAAGCTGGGGATCCGTCCGCGCGGCATCGACCGCGAGAACGTCGAGATGCTGCACCGCACCCACATGGGCGTCGACAACGACCCGGTGAACATCCTCCTGCACGCGCTGCGCACCGGGTTGTCGGATGGCTGGGGCGGATCGATGATCGCGACGGAGCTCTCGGACGTGCTGTTCGGCACCCCGGCGCCGATCGTGTCGAAGGCGAACCTCGGCGTGCTGAAGCCCGACCACGTCAACATCGCGCTCCACGGTCACAACCCCGTGCTCTCCGACGTGATCGTCGCCGCGGCCCGCGATCCAGAGCTGGTCGCCCTCGCCGAGGCGCAGGGCGCCAAGGGCATCAACCTCGTCGGGCTGTGCTGCACCGGCAACGAGCTTCAGGGCCGCCTCGGCCTGCCGATGGCGGGCAACCACCTGATGCAGGAGCTGATCCTGGTGACCGGCGCGCTCGACGCGATGGTCGTCGACTACCAGTGCATCATGCCGTCGATCGTGGATGTGGCGAAGTGCTTCCACACCGTGATCATCTCGACCGCCGACAAGGCGCGGTTCCCGGGCGCCGAGCACATCTCGTTCGTGCCGAAGCGCGGCCTCGAGATCGGCAAGGCGATCGTCCGCAAGGGCGTGCTCGCCTACGCGAACCGCAAGCCCGGGCCGACCCGGATCCCAGTGGCGCCGGTGGAGATGATGGCCGGGTTCTCGGTCGAGGCGATCCTCGGCGCGCTCGGCGGCACGCCTGCGCCGCTGGTCGACGCCATCGCGAGCGGCGCGATTCGTGGCGCCGTGGCGGTGGTCGGCTGCAACAACCCGAAGGTCACGCAGGACGACGGCCACATCCGCCTCACCCGCGCGCTGATCGAGAACGACGTGCTGGTGCTCGTCACGGGCTGCGCGGCGGTCGCGAACGGCAAGGCCGGGCAGATGATGCCCGCCTCTGCCGCGCTCGCAGGTCCCGGGCTGCGCGCGGTCTGCGAGGCGCTCGGGATCCCGCCGGTGCTGCACATGGGCTCCTGCGTCGACAACACCCGGGTGCTCGTGCTGGCCGCGGCCCTCGCCAAGCACCTCGGCGTGGACATCGCCCAGCTCCCGCTCGCGGGCGCGGCGCCCGAGTGGTACTCCGAGAAGGCGGTCGCGATCGGCGCGTACGTCGTCGCCAGCGGCATCTTCACGGTGCTCGGCGTGAACCCGCCGATCTTCGGGAGCCGCAACGTCACGCAGCTGCTCGCGGGCGACCTCGACGACGTGGTCGGGGCGCGGTTCGCGGTCGAGTCCGACCCCGAGAAGGCCGCGCTGCTGATCCGGCGCCACATCGAGGCGAAGCGGGCCGCGCTGGGCCTCCCACACGTCGACATCCCGTCCCCCCCGCGGCCGGTGGACGCGGGCCACGCCCCCGTCGCCGAGGCGAAGTGAAGCATGTGCGAAGGAACCGGCCACACCCACGCCCACCCGGCGTTCCCCGCCTTGGACGCCGCGAAGCTCGGGCTCGTCCGCGAGCAGGGCTTCCGGGTCGTCGTCACCGGCAAGGGCGGCGTCGGCAAGACCAGCCTCGTCGCGCTGCTGTCGCGCTTGCTCGCGCGGGACGGCCTGGACGTGCTCGCGCTCGACGCCGATCCGCAGTGCAACCTCGCCGAGGCGCTCGGGGTCGCGCGCGACGCGGCGCGCGCCATCGTCCCGCTCGCCGCCGACCCCGCCTACGTCGAAGAGAAGACCGGCGCGCAGCCCGGCGGCTTCGGCGGTCTGCTCCGCCTGAACCCCGACGTGCGCGACGTGGTCCGGCGGTTCGGGGTCGAGACGCCCGACGGCGTCCGCCTCGTGGTGATGGGCACCGTCGAGAAGCCTGCGACCGGCTGCCTGTGCCCGGAGACCTCGCTCCTCGCCGCCGTCGCCGGCGCGATGGCCGCGCGACGCGGCGAGGCGATCTTGCTCGACACCCAGGCGGGCGTCGAGCACTTCGGCCGGGCGCTCGCGGCGGGGTTCCGCCACGCGATCGTCGTCGCCGACGCGTCGGCGGCGGCCATCCAGGTGGCCGTCCACGGCGCGCGCCTCGCGGCCGCGCTGGGCATCCCCCACGTCCACCTCGCGCTGAACCGCGTCCGGGACGACACCGATCCCGCGCGCGCCCAGGCACGGCTCGCCGCCGAGGGGGACTTCCCGTTCACGTCGCGCCACGTCCTCCCCTACGAGGCGCGCCTGCGCGACTGGGAGCCCGACGTCGCGCCGCTGCTCGCACACCCGGACGCCCCGCTCGTGGGCGCGGCGCGCGGGCTGCTCGGCGCGATGCTCGCGTGCGAGGCCCCGGCCGCTGGGAGCCAGCCATGCGTGTCGTGATCCTCGGCGCCGGCCCGGCCGGCCTCACCGTGGCCGAGCGCGTCCGCGGAGGCGACCCCGCCGCCGAGGTCACGCTGATCTCGGCCGAGCGCTCCGCACCCTACGCGCCCCCCGCGATGGCCGACCACTTCGCGGGCGGCAACCCGGACGCGCTGTACTGGAAGCCAGTGCCCGCGGGCGTCACCTGGCGCGCCGGCGCGCAGGTCGTCGACGTGCACCCGGAGCGGCGCGAGGTCACGCTGGCGGGTGGCGAGACGCTGCCGTGGGATCGCCTGGTGATCGCGACCGGCGCCGCGCTGCACGCGCCGCTGCCCGGCGTGGACCTGCCGGGCGTGTACGACTTCAAGTCGCTCGCCGCGGCTGAGTCGCTGATGGAGCGGGTGCACGACGGCACCGCGACCTCCGCGGTCGTCGTCGGCGCGGGGTTCATCGGGCTCGAGGTCGCGCTCCTGCTGGCCGACCTCGGTGTCGCCGTGACGATCGTCGAGCGCGACGCGGATGTGATGCCGCGCGCCCTCGACGCCGAGCTCGCAGCGATCGTCCGAGGCTTGGTCGAGGCGCGCGGCGTCACGCTCCGGCGCGACACCACGGCGCAGGCGTTCGAGGGCGACGACCACGTCGTCGCGCTGCGGCTCGAGTCCGGCGAGCGCCTCGTCGCCGACGTCTATGTCGCCGCGACCGGGGTGAAGCCGAACATCGACTTCCTCCACGGCTCAGGCATCCGTACCGCCTGGGGCGTGATCGTCGACGATCACCTCCAGACGAACGTGCCGGGCGTCTACGCCTGCGGCGACGTCGCCGAGACGCACGACCGGCTGACCGGGGCGCGCTTCGTGCACGCGAACTTCCCGAACGCGGTCGCCCAGGCGCACGTCGTCGCCGACAACCTCCTCGGCAACGACGTCGCCTACGACGGCGCCGAGTCGATGAACAGCCTCAAGCACCTCGGCCTCCCGGTGCTCCTCGTCGGCGCCGCGGACGGCCCGGAGACGCTGCGCTGGCAGCACGGCGACGTGCTTCGCAAGGTCTTCCTCGACGGCGACCGGATCGTCGGCTTTCGCCTGGTCGGCGACCTGCGCGGCTGCGGCTTCCTCCGTGCGCTGCTGCTCCGAGGCGCCGACGTCACGCCGTGGCGGAGTCATCTCGCAGATCCGAGCTTCGGGCCTGCCGACCTCGTGGCCTGACCGCCTGTGGGCCGCGTCCATCGACCGCGCTGTAAGGCCCGCGACGAGGCCGGCCCCAATGCCCTGTGGTATGGGAAAGCAGAGGGCTCTCGCGCGAAATGGATGACATCGCGCGCTCCCTCGGCAGGAAACGACGTGCGTGGCGCACCACGGTCATGTCGCCTGGCCGGGTCGATCCGGCCGGGGGAGGGTGAGCCTTGTCCAGACCCGTCCACGAACTGAGCTTGCTCGACTCCTCCTCCAGGCGGCATGACGCGGCGCTGCTGAAGACGGGCGCGCTGCAGGACGCGATCTTCAACAGCGCCAACTTCTCGAGCATCGCGACCGACGAGCGAGGCGTCATCCAGCTGTTCAACGTAGGCGCCGAGCGCATGCTCGGCTACGTCGCCGCCGACGTGGTGGACAAGATCACGCCGGCCGACATCTCCGACCCGGTCGAGCTGCTCGTGCGCGCCAGGG
The DNA here is from genome assembly GCA_964419905.1 of uncultured Enterobacteriaceae bacterium. Classification (GTDB taxonomy): domain Bacteria; phylum Myxococcota_A; class UBA796; order UBA796; genus JAFDJI01. Next base: position 8,384 of record CAYQSE010000244.1, read on the forward strand.
AGCTCAGCGCGGAGCTCGCGACGCCGATCACCGCGGGCTT
>CAYQSE010000245.1:0-8414 GCA_964419905.1 uncultured Enterobacteriaceae bacterium
TCGTTGACCGGCCCACCCGCCGTGGGCTAGCGTCGCGCTCGCGGCTTTGCGCGGCCCCTCCCTCGGTTGGAGCCCGATGATCGTTCCAACGCTCGGCGCATCCTGGGCGCTCCTCGCCTTTGGCGGCGCGGTCGCGTGGGTGCTGCACCCCCTGCTCCATCGCTGGGGCTTGCGCGGCGGTCTCGAGAGCTTCGCGCTCGGCGTGGTGGTCGGTCCGGTCCTCGGCTGGCTCGTCCCCGAGGCCCACGGTCACCTGTGGATCGTAACGACGGTCGTAGCCACGCTCCTCGCGTTCTCGGTCGGCGTGCACACGGACCTGCGCTGGTTCCGAGACCTGGACGGCACCGGCGCGCGCGGCGCGGTCGCCGTCGCCGTCGCCGTACTTACGAGCGTCATCGTCCTCGCGCTCACGCTCGGCGCGACCCTGGAAGCGCGCCCGCATCCGCTGCGCCTGATCGCGCTCGCCGCCTTCGTCGCCGCGCCGCTAATCGTGATGCAGGAGGGGCGGCTCACCCCGTCCAGCCGTGAGCTCCCCGGCACCGCGAGCCGCGCGCTGCAGCGCCTCGTGCTCACCGCCACGGCCGTGGGTCTGATCGTCGCGTTCGTGGCCTCGCTGTTCGTGCGGCACGACGTGACCACGGCCGTCCCCTCGGCGTTCTACGTCACGCTCGGGGCCTCGGTCGGCCTGATCGTGCTCGCGGCGTGGGGCATCCTCGGCCTGCTCACGCTGCTCCCCGTCGCCCAGGCGCTGTGGGGCGCGGCGCTCATGGTCGTGCTCGTCGCGGTGCTCGGGGACGGGCTCGGTGTGTTCGCGCCGTTTCTCGGCTTGTGCGTCGGCGTGCTCGTGAGCCTCGTCGCCCGACCGTTCGTGATGTGGGGACGCCGCGCCGACCGTTGGTACGGCCTGCTCGCCTCCCCGATCCTGCTCGTCGCGGGAGCGTCCTGGGTCGGAGACGTCGGTCCGCGCGTGGTCGGCGTAGCCAGCGTGCTGCTGCTGGTGCGCTATCTCGCGCATCGCCTCGTGTTCCGCGGCCTGGCCCGCACGCTCGGCGACGGGCTCCACGGGCTCGCCTGGCCGACCAGCGCGCTCGCGTTCGCGATCGTCCTCGAGGGGCGCGCGTTCGGCGACGCGGCAGCGCTCGTCGACGGCCGCGCCGCCCTGATCCTCGTGCTCGCGACCACCCTGCTCACCTCGCGCGTCGCGGTCCAGCGCAGCCTGCGGCTCGCCGATCCCGCTCAGGGGCTCGCGTGAGGGTCGAGGCGCCCGGCGGGCGCTTCGGACAGGTCGCGCTCTCGGCTGGCCCGGTCGTATTCTTGTGCGCGGCCCTCGCGGTGTTCGTGTGGCGGCATCAGGCCCTCGACCCGCTGCTGTACAGCGCGATCGCCACCTGCATCGCGCTGCTCACCGCGGTCCTGCTCGGCGAGCTGATGCGTCGCGTGCGCGCGCCGCGCGAGCTCGGCTGGCTCGCCGCCGGCGTGTGGCTGGCCACGACGTCCGCGCCCACGCTGGTCGCCTCGCTCTGGCCTGGCCTGACCCTGCTGGGGCTCGCCGCGATCGGGCTCGTCTTCGGGCAGCGACTCCGCGAGGCGCCGCCGTCGATCGTCCAACTGGGGGTGTCCGCTGGCGCTGTGGCCGCGCTCACCGGGTTCGGCGCCTCGATGTTCACGACGCTCGTGCTCGGCGCGGTGTTCGCGCAGGGCCCAGCCCACGACGGGGCGCTCGCCGCGCGTGCCTACCAGGCGATCGACTCGGGCCTCGCCGCGGGCCTGGTCAACCCGTTCTTCGTCGCCGCCGTGCTGGCGACGGGCGCCCTGGGTCGCCGCATCGAGCAGTTCGCGATCGCGGCCACGCTCGCCGCGCTCGTCACCACCCTGGTGATCGGGGTCGCGCTCGACCACGCGTTCGCCGTGCACCTGGGCTGGACCGCGCTCGCAGCGGTCGGCGCCGGGGTCGCGGGCACCCTGGTGGCCAGGCGGCGACGCGAGGTGGTCGCCTCGTTCCTGGTGCTGGGGCTGGTCGCGCTCGGCGCGCTGGCCTGGGCGGACCACCCGGTCAGCGCGCTGCTGGTCATGGCCGCCGCCGGATGGGCGCACGCCCGCGCGTCGGGCGGCAGCCCAGGCGAGCACGCCGCGCGAAACCTCGGCGGCGTGGCGCTCGTCTACCTGGTGCTGTTCGCGAGCGAGCGCGGGCTGCCGATAGAGCTCTCCTCGGCGATGGCCGGCGCGACGCTCTCGCTGGTACGCCTCGGGCTCGTGTACGTCGTCGTGCGACGCCTCACCGCGTTCTGGAACGTGCCCTTCTCGGAGGCCCTCGCGCTGCCGATGATGGTCGCGGTGGGCGGCGGCTGGGAGGCGGTCGGGGGCATGACGCTCGGGCGCGCGCCCGGGCTGCTGTTGATCGAGGAGACCGTCGCGCTCGCGGTCGGGCTCACCTGGGTCGCGTCACGCGATTGGGGGACGGTCGCCTCGGACGACGCGCGCGCCCCGACCCCGCGCGCGCCTGCTCGGATCGGGCACGCGCTACGCCGTCGCTCGTTCTCGGATCGCTGGCTCGACGCGCAGGTCGCCGACGCCACGGCCACGCTGCGCACCCTGCACGAGCAGGTCGAGGACGCGCTGCTCAGCCGACAGGTGGCGTCGACCGACCGACTCCATGCGGTGCGCGACCTGATCGAGGCGCTGGTCCCCGAGGACCGCGCGTCGGCCGAGCGTGCCTTGCGGGCAGCGCATGGCTGGCACGACGCCGCCACGCTCCGTGAGGATGTGTTCGACACCTTCCTGCGCGGCGCCATCCAGATCATCGACCCGCGCCTGGTCCTGCGCGTGCCGCTCGAAGAGGCGTTCCTCGTCGCGACACCCGGCGACGGGTCGCTGGTTCGCCTGCTGAAGGTCGCGCGACGCGCCCGCCATCGGACGCTCGGCGCCATGCACCGGACGGTCCGCGTGGGGCGCCTGTGGCGCGATCACGTCAGCGTCGCGCTTCCGGTCGCCGTCGAGGCCGCGGTCCGCGACGACTTCGATACGATCACCGCGCTGGAGCTGTCGCTCGTCGATCTCGCGGTGCAGCGTGCGCGCGTCCGCTCGCACATCGATCCGAGCGAGGCCGAGGCGGCCGGAACGTCGTCGTTCGAGCGCATCGGCGCGCAGCTCGACGAGGCCACCGAGCGCGTCCTGCGCCGCCTCGCCACCCGCGTCGCAGGCTTGCACCGCGAGTTCCTGCACCGCGTGGCGCGCGACGGCACCCTGCAGGGGTTCGAGCTCACGGCGCGCCCAGGCGACGCGCGGCGCGCGTGGCGCAGCCTGCAGCGCCACGTCGCCACGCTGCGCGACAGCTCCGCCGTCCGCTGGCGCCGCGTCGAGCTCGAGCTCCACCTGGTGCGCGTCGCCGCGTGGCTCGCCGAGTTCCGAGACGCCGCGCTCGCCGATCTCGCGCGCACCGCGACGTTGCCGAGCGAACAGTCCGCCGAGGCGCTCCGCGTGGTGCTCGGAGAGCGGATCAACGACTGCGCACGCCACGTCCCTGGCACCGAGGCGATCCGACGCTTCGAGCGCCGCGTCGCGACGTTGCCGGGTGAGCTGCTCGTCAGCCCGCGACGCCCGCAGGGCGCCGGGATGTCGAGCTACGAGGTGATCCGCCTCGACCTGCGCCGCTACGTGCAGTCCGAGGCGGCCCGCGAGGGCGCGCTCACCCTCGTCGAGGGCACCCGGGCGCTCGAGCGCGCGCTCCGCCGCGCCCGCGCCGCCCTCCCCGACGACCCCGCGTCCGAGTCCCCGTTCGACACGTCGGCAGCGCTCGACGAGGTGACGACGCAGATCACCGAGCGCTTCGCGGCGATCCGCGCCGGGCTGGTCGGGGTCACCTCGCGGAGGGTGTTGCTGCGGGGGCGCGCGTCGGATCTGCAGCGCTCGTCGCTCGGCCGGTGGACGCGCCCTGCCGCGCGCTGGGTGCGCGAGGTCGCCATCCCGCTGCTGCGCGCGCTGACCCACGATCTGCGTGACGAGCTTCGACAGCGGCCGCGCGCCGAGCAACGCGACGACCTGCGGGCCTTCGACGCGCGCCTGCGCAGCGCCACCGAGGTCCCCGAGGTCTACCGCCGACTGTTCGACCCGGGACTGCTCGACGTCGCCGGCTTGTTCGTCTCTCGGCCCGCGCTGGAGGCCCGCCTGCTCGGCCTGCTCGCGGGTGAGGGGCCGCGGCCGCCGCGGTCGGTGCTGCTGCACGGCGCGCGGGGTGCCGGCAAGACCGCGCTGCTCCAGCATCTCCTCCCGCGCGTCAGCGCGGACGCGCTGCACGAGATCCCGCTGCGGCGCGGACAGACGCTGGCGGCGGCGGTGGCCGCCGGTCTGGGCGTCCCCGCCGACACGGAGGACGCCGCGCTCGCGAACGTGACCCGCTGGTGCGCTACGCGGACGGGTCGCCCGCTCGTCGTCCTCGACGAGTTCGAGCTCGCGATCGAGCGCACCCCGGACGGTCTCGCGCGGGTCGCGGCGTTCCGGGCGTTGATCGAGCGGACCTCGGAGCAGGTCACCTGGCTCGTCGTGCTGCGCACCCCGGCGGCGCGCTTCCTCGATCTCGCGCTCGGGTGGTTCGACGCGTTCGACGCGCTCGTCGAGGTGCCGCCACTGACGCCCGACGAGCTGGAGCGGCTCGTGATGGACCGCCACCAGGCGTCGGGCTTCGAGTTCGTGGTGCGTCGCGCCCCGATCGACACGTGGCGGGGTCTGCTGCAGCGGCTCCCGCCCCAGCGATGGCGCGGTCGGCGCGCGCTGTTCGAGGCGCTGCACCGGCGCGCCGAGGGCAACCCGGAGCTCGCCCAGCGGCTGTGGCTCGCCAGCGTCGAGGTCGAGGAGGCGCCGCCGCGCGTCAGCGCCCGCGCGGTGACGCCGCCCGCGCTCGACGCCAGCGTGGTGTTGTCCGACGACCAGCGCGCGGTGGCGGCCACCCTCGTCCTGCATCGCGCCCTCGGGCCCGTCGAGCTCGGTCGCATCGTCCGGCGGCCAGCGCACGCGGTGCGGCAGGATCTCGAGTACCTGGAGCGCGTCGGCCTCGCCGCCCCCTCGGGCCCCGGCGGTCGCCACGAGCTGAACCCGCTGTACGCGCTGCGCCTGATCCACCAACTCCAGCGGGAGCACCGACTGTGACCCCGTACGACCTCGCGTTGCCCTGGCCCCCGCCTGGCACCGGCACCCTGCTGGCACTCACCGGCGTGGCGCTCGCCGGCGCGCTCGCGTTCCTCGCGCGCGCGCTGCCCGTCCTCGAGGGCCAGAAGACCACCGCCGCGGCGCGCGTCCTCGCGCTCGCGCTCGTCGCGTCCGGCGCGGTGGTGTTCGCCGGGAACCAGCTCGCGCCGCCGCTGTTCGCACTGCTCATGCTCGCCGCGACGCTGCTTGGCGTCGCCCAGCTCGACTGGCTGCGCGCCGTGTCGGCGACCGTGCTGCTCGCTGCGTCGTCACGCATCCGACGCGGCGATCGGATCCGGGTGGGCGACCTCGAGGGGGTCGTCGACGCGTTCCAGGTCGGGTGGATCGTCCTGCGCAGCGACGAGGGCACGCGCGCGATCCCCGCGTCGGCGTTGCTGCACCGCGCGGCCGCCGCGTCCGGCGACCGCGCCGAGCACACCGAGTCGCCGTGCGCGCTCGCGTTCACGGTCGAGGGCGCCGAGCCCGGGGTCGAGGCGACGCTGCGCCAGGTGGTGCTGTGCAGCCCCTACGCCGCGCTCGGCCGCGCGCCCGAGGTGGTCGCCACCTTTCGCGGCGCCCACTGCACGCTGCGCGTGCGCGCGTGGGCGCTCACCGCCGCGCACACCGACCGCCTCGCCTCGGACGTGACCTCACGCTGCCTCGCGCTCGGCCTCAGGGAGCTGACATGATCCTGCTGGCATCGATCCCCACCAGCCTGCCCTTCGAAGATCCCATCCTGATCTTCGGTCTCGCCATGCTGTTGGTGTTGATCGCCCCGCTGCTGATCCGCCTGCTGAAGCTGCCGAGCATCGTCGGTCTGATCGCGGCCGGCATGGTCGTCGGGCCGAACGCCGCCGGGCTGCTCGAGCGCGACGCGACGATCGTGCTGCTCGGCACGGTGGGCCTCCTGTACCTGATGTTCATGGCCGGGCTCGAGATCGACCTGAACGAGTTCGCGCGCTCGCGGGTGAAGTCGATCGTGTTCGGGTTCACCTCGTTCCTCCTGCCGCAGGCGCTCGGCACGCTGCTCGGGATGCAGCTCGGGCTCGCGTTCTGGCCCGCGGTGTTGCTCGGCAGCCTCCTCGCGTCCCACACGCTGCTCGCGTTCCCGATCGCGTCACGCCTTCGCATCGGCAAGATCGAGTCGACCACGATGGCGGTCGGCGGCACGATCCTCACCGACGTCGCCGCGCTGTTCGTGCTCGCGGTCGTGGTCGGCTCGCGCAAGGGCGAGCTGAACGCGGAGTTCTGGATCACGCTGCTCGGCTCGATGGTGCTCTACACCCTCGCCGTATTCCTCATCGTTCCTCGCCTCGGACGCTGGTTCTTCCGACGCGTCGAGGGCGACGCGGGCGCCGACTACATCTTCGTGCTCGCGGTGTTGTTCGCGTGCTCGTTCCTCGCCGAGGTCGCGGGCATCGAGGCGATCGTCGGCGCGTTCTTCGCAGGTCTCGCGCTCAACCGGCTGATCCCCGAGTCGAGCACGCTGATGAACCGGATCAACTTCGTCGGCAACACGTTGTTCGTCCCGTTCTTCCTGCTCTCCGTCGGGATGCTCGTCGACGTGCGCGTGTTCTTCCAGGGGATCGACGCGATCGTCGTCGCGGTCGGGATGTCCGCGACCGTGCTCTTCGCGAAGTTCGCCGCGGCGAAGCTGAGCCAGCGCCTGTTCGGGTTCACGTCGGACCAGGGCTGGGTGATCTTCGGGCTGTCGGTGCCGCAGGCGGCGGCCACGCTCGCCGCGACGCTGATCGGCTTCGACATCGGGCTGTTCGATCAGTCGATCGTCAACGGCGTGATCGTGATGATCCTGGTGACCTGCGTGACGGGCCCGGCGGTCGTCGAGCGCTTCGGGCGGCGCGTCGCCGAGGCCGAGGCCGCCAAGGCGCCGTCCGGCTCCAAGATCGCGGTGCAGCGCGTGATGGTGCCGCTGCTGCACGGCGCGGACGTCGCGCCGACGATGGACTTCGCGATGGCCTTGCGGGACCCGCACAGCGAAGAGTCGCTCTACCCGGTGCGCGTGGTGCTCGATGACAGCGGCCCCGCCGAGGTGGCCGCCGCGGAGCGCCTGCTCGAGGAGGCCGAGCACGTGGCGGCGGGCGCGAGCGTTCCCGTGGCGCCGCTCACGCGCGGCGCGCCCGACATCCCGACCGGTCTCGCCCGCGCGATCGTCGACCAGCGCATCTCGGCGGCCGTGCTGGGGTGGGACGGCAAGGCCCGCGAGGCGCACGTGTTCGGGAGCGTGATCGACGGCCTGATCACCGCGAGCGCGTGCGAGCTGTTCGTGGTGCACCTCCAAGGCCCGATCCAGGTCGCCCCACGCGTGGTCGTCGCCGCGCTCCCCGGGACCGCGGAGTGCGACGGGTTCACCGCGTCCGTGCTCGCGGTCAAGAAGCTCGCGCACCAGCTCGGCGCGCTGCTCACCGTGCTCTGCCAGGAGAGCGAGCGCGGCGTCGTCGAGGCCGGATTCGCCGGAACCGGGCCCGGCGTGGCCACCTCGATCGTCGAGGTCGCGGGGCTCGACGCCATGGTGCAGTCGCTGGGCGCCAACCTCGATCCCGCAGATCTCGCGGTCGTGCTGACGTCCCGCGAGGTGCTCGCGACGGAGCCGGCGCGCCGCCTGCCCGGGCGCCTGCGCGACCTGCTGCCCGGCAGCTTCGCGGTGCAGATCACCTCTCTGGGCCGCGCCCAGGAGGACGCGCTCGACGCCGACGCGCTCGAGGAGCTGCTCGGTCGCACCCGCTTCGAGGTGCAGCCGGGCGGCGACGCGCTCGAGCGGATCACCGCGCTGCTCGAGATGGAGTTCCACCTCGACGACGCGCTGCCCGAGCGCCTCGCCGCCGAGGTCCGCGCCCGCGGCGATCGCCTGGATGGCCCTGGCACGCGCGTCTACCACCTCCAGTCCGACGCGGTCCCCTACGCCGTCGACGTGGTGGCGCTCGGCGACGCGACGTTCGAGGAGGGCACCTCGCGCACCCGCGCGATCGGTCTCGTGCTCACCCCGGCCGACATGAGCAAGCGGGCCGCCGAGCGGCGCGCGAGCGAGTGCGACCACCTGCTGCGCGCCCTGGTCCCCCACCTGCCCCGCTCGGGCCCCGTCGACGTGGGCCGCGTCCTCGAGGGCGTGCGCCGCTCCCTGAGCCAGCACGCCGCCTGACCCCGAGGTCATGCAGGCGGCCGGCCGGGACGGCTGTCGATCCTACACATCTTGGCTGCGGCCCGAGATCATGTGG
>CAYQSE010000246.1:0-8391 GCA_964419905.1 uncultured Enterobacteriaceae bacterium
CGCGCGAACCGCGCCGATCTACGCAAGCTCAAGGCGATCCTCGAGGGCGCCTGAACCTGCGGCAGCGCGCAGGGCGCGCCTTCGCTTGCGTGGGTCGGCCGTCCCGGCCGACCGGCCCAGGACAAGGAGAACCGGTTTCGGCGTGGATCGTGGGTCGGCCGTCCCGGCCGACCGGGCCAGGACAAGGGGAACCGGTTTCGGCGTGGATCGTGGGTCGGCCGTCCCGGCCGACCGCCTGCCGGCCGGGACGGCCGGCCCACGACAAGGGGGCGCACCGTCTGCCGGCCGGGACGGCCGGCCCACGACAAGGGGGCGCACCGTCTTCCGGGCGGGACGGCCGACCGTCTTCCGGCCGGGCATGCCACGACGGGCGGATCAGTCGGGATCGCAGGCGCCGTCGCAGATCTGGACGATCGTGCCGTCCTCGAGGAAGGCGCCCACCTGCGCCTTGTAGGCCTCGAGCGAACGCACGCTGGCGTGCGCGCCGTTCTCGGCCTCGGGCGGTGTGTTCCCGATCGGCAGGGGATCGTAGCCCTCGTCGTAGACGAACAGGCCGCTGCGCGCGCCGCTCGCCCCGGGCGGGGCCGCGGCGAGGGTGTCGAGGCCCCACACGTCCAGCGGTGACGGCGTGACGAGCGGGATGCCCGCCGAGCGCGCCGCCCAGTGGGTGACGAGGTTGTTCACCTGCGTGTCGCCGACCGCCTCGTGCAGCACGACCTCGAGCGGCGCGAGGTCGTCGAACGGATCGGTCAGCAACCGGTCGGGGAAGCTCAGCAGGTCGACCGGATCGAAGGTGAGCTGCATCAGCGACAGCACGAGCTGAATGTCGAGCGCGCTGTCGTAGCGGTTCTCGAGCACGAAGCCGAGGGTGTTCCACTGCACCGCGCGCTGCAGCATGTGGCTCCAGCCGGTGCCGGGCACGACGAGCACGCCGCGGCGGAGCACCGGCGAGGCAGCGAGGATGCCGAAGCCCTGCGTGCCACCGTTGCTGATGCCCATGTAGCGGGTGTCGTGGTCGAGGAGCGGGTGGTAGGTGCCGTCGTCGCCCTCGGCAGTCACCGCGTCCGCGAGCGGGCCCTCGACCAGCCGCGCGAGCGCGGTGAACCGCGCCTGGTTCTGGAGCTGCTGCGCCACGACGGTCGCGAGCGCGCCGAGATCGCTGGTGACCGCGCTCGCGGTCGACACGGCGGACGCCTCGTCGAACCCGACGAAGTCGATCGCGATGGCGCTCATCTGCCACTCCCGCAGGCCCTGGTCGAGCGAGCCCCAGGTGATCTCCTCCTTCTCGCTGAAGAAGCCGTGCCCGAACGCGACGACCGGGCGGGGCGCGTCGATCGTGTCCGGGATCGCGAGCAGGAAGGGCACCGTGGTCGTGCCCTGCGCGATGGGTGCGCCGTCCTCGTCGAGCACGAACGCGCCGTCCGCGAGGAACTCCGGCACCGTGAACGTGCCGCGGACCTCGCGCCGCGTGCCGACGACCTGATCGCTGGTGATCGCCCACGGGGTCAGCGGCGCCTCGGCCATCGCCTGGTGCAGCGCGCGCATCGGGCGCTCGATCTGGTCGCGGGAGCGCGTGTGGAACGACCACGCGAGCCAGACCTCCTCGGGCGCCGCGCCGGACGCCGCGAGGGCGTCGTGGACGAGCGCGAAGTCGTCGCGCATCGCCTCGACCGTGGCGCTGTCGGTGCGAATGCCGTCGCGGAGCGCGACGAAGGCGTTCGACGCGGGCGGCGCGCTGCCGTCGCGCCGCGACAGCCCGTCGCGGAGCACGACGACGTAGCCGGTGTCGGGCTCGAGCGCGGCGTGCGGGCGGAGGATCAAGGCTTGCCGCGATGGGTTCTGCGTCTGCGCGTCGACCTCGACGAGCAGCGGCACGCGCGCCCAGGTGTCCTCGCGCAGCAGCCACACCGGGCTGTCGTCGCGCAGCGTCGCGCCCGGATCCAGGGGATCGGGCAGCGACGCCGGATCGAAGCCGCCGGGTGTCCACGCGAGGATCGCCGGCGCGCGCGAGAACCCGTCGGCGCCGCCGAACATCGACGCGCTCACGCCGTCGGGCAGGGCGGCGGCAGGCAGGCGCAGCGCGCGCCCGGTCGCCGTGGCGGGATCGTCCATCAGGTAGAAGTCGGACGGGAACGGGTACATCGGCTGCTCGGGCACCAGCGGGTTCTGGTCCGGATCGTCGGGCAGGCCGGTCATCATCGGCGTGCATCCGGCGATCAGCGAGAGCAGCAGCGGCAGCGAGCGCATCGACACCTCGGAGGGTCGGCAGCGTATCTCGCGCTGCGGTATCTTCGCGCGCATGAACGAGCCCACTGAAGAGCCGCCCGCGTTCCGCTACGACGAGGTTCCCTACGAGAGCCACGTCTACGCGCAGTCCCACATCGATCACCTGGCCTCGCTGGCCCGGGTGTTCGGGATGTCGCCGCCCGATCCGCGCCACGCGCGCGTGCTCGAGATCGGATGCGCCGCGGGGGGCAACCTGATCCCGCTCGCGATGGCCTACCCGCACGCGCAGTTCCTCGGCATCGACCTGTCGCGGGTCGAGATCGACGAGGGGCGCGCGCTGCTCACCCCGATGGGCCTGAGCAACATCGAGCTACGGCACGCGAACGTGACCGAGATCGACGAGAGCTGGGGCCAGTTCGACTACATCTTGTGCCACGGCGTGTGGAGCTGGGTGCCCACCGCGGTGCAGGAGCACATCTTCGAGGTGTGCAACCGCTGCCTCTCGCCAGAGGGCGTGGCGTACCTCTCCTACAACGTCTACCCGGGCTGGCGGGTGCGCGAGATGGTGCGGGACATGATGTTGTTCCACACCGCGCCGTTCACGACGGTCAAGCACAAGGTGGACCAGGCGCGCGCGCTGCTCGACTTCCTGTGCGAGTCGCACGGGGCCGACGCGACGCACCCGTATGCGGTGTGGATCCGCAGCGAGGCCGATCTGCTGCGGCGGCAGCCCGACCACTACCTCTACCACGACCACCTGTCCGACCAGAACCAACCGGTCTACTTCTACGAGTTCATCCAGCGCGCGATGAACCACAACCTGCTCTACCTCGGGGATGCCCACTTCGGCTCGATGCTCGCGATGCACATGCCGCCCAAGGCCCGCGAGTTCCTGGTGCAGATCGACGACCTCGTGAAGGCCGAGCAGTACATGGACTTCGTGCGACAGCGCATGTTCCGCACGACCTACCTGGTGCGCGAGAGCGCGCCGGTGAGCCGCTCGCTCGACTGGAGCTCGATGGTGACGTTCGAGTACGCGGTGCGCGGCGAGCTGACGCTGGACGGGCCGGTCACCGACCCGGCGTCGAAGGCGACGGTCACCCGAGAGACCGAGCACATGTCCACCGAGGAGCCGATCATGAAGGCGGCGCTGTCGGTGATGAGCGCCGCGTGGCCGCGGTCGATCCCGTTCGAGGCGCTGCTCGCCGAGGCGCGCGCGCTTTCCGAGAGCCAGGAGGACGAGGCGACCGATCGCGAGAGCCTGGGCGGGCTGCTGCTGTCGTGCTTCGCGAGCAACATGGTCGAGGTGTGGACGGGTCCCGCGCCGGTCGCGCTGCGCTCGGAGCGGCCCGAGGTGTTCCCGTGGGCGCGCGTGCAGATCGCGCGCGGCCTGTCGATGGTCGCGAACCTCCGCCACGAGACGGTGCGCCTCGATCCGCTGATGCGGAGTGTGCTGTGGTTGGCGGACGGCACGCGCGACCGCGACGCCTTGGTGCTGGCGCTCGACGCGCATCTGATCAAAGCGGGCATCGCGCTCCGTGACAGCGACGGCCTGGAGGTCACCGACAGCGCGGCACGGCGCGAGACGATGTACGAGGCGGTCGACGAGGCGCTCGCGCGCGCCGAGTCCCAGTCGCTGCTGTTCGAGCGGGAGGGAGCATGAGCGCCGACTCACCGTTGCCGCCGTTGTATGCCCGGTGGGCTGCCGAGCACCTCCCCGGGCCGGTCGCGCCCGAGCCGCGCGCGACGTGCGCGACGTGCGCGATGTGCAAGGGGCCCAACGGCGAGGTCCCCGCGGCGACCTACGCGTTCGATCCGGGCGTGAAGTGCTGCAGCTACTGCCCCGCGCTGCCGAACTACCTGGTCGGGCGCGTGCTGGCCGACGTCGATCCGGCGATGGCGAGAGGGCGCGCGAGCGTCGTCGATCGCATCCGGAACGGCGTCTCGGTGAGCCCGCTCGGGCTGATGCGGCTGCCGACCCACGAGACGCTGCACAAGGCGTCGCTGAACGCGGACGGTGTGTCGAAGAAGCTGCTCTGCCCGCACTTCGTGTCCGAGGACAGCACCTGCGGCATCTGGAAGCACCGCAACGGGGTGTGCGCGACGTGGTTCTGCAAGCACGAGCGCGGTGCGCTCGGGCGGCAGTTCTGGACCGCGGTGCGCGAGTGGTTCACCGCCATCGAGTACGCGCTGGCGCGCTGGTGCCTGCTCGAGCTCGACGTCGAGGTCGGGCGGCTGCCTGCGGGGCTCGTGCGCGGTGGCGAGCCGCCGATCGACGTGCTCGACGCCGCGGCCATGGACGGGCGCCCCAACGAGGAGGTCCAGCGCCTGCTGTGGGGGAGCTGGTATGGCCGCGAGGAGGCGTTCTACATCGCGTGCGCCGAGCGGGTCGAGGCGCTCGCGTTCGCCGACGTGCTTCGCGTGTGCGGACCCGACGTGGCCCTGCTGTCGAAGGTCGTCGTGCAGGCGTGGCAGCGACTTCAGGTCGACGAGGTGCCCGATCGCCTGCGCCTCGGCGCGATGCACGTGCTCGCGATCGGCGCCGATGGCGCGATCGCGGTCACCGACAGCCCGTTCGATCCGGTCGGTATCCCCGCGCTGCTGATGAGCGCGCTGCACTACTTCGACGGTCGCCCCACCGAAGAGGCGCTGACCGCGCTCGCCGAAGAGCGGGGGCTCAGCCTGGATGACCGGCTGATGCGCGCGATGTTGGACTACCGGGTGCTCGTGCCCGGCTGAATCAGCCCGACGATCTGCGCCGTGGATGGCGCGCTCGCGCTCTGCTCCAGCGCCGCGAGCAGCGCATACGGGGCGGTGGCCAGCGCCACGCACCACCCGTCCAGGTCGGCGGCGAACCGGTTGCGGATCGCCCACTCGGCGCGCGCCACGCGGTCGCGTGGACCGCCGACGAGCACCGCCTCGGCCTGCGCGCGGTCGAGGAAGAGGTGCTGCGGCCCTCCCAGACCCCGGGTGTCGATCAGCGTGTACCGACCGGGGCCCGCGGGGTGGACGTGCAGCGCCGGCCGCTGGCGCGGATCGCCCTCCCACGCCGCACGCCACCGCCAGATCACGCGGTTCAGCTCGGCCATCAGCGGGCCTGCCTCGTCCGAGCCGGAGCGGTACACGCCCTGGAAGTGGTAGGCCAGCCCGTGCAGATCGGCGTGCTCCGGGTAGACGTCCGCGTAGGCCGGGAGCGGGCGGAGGTCGGTGATCCCCCAGGTCTCGGGCGCCTCGAAGTAGGGGCTGAACCGGTCGATCGACAGGTGGGTCAGCGCGTTGGGCGGACAGAGGTGCGGGATCAGCGTCGAGAGCGCGAGCGTGCGCTGGTAGCTCTCGGCGTCGTCACCCGGAAAGCCCCACAGCAGGTTCCACTTCACCGCCATCCCGACGCTGCGGGCGTAGCGCAGCAGCGCCACGTTCTGCCGCGCGCGGACGCCCTTGCGCACGAGCTGGAGCAGCGCGGTGTCGAGCGCCTCGATGCCCGGCTGGATGGTGCCCGCGCCCGCGTCCCACAGCGCCTTGACCTGTGGCAGCGTCAGGTTCGCCTTCTGCTCGTAGAAGATGTGCAGCCCGGGCAGCGCCGCGGGCAGCTTCGGCACCAGCGTGGTGTGGTAGCGGTGCGGCATGATGTTGTCGGTCATCGCGACGCGCCGCGTGGGCGACTCGGCGAGGATCGCCCCGAGCTCGTCGAGGACCTTCTCGGGCGACTTCTCGCGGAACCCCATCCCCGAGCCGTTCAGCCCGCAGAACGTGCAGTGGCTCTTCTGGCCCCACCAGCAGCCCCGGCTCGTCTCGTACGACAACCACAGCGGCGTGTCGCCGATCTCGGGGAGCCAGGCCGCGACCTGCTCGAAGTAGTCGTGGAAGCGCTGGTTCGGCAGCGCGTCGAGATCCTGGCACGGCGCGCCGCGGATCACGCGCGGGGCAGGCGGCCCGCCGTCGCGCAGCGCCTCGAGGAACGCGACGAACACCGCCTCGGACTCGCCGGCGAACACGTGGTCGACCGCGGGCGCGAGCGCGGCGAGCGCGTCGGCCATCGGTCCCTCGCAGTTCGCGCCGCCGAGCACGGTGACGGTGGACGGTGCGAGCGACTTGACGCGCTCGAGGAGGGCGAGCGACGCGGCGGTCTGGTCGAACGTCGTGCTCGCGCCGACGACGCGGTAGCCCTTCGCGGCGATCGCCTGGGCGAGGGCGTCGATGAGCGCGAGGGCCTCGGCCTCGGCGCGATCGAGGGCGTCGCGCGGGTAGCGCGTGTCGACCCGCGCATAGACCTCGCCGGTCGCGTCCGACAGGTGGTCGAGGTAGCGCTCGGCGGTCTGGTCGGCGACCTCGCCGTGCGCCGCGACCGCCGCGTGGAACGCCTCGGTGCTGCGACCGAACGGCGCACACCGGAACGCGGCGCGCGCGAACAGGCGCTCTCCGAGCAGCCAGTCGGTCGGGGCGTTCGCGAGGTCCGCGTAGAACAGCGGGCCGACCCGCGACCCGTAGATCACGTTCGCATAGAGCACCCGCGCCTCGAACCCCGCGCCGCGCGCGCAGGCCTGCAGGACGTGCACGCCGAGCGACGGCCACGTCAGGTGCGCCAGCGGCGGGACGACCAGCAGGACGTCCGCGTCGGGGAGATCGAAGGTCTCGTTCACGTTCAGGCCGTATCTCCCAAGGTGCGCGCTGCCCATGCCGGCGACCCGTCGCGCGTGGCATCCTGTGGAGCATGCACCTGTTGTTCCTCGTGTCGTTGCTCGCGTGTGCGCCGAAGTCGCTGCCGCCGGTGGTGGTGTCCGAGCCGGCGGAGCTCACCGAAGAGGTGATCAACCGGCTCGTGCGCGAGCTTCGGCCGCTGGTCGAGGAGGAGGCGGGGCGCAGGTTCCGGGTGCCGCCGCACGGCCGGCTCGGGCGCACCGCGGATCTCGAGGCGATCCTGTCCGAGGAGTTTCTCGCGCTCACCGCGGAGGCCTATGACGCGCCGGACTGGGTGCTGCGGCAGATGTCGGAGGACGCGCGGGCTGCGGCGCCCGGGGTCGTGGGCAAGTGGGGCATTCACACCGGCGTGCTCTACCTCGCGCCGGACGCGGTCGCGGCGGTGACCGCGTCCGCCGGGCTGCCCCCCGAGCGGATGGCGGACGTCGCGCGGCTCGTGCTCGCGCACGAGATGGTGCACGGGCTCCAGAGCGAGGTGCTGTCGTGGAGCGGGCTGGTCGACGGGGACCACATCGACGCGGTGCGGGCGCTCACCGAGGGCCACGCGAACCATGTCGAGGCGCGCGTGGCCGAGCGACTCGGGATCACCGACGCGCGGATCGCGCTGGACGCGAGCCAGGGCTGGTCCGAGGAGGGGCCGCTGAGCGCCGGCGCGTACGAGCTGTGGGCGCTGTACGGTCAAGGGAAGGCGTTCGTGGGCTGGCACCAGGACGCGGGAGGCGCGGCGGCGGTGTGGGCGATGTTCGACGCGCCGCCGACCGAGACGGCGATGATCTTCCGCCCGGACACCTATCGGCCGCAGGTGGCGCCGGCACCGGTGGATGAAGGGTCGTTCGAGGGCGTCGCCGAGGCGCTCACGGAGGGCCTGTGGGTCAAGGTGGCGGGCCGGGTGGGCGATCTGAGCCTGCGCGAGGAGCTCTACGGGGCCGAGGGCCAGGTGGTGGACGCGGTGCTCGCGCTTCGGGTCGATGGTGTCGAGGTCAAGGCGTTTCGCGCGGATCGGACCGCGACGATCCGGGTGATGCGGTTCCAGGACGCCGGGGCCGCGCGCGCGATGGTGGACCTGGCCGGGCTGCCCCGCAAGCCGCGCGTGCCCGGCGCGTGGCGGGACGAGGTGGCGCCCTACGTCGACCTGCCGTCGGACGTGGCGCTGCTGCGCGTCTCGGGGCCGGAGAACGGCGGGGCGCGGCGCGAGACCCACGCGCTGTGGCTCGCGCGCGGCGACCGGGTGTTCTCGATCACGGCCACCGGGTTCCGGCCGGGCAGCAGGCTGCACACCGCCGCGTCCCTGCTGCTCTCACGCGATTAGGGCCGCGCCCCCCGACGTGGGCCGGCCGCCCCCTCTGCATGCGCGCGGAGCAGACGTGGGCCGGCCGTCCCGGCTGTCGATTGATCACTTCTCCAAGAAGTCGGGATGAAGGCGGGTTCGCGAGGATCTGGGAACGTGGGGCGGGCGTCCCGCCCGTC
>CAYQSE010000247.1:0-8380 GCA_964419905.1 uncultured Enterobacteriaceae bacterium
CCACAGCATCATCGTGCTCTCCGAGGGCCGCCTCGTGAACCTCGGCAACGCCACCGGCCACCCGTCGATGGTGATGAGCGCGAGCTTCACGAACCAGACGCTCGCGCAGATGGAGCTCCACGCCAACGCCGAGTCCTACGGGATCAGCGTCACCACGCTGCCCAAGCACCTCGACGAGCGCGTCGCGCGCCTGCACCTGGCCAAGTTCGACGCGAAGCTCACCGTGCTCTCCGACGAGCAGGCCCGCTACATCGGCGTGCCGGTCGAGGGCCCGTACAAGCCCGACGCCTACCGCTACTGATGCGTCCGCCGCTCGGGCGTCTCACAGGCGCTCGAGCAGCAGGAACCCGACCGCACCGAGCACGAGCAGCACGCCGGTGGCGACGACGACCCACACGGAGCCCTCCTTCGGCGCGGCGGGCTCCTCCCACGTCTGCGCGTCGTCGCCCTTGCCTTCGAGGCTCGCACCGCACGACCAGCACCACAGGAACGTGGCCGGGCTGAGCTCGCCGCACGCGGGGCACCCGCGCGTGCCCTCGGCCTGCTTCGCCGCCTGCGCGAGCGCCACCTCCACGAGCGGGAGCTGCTCCTCGGGCACGAGCAGCACCGCGCCCAGCCCCGGCACCGCGCCGGGCACGACCTCGGCGTCCACGCCCGCGTCCTCGAGGATCTGCCGATACAGCGACGCCTGCGCCTCGGGCATCGGCTCGTAGATTCGTACACGACGGCTCATCCGGTCCTCCTGGCGCCCATGGACATCAAGCGAACGCCGACTCGCGGCCCGAGTCCATCACGAACAGGCAGGCGCCGCCCGCCGCGGTGGCGATCTCCAGCAACCGCGCCCGATCGATCGACGCCGGCAGCCCGAACAAGTGGACATCACTCGCGGAGCGTTCGGCGAGTCGCTCGAGGAACCCGCCCGAGAGGACCTCGATCAGCGTGTCGTCGGGTAGCCGGCAACCCTCGACGACCTTGCCCATGAACGCGCGCGCATCGCGCTCGTTTGCCTCGTCGCGCACCGCCATCACCAGCCGGATGCGCACATCCCACGCGCCGGCGAGCAGATAGCCGAGCAACACCGGGAGATCGAGGTTGGCCGTGTGCAGCTCGAGTGCCCACTCCGGCGCGCGATCCGAGAGCCACACGTCGACCCGGCGTCGGTTGCCCAGCCCGCCGCTCGGGTGCGGCACGAACAACATGAGCCCGAGTCCCAGCGCCTTGCAGTGCGCCTGGGCCTGGCGCAGCATCTCCTCGGTGTGCCGCGACGCGTCGAGCACGACGAGGTTCGGTGGGAACAGGTCGCCCTGCATCGCGTCGAGCGCGGTGCGGAACGCGCCTGCGAACTCATCGACCGACAGGCTGGCGGACGTCGTGTAGATCCCGAACCCGGTGAGCCGCCCCCGCAGCTTGTGCACCCAGCCGACGAGCTCCGGGTCGTCGCCGATCGCCATCAGCTTGACCGAGCCGTTGCGCTGCGCGCACGCCCGCAGCAGCGGCTCGAGGTCGGTCGCCTGCGCCGGCTCGTCGAGCGGCGCGAGCAGATCGGGCTTCCACGACCGCTCCGAGCGCTCGAGCGCCGCCGCGCGACGCGCCGCCCACGCCGCGAGCGCGACCGCGATGCCCGACCGCACCGTCTCCCATGGCGTGTCGAGCGCGCGCCGCGTCAGGAACACGTAGATGCCGACCACGGCGAGCAGACCCATGAACAGGATGCTGCGCGGCGACGCAAAGAACAGCGCTGCGCCGCTGAGCGCGACGCCGGCCGCGGGCACCCACGGCGGCACCTGGAACGTGGGCCTGAACGAGATCATCCCGAGCTGCTGCTCGAGCAGGACGACGAAGTTCAGCGCCAGGTAGGTGAGGATGAAGAACGCGGTGATGACCGGCGCGATCCCGTCGAGTGAGCCGCTGAGCAGTCCGAGCGCGGCGATGCCGACGGTGAACAGCGTCGCCCGGCGCGGCTCACCGTCGGCATCCGCGACCGCGAGCCACCCGCCGCGTGGCACGATGCCTTGCTCGGCCATCGCGTGCAGCAGCCGCGACGACGCGACGATCGACGACAGCGCCGCGGTGAGCGTCGAGGTGAGCAGGCCGATGCGCACCACCCAGCCGATCGCCGCGCGATCGAACGCGATGGTCCGCTGCCCGATCAGCTCAGCCGGGCTCGCGACCACGGCATACCACAGCGCCCCGAGGAGGTAGATCGCGAGCGTCACCGCCCACGCCCCGAGCGTCCCCACCGGGATGCTCCGCCGCGGGCTGTTGAGCTGGCCGCTCATCCCGATGCCGACGAGGATGCCCGTCAGCGCGGGAAAGAAGATCGCGAACGCGTCGAGGATCCCCACGGGCTGACCCGCCGGGATCAGCCGCGGGGGGTGCACGCCGGAGGTGAACACGCCCGCGAACAGGCTGACGAGCGCGGTGATCACGACGAAGAACAGCACGCCCTGCGCGCGGAACGCGACGTCCGCCGATCGCCACGCGAGCGCGGCGACGCCCGCGAACGCGAACAACGCGACGGGCACCAGGGCGGGACCCGGCGCCCCTGTGAGCGCCTGCCAGGTGTCGGTGAACGCCTCCGCGAACGCGAACGCGTACATCGCCCCCGACAGCGCCTGCGCGATGTAGAGCGGAACCCCGATCGCACCGCCCGCCTCGAGGCCGAGCGCCTGGCTGATGATCGCGAACGCACCGCCCGCGCGCACGCGCTGGTTCGTCGCGATGGAGGCGGCCGACAGCGCCGTCGTCCCCGTGATCGCCGCGCCCGCGATCACCACGAGCACCGCGCCGAGCAGCCCCTGCGTGCCGACGACCCAGCCGAGCCGCAGGTAGAGCATGGCGCCGAGGATCGTGAGGAACGTGGGCCGGAACACGCCCTGGAACGTGCCGAAACCCGAGGAGGGCGCGCTCGCGTCGCTGGGGGAGGCCATCACTGCCCTTGTCGTGGTCGCCGGCAGCATACGCCACCCGCTCGTGCCGCGCCGCGCTGTCACGGATCGGCGCGCTGGAGACTCTCCTTGTTAGTGCCCCTTGGTGCGCACCGCACAACTACCCCCTACCGGAGCAGCTCATGGCGACTCAGAACCTCACCGCAGCCACCATCGAGGCCGCGGTCAACAACGACGGAATCGTGCTGCTCGACTTCTGGGCCTCGTGGTGCGGCCCCTGCCGCACGTTCGCGCCCGTGTTCGAGGCCGCGTCCGAGAAGTACCCCGACATGGTGTTCGGCAAGATCGACACCCAGGCCGAGCAGGGCCTCGCCTCCGCCCTCCAGATCACCAGCATCCCCACGTTGATGGTGTTCCGCGATGGCGTCCTGCTCTACCGGCAGCCCGGCGCCCTCCCGCCCGCCGCGCTCGACGAGCTGATCACGCAGATCGCGTCCGTCGACATGGACGAGGTGCGCAAGCAGATCGCCGAGCACGAAGCCAACCCCGAGGCCTGACGCGAGGGCGCAGCCCGCTCACATGCTGGGCGGCGCGTCCGTCGCGGGGGCCTCCTCGGGGGAGATCCGCGGCGCGATCTTGGTCAGGTCCGGCTTCTTGAAGTGCGGATCGGCCATGTACATGTACATCACCGCCATCGAGTCGACGGGCTCGTTGCTCGTGTTGTCGTAGATCGCGACGAGCTCGTACTCGTGGTCCTTGAACACCGGCAGGCCCTCCTCGCTCGACAAGAACGGGAGATGCTCGAGCCCGATGCGGCCCTTCGCGTTGACCGCCTCGGCCTTGTACAGCGTGGTGCCCGTGGTGCGGTCGATCAGCTCGAGCGACTCGGCGAACGGGTGCAGGTGCACCGCGATGTAGTGCACGCGCGTGTCGAACTGAAGGTTCAGGAACTCGGTGACCAACGTGCGGGTGACCTCGCGTCCCGGCTCGACCACCCAGTGCGCGGTGAACTTGCGCCCGTACTGGTCGTGGTCGACGTCGTTCTCGATGGCGCTGCTGCCCACCGAACAGCCCGCGCCGTGCTCGTCCATGTCGGGGCTCTCGATGCCATAGACCAGCCCGTCGCCCTCGAGCGACTTGAAGCCCTGCACGGCGCCCTGGAACAGCGGCTGCATCGGGGTCTTGACCTCGGCATCGCGGACGAACTCGACGGTGACCTGGTGCCGGAGGTTGAGATCGGGGTTCGGCAGGTTCAGGTTGAGCACCTGCGTGGTGAGCTTGAGCGGCTCGTTCGACAGGAACGGGATGCCCATGCCCGTCGGGAACTGCACGTGCTGCTGCCCCTGCGACAGCGTGAACACGCGGCCGGACAGCCCGTGGCGCACGTTGAAGTCGTCGTAGTAGCGGGGCACGTCGAAGTCGAGGTTGGCGTGGCACATGAAGTCCTGCCCGACCTCCTCGGCGGTGGTCGCGTCGACCACGCGCGTCTTGTAGCCGGTGATCCACACCAGCTCGGCCTGCGGCGCGTCCAGCAGCGTGACGTCGAGCTGGCTCCACGGCCCGCGCATCGACGCGTACTTCGCGTCGACGTGGTAGGGGTCGGAGAGCACGGTCTTCTCGTAGACCTTGGGCGACGCTGGCTGCGCGGTGGCAGCCGCCGGCACCGCCGTCTGCCCCTCGGACGGGCAGCCAGTGCAGGCGAGGACCAGGGCTCCGAGGAAGGCGAACGGACGCATCAGCACTCCACGCACGATGAGGAGCCACGGGCTCCGACTCCGGCCGGAACAGTATTCCGAGCCGGCTCCTCACGTCCACCGGATCCACAGGGAACCTTCCCCAAGCTTCTTGATCCGCATACGAATACTTCGTATACAAAATTCGACACCATCCAGAGGGGGAAGGTCATGAGTGATCGAAGCATCCGAAGCGCCGTGTTCACGCTTGCCATCGCGGGGGTCGCCATCGTGGCCACGAGCCCGGAGGCGTCCGCGAGTGACGACGCCGTGTGGATCTGTCACGCGACCGCCAGCGCGAAGAATCCGCACACCTTGATCCGCATCGACCGTCACGCGTGGAGCGACGCCAAGGGCGGCTCGACCCACTTCGCCCACGACGGCGACTTCGAGGCGACGTGGGTAGACAGCGCGCCCACGTGCGTCCCCAGCGACGACTCGGACGATGACGCGGACGACGATGGCGGCTCGGACGACAATGACTCGGGCGACGACGACGACTCGGACGACGATACCAACGATCCGCCTGCACCCGTGGCGTGTGACGACCTCGTCTACATCGATGGTTCAGGCGTCGAGCATCGCAACGAGTGGATGATTGGCAGCGTCTCGGCGCTGTACTCCGGGACGTTCCGGTGGACGAACGACGCCCTCGCCGGCGACGGCGCGACGGGCCTGGGCGAGGTCCAGTTCGACACCGCCGCGTACACCGGGCTCGGCTTCGCGATGACCTCGCCAGAGGTCGCGGACACGGGGACGTTCACCTCCGACGGGATGCATCTCGCGTCCTGGCTCGAGAATGTAGGCTTCGACCCCAACCTCTTCGGCGGATTCGTCGTGTTCGAAGCGACCGCGACCACGAGCGGCGCCCACCCGTGCGTCGCGACCGGCGCGCTGGTCTTCGGCGCGTTCTAGCGACAGCGTGCTCAGCGCGCGTCGGGCGCCGGCGGCGCACCGAGGGCTACGCCGAGCAGGACCACGCCCTGCAGCTCGTCGAGGCGCACCCGCCCGGCATCCAGCGCACGGCCCGCGTGACGGAACATCAGGTCGAGGCCGGCGGTCGCCGAGAGCGGCAGACCGTCGACCTCCACCGGAAGGCGGACATCGGCGCGAAGCGTGATCTCGGTGATCGCCGGCGCGAGGGCGAACGTCTCCCAGAAGCCCGCGCGCGCGGTGAGCACCCCGAAGCGGCCGAGCGCCTCGCCGCCGAGCCGCGCCCCCTGGATGGCCCAGGTGCGCGTCAGCAGCGCCGTCTCGCGGTCGTCGAACACGATCCCGAGCGCGTCGGTGCGCTGAAACCCGAGCCCTGCGCGCACGCCCCACCGCGGGTTGAGCCAGCGCTGCCACGTCGCGCCGAGGCGCCACGCGCCAGCGACGTCGCGGACCGGCTGCCCGTCGAGCACGACGCGGTAGCCGCCGACGCGCCCGAACAGCTCTCCGCCGAACCCGCTCGCGTGCGTGATCTCGGCGCGGAGCCACCCCCCGAACGCCCCGAACGGGAGCGGCTCGCGGAACGAGGCCGTCTCGGGAACCCCGGCGGACGCGGACGTCTGGAGGTAGCGGATGCCGACGTCCGCCAGGCCGACCCCGACCGACCAATCGAGCGGCGCCTTCGAGGGCGCCGCGCGCCCGCGCGCGGGCACGACCTCCTCGACCGTCGCCGTCGTCGGCCCCCGTGGCGCCACATCTACCGCGGTGCCCAACGGCGGCCCCTGACGCTGGACGGTGAGGGCCGGCAGCGCCGCCGCCCAGCGAGCGCGCGCGGCGACGTCGTCCGCGGTGCCCAGCCCGCCGGCGTGCGGCCACAGCACCGCGGTCGCCGTCAACCACCCGCTCTCGGCCTCGATCGGGATCGGCTCGATCCGCGTGTCGCTCCGAGAGAACGTCACCATCGCCCAGCCGCTCGCCCCGGTGTCGACCCCCTCGGGCAGGCCGATCAACGTCGGGTGTGGGCGCAGGGTGACGCGCTGGTCAGGCAGCGGCACGCCGAGGGCGTCTTCCACGACGACGAACAGCGGCACCCGCTCGGCCTCGGGCGCCCACGCGCGCCCCGTCCACACACGCAGCCGCGCCGGTGGCAGCCCGGTGGGCGCGAAGTCGGTCGAGGCCACGAAGGTCACGACGCGCTCCGAGGTGACGGGCACCTCGAGCACGACCGGATCGCCAGCCCGCGCCGCCGCGTCGGGCGCCTCGAGCGCGCGCAGCACGAGCGCGTCGTCGCCCCGTCCGCTGCGACCCGAAGCGAAGCGCGCGGTGGCGGTGAGCGAAGCAGACTGCCCGATCTCGATCGGCGACGCGGAGAGCGTGACGACGGGCAGCGACGGCACGACCCGCAGCGTGTGCGCCGAGGCCGCCACGCCGAGGCGCGCCTCGACCTCGAGCGGGCCGGGCTCGGGCGGCGCCTGGACGATCACCTCGTGCCAGCCCTCGCCCCGCGCGTGCGCCGGCGCCGCGCCGACGCCGCGCACCGCGAGCTCCGGGATCCGATCGCGGGGCGCGCCGCACGGGTCGCTCGCCGCGAGCCACAGGCTGACGGGCTCGCCCGCCGGCACACCTGTCCCGGTCGGCCAGGGAGCGAACGCGATCTGCGGCCGCGCCGGGTTGTCCAGGTCCACCGTCGCCTGGGAGCGCGCGCCGTCCGCCGCGCGCACCTTCAGCACGCCCGTGGCGTCGCCGGGCCCGAGCCACAGGTCGAACCCGGCGAGCCCGCGCGGATCCGCGGTGACGGTCCCGACGGCCGCGCCACCCACCACGAGCGACACCTCGGCGCCGGGCGGCGCGTCGAGCACGCGCCGCACGCGCTGCCGGATCGGCAGCACGGCGCGACCGACGACACGCTCGGGCGACGCCAGATCGATCGCGGTGAACAGCACCGCGACCGGATCCTCGAGCCCCTCGGGCGGCGTATAGACCGCGCTGAACGTCCCGTCGCGCATCCGCGACACCGCGCTGACCGAGCCCACGCTCGCGGCGAGCGTGATCTGCCGCTCCGCGTGCGGCATCACCGGGCCGGGCGCCGGCTGGATCCGCACCAACACACCCCCCTCGGCCCCGTCGAGCGACGGCGGGTCGAGGGTCAGCCCGAGGCGCCCGCCCACCGGTGCGACCGGCACGCGCAGCGTCTCGTCGAACGCGACCCCGCCCCGCGTGCGGATCGTCAGCGCGACCTCGCCCGGCCCCCGCGCTGCGTGCGGCCGCAGCGTGACGAACACCGTCCCCTGCGGCCCCACCTCGTGGGCGACAACCCTCGCGCCGTCCGCGCTCACGCGGACGGTGTCCGACGGGCCGAGCCCCGGGACGAACACCTGCACCAGGCTATCGGTCGCGCCGTCCGCGGCCAGCGGCCCGTCCGCGTAGACTGCGAGCTCCCCGGCCCACGCGGCGACGAGCATCAGCAGCGAGCACAGCAGCGGCGCCTCCCGATCAGGATCGACACTCTAGCCCGGTTCGATCGCCTGGCGTGCCAACAGGGCGTGGAGCGCCGTCGCAGGGGGGGACGGCCGGGACGGCTGTCGATCCTACACAGCTTGGCTGCGGCCCGAGATCATGTGGGGAGGGCGTCCCGCCCCCCCCGGCCGGCGCGAAACCCTCGATGAAGGCCGGAAAGCGTACCTCGGGGACGAGGCGATAGTCGGCGATGACCGTGACGTAGCCGCGACCGGCGAAGGCGTCGCCGACAAAGCCATAGGTGCCCCTGGACCCGCTCGACCAGGAGCCGCTGCGGGACCCGACGGCCGGCACGGCGGCGCGCGGTGACGC
>CAYQSE010000248.1:0-8273 GCA_964419905.1 uncultured Enterobacteriaceae bacterium
AGCGGCGCGACAGCGCGCCCTCGCCGCGCAGCGTCGCCGCGCGGTCGCTCAGCTCGATCAGCTCGGCGTCCTCACGGTACTCGGCGCGCTTGGCCGACCGCGCCAGCGCCTCGACGTCGCGCAGGCTCACCTCGCTCAGGTGCGGGCTGCCGCGGAGGATCTCGGCGAAGCTCGCCGCGGCGAACGCGATCCGGAACGCGTCGGTCCCCTCCGCGAACCGATCGCGGAGCAGCTTCGCGTCGAGGTCGAACGCGCGCTCCACCGCCGGCGCGTCGGCGCCCGGCGCCTTGTTGCGCACGCGCACCGTCGCGAGCGAGCCAACCGGCGCGTCCGCGAGCGCGACCTCGTACAGGGCGGTCACCTGGTGGCCGGCTCCGATCTCGCCCGCATCCACCGCGTCGTTGCGGAAGTCCTTGTCGGCGATGTCCCGGTTCTCGTAGCCGATCAACCGGTACGCCAGGACCTTGGAGGGGTCCCACTCGACCTGGATCTTCACGTCCTTCGCGATGACCTCCATCGTGCCGATCATCTTGTCGACGAGCACGCGGCGCGCCTCGATGTCCGAGTCGATGTAGTAGTAGTTGCCGTCGCCGTCGTTCGCGAGGCGCTCCATCATCGTGTCCTTGAAGTTGCCGTTGCCGAACCCGAGCGTGGTCAGCGTGATCCCCTTCTTGGCGTACTGACGGATCTGTGCCGAGAGCTCGGTGTGGCTCACGCGGCCCACGTTCGCGTCGCCGTCCGAGCAGATGATCACGCGGTTCGCCGCGCCCTCGGCATAGGTCGCGTCCGCGAGCTTGTAGGCGAGCTCGATGCCCGAGCCCATCGCGGTGGAGCCGCTCGCCACCAGGCGCTCGACCGCCGTCTGGATCGCCCGCTTGTCGCTGATCGGCGTCGGCTCGAGCACGATCGCGGTGCCGGAGGCGTAGGTCGCGAGCGCGACCGTGTCGCCGTCCTGAAGCTCGTCGGTGAGCATCACGATCGCCCGCTTGAGGAGATCCAGGCGATCCTGCCCGCGCATCGAGCCGCTCACGTCCACGAGGAACGTCAGGTTGAGCGGCTTGCGATCGTCCGCGGCGATCCGCTTCCCCTGAACGCCGACGCGCACGATGGTGTTGCGCGGGTTCCACGGCGAGGGCGCCGCCTCGAAGGACACCCCGAATGGGTCACCCTTCGCGGGCTGCCGGTACTCGTAGGGGAAGTAGTTGACGAACTCCTCGACGCGCACCGCCGACTGCGGCGGCAGGTAGCCCTCGCGCAGCTTGCGCCGAGTGATCGTGTACGACGCGGTGTCGACGTCGATCGAGAAGGTCGAGTGCCGGTCCTGCGCGGTCGAGACGAAGCCGTTCACGCCGTAGTCCGTGTAGGCCTCGGTGCTCGCGACCGGCAGCGTCGGGGTGCGCAGCGGCGGCGTCGGGGCGACGTGGGGGGGCGCATAGGGCACGGCGCCCACCGCGGACGGCGACGGGCGCGGCGCGGGCCGGTAGGCCGGCGGCGGAGCAGGAGCGCCGACCGCGACCGTGTCGCGCTTCGCGAGGCCCCCCGCGGCGTACTCCTCGTGGCCAATGCTGCCGGTCGAGGTACCGAGCCCTCCAGCGCCCAGCGGCCCGGGCTCGGCCGACGGCGCGCGAGAGGTCGTCTCGGCCTTGTGCGCCTGTCGCCCGATCGTCTCGACAGGCGCCTCGGACTCTCCGATCACCGCGTCCTCGACGTCGACCGGCCTGAAGCGGTCTTCGTCGACGCGCGGGCTCTCGTCGTGGACCGCCACGCCGGGCTCGGCGGCCTTCATACAGGCGCCGAGCGCCAGGGCGGTCAACGCGGTGGTCCAGAACGGGATGCGGCTGGTGTTCGACATCGGTACCTCCAGGGTGGTTGCGCCCCCCCAACGGCACCGGGTCGACCGGCCTTACACCCTGTCGGGCACTATTCCGTGCGCGGCTTGCCCAGCCCCAGCTTGGCGCGGAACTCGACGCGCTCGCGCATGGACAGCCCCGACGCCGGGAGCAGCACGTCCGGATCGCCACCGGCGACGAGCTGCTGGATCAGCGCCACCTCCTCGCGCGCGAAGAACGCCCCACCGAGGCGGTAGTCGCTGAACGCCTCGAAGGCCGCGGGCACCCAGTCGCGCACCAGATCGGCGATCGCGTCAGCGTAGACGCGGATCTCGTACTGCGCGTGAGCGTCCATCCGCAGCGAGAGGAAGTGCAGCAGGTTGTGGAGGTCGATCTTCCAGTACCCCTGCGTGTAGTAGCCGAGTGTCAGGTTCATCCGCGCGAGCTCGCGCGCGAGCTGGCTTCGCTCGGGATCGACCCGCTCACCGTCGCCCCGGTCGTTCAACAGATGCTCGTAGGTGTCGTAGACCTGCAGCGCGTCGCGCCGCAGCATCGCGAGCACCGCGTGGGCCTCGTCGCCCTCGAGCACGCCGGCGCGGCCCTGCTTGTTGTCGGCCGCCTGGGCCGCGAGCACCTCGGGCGCGGGTACGTAGAACTCGCGGTCGAGCACCGAGTAGCGCGCGCTGTACTCGTTCACGTTCGCGGTGCGGTGACGGATCCACTGGCGCGCGACGAAGATCGGCAGCTTCACGTGCAGCTTGAGCTCGCACATCTCGAAGGGCGTCGAGTGGCGGTGCCGCATCAGGTAGCGGATCAGGCCGCGGTCGTTGCGCACCGACTTCGTTCCCGACCCGTAGGACACGCGCGCTGCCTGCACGATCGCGGCGTCGTCGCCCATGTAGTCGATCAGCCGGACGAAGCCGTGATCGAGCAGCGGGATCGGCTGGAACAGGCGCTCCTCGAGCGCGGGCACCGTCGGGCGGCGCGTCGGCACCGCGGGCTGGGCCAGCAGCGCGTCGAGCTCGGCGCGTGCGTCGTCGTGCATCCAGACCTCCACGCGAGATGCGGGCCTGCGACCTATCCCCCTGCCTCGTCCGACACCACCGGGCGCCACCCGATCGCGTCCTTCGCGACCGCGAAGACCGTGTAGTGCACCGTGCGATCCGTGGTGTTCCCGAACCGGAACACCCGGAAGTGGAGGAAGACGAGATCCTCACCGGCCTCGGTGAGCAGCACCGGCTCGGCGGTGCCGCGCCCATCCGCAGCGTCGAAGTTCACGAGGTCGAAGCGGATCCCGCCCGCGGGCCACGCGGTGCGCACCTCGACGTCCCGGACGGAGGGATCCGAGACCCAGCCGAGCGTCACCTGGAATGGCGCCGGACCGTGCGCGACGTGCAGCACCAGGTCGTGACCCCACAGCGCGGTGACCATCCCAGAGGCGATCACCCGTCCCGGACCCGAAGTCACATGCACCGTCAACCCGATCTCCCCACCCTGACGTCCTGCGAACCCGACGGCCGACCCGGCCCTCCGCATGTCGCGATTGTGACCTTGACGACAACCCGGGGCACCCTCTATCTTGCTTCAGGATCTATTTGAGCTGTTGGTCTGTGGAGGACCTCACACATGGCGAAGTTGACTGATTTTTCTGGCCGGCCGGTCTCCGGCACGGTTCCCTTTGCTGTCGTGGGCCTCGTCACAAGCAACGAAGACCCCGATCAGCTGGGTCGTATCCAGGTCAAGTTCCCGACCCTGCACGAGGAGCCCGTATCGTTCTGGCTTCGGCAGGTGTCGCCGAACGCCGGCCCCGACCGTGGCTTCTACGCGCTCCCCGAGGTCGACGACGAGGTGCTCGTCCTGTTCATGCAGGGCAGCCAGGACGTCGGCGTGATCATCGGCCAGTTCTGGAACGGCGTCGATACGCCGCCAGCCGAGGCGGGTGACGGCGCAGGCGGCTCGGTGCACGCGTCCAACATGGGCAAGGACGCCAGCGCTGGCAGCGGCGGCCTGCCGCCCGACAACGACCGTCGCTTCTGGAAGTCGCGCTCCGGCCACCTGTTCATCTTCGATGACAAGGACGGCTCCGAGACCGTCGAGATCTGGGACAAGTCCCGCTCGCTGTCGCTGGTGTTCGACACGGCGGGCGAGACCATCCAGCTCTCGAGCGCGAAGGGCAACGTCGAGATCTCGGCCGGCAAGGACGTGACGATCACCGCCGGCCAGCACTTCCAGTGGTACGCCGCCCAGAACGTGAAGGGCGAGGCCGGCATGGACATCGAGGTCAAGGCGGGCATGAACTACGCGTTCGAGGCCGGCATGGACGCCAAGATGAAGGCGGGCATGAACTTCAAGATCGAGGGCGGCATGACCTTCGACGCGAAGGGCGGAATGACCGCGAAGATGAAGGGCGGCATGTCCGCCACGGTCGAGGGCGGCATGATGGGTACGTTCAAGGGCGGCGTCATGGCCGAGCTCAAGGGCGGGATCGTGATGATCAACTAGGAGCCCGCCGCGCGCAGCGCGCGGTGCTCCTCCCATGCCCCTGCCCCTGCCCATGCCCATGCCCGTTCGGGGCGCTGGCAGGGCTGGGGCGATTCGCGGGCAGTTCGATCAGGGTGTCCGCGCATGCGCGGGATCCACCTCCCGGTTCGGATCTCCGGCTGAACGTGAACGTGAACGGGCACGGGCACGGGCACGGGCAGAGGCACCGCTCGCTCCGCGAGCTGGGAGGCGCCTGCGGGCGTGCGCGCTTCGCGCGCTGCGCCCGCAGGCGCCTAGCGCGAAGCGTCCACGAACGGCGCGAGCGCGGCGGCCCAGCCCGGGGCGTCCTCCACCACCAGCTCGAATCGGTATTGACCCCGCCCCCCGTCGGCGCGGGGTACGTCCCCCTCGATCACCAACCGCCCGGGGCCCGTGCACCGCGCCGAGCGGAACTTCCGCCCGTGATCGCGCCCGATGTCGGCGAGCACGCCGCGGTTCGACGCGAGCACGAACCGCGCAGGCGCCAGCGCCAGGTCGCCGACCAGACGGTTGGTGCGCTTCGGATTGAGGCCCAGCATCGGCGGCGTGTCGAGCAACAGCGCGCGGATCGTCACGCCCCGCTCCACGCGCGCGACCTCCCCCGGCGCCAGTCGAGCGAGGCCGCGACCACGCAGCCACACGCCCCAGGCGCGCCGCAGCGCGAGCAGCGCGGTGACCGCCACAACCACCAGGATCACGGCCTTGAGCACGAGACCTCCGTCGCGGGTGCCTAACCACCTGAACCGCTCGGCGGTGGGGACGAAGCAGATCGAGCGGTTAGCAGGGGGCATGGAGGAAAGGTGAACGACGCGACCGCGCCGCTGCTGAAGATGCTCCGGGAGCTGATGGGCAAGAAGGGGCTGAACACCGCTGCCTTGGCGGACGCCGCCCAGATCGAGCGCGTGCGTCTGCGGCGGGTGCTCAGTGGCAGCGACCCGATGACGGTCGCGGAGCTCCTGGCGCTCGGGCAGGCGCTCGAGCTCGGTCCAGCGGACCTCGGCTGGGCGAACATGCCCGAAGAACCCGTGGCCGCGCCGACCCCGCACGTCGCCGAGGAGGGCGAGGATCCCGACGCGCTCGGTCTGGACCCGTGGGGCAACCAGCCGATGCAGCTGTTCCGGGCCGGCTTCGAGCTGGGCTGCGACTTCATGTTCGTCGCCGCGGCGAGCGACCTCGACGGCTCGGGCGTCCCGGCGCACGTCCTCGCGCAGTTCAACGAGCGCGACCTGCCGATCAAGCTCGACGCGCACTACCACCGCTACAACAGCCCACGCTACGACCCGGGCGGCGTGACGATCACGCTGAGCTTCGACGCGCTCTACGACTGTCGCTTTCCGTGGTCGGCGATCAAGCAAGTGCTCTTCTTCCCCGCAGCACCCGACGTGTCGAGCGAGCGCCCGACCGACGAGCCACCCGACGAGCCGAAGCGCCCGACGCTCCGCCTCGTCACCTGAAGCGGCTGCCAGCCGACGCGCGCCGAGGTACGCAGGGCACGCGCTTCGGGCGCCAGCGGAGGCACTGGGCAACATGACGACGCAAAGCATCCCTCTGGTCGATCTCCGTGACTTCCACGCCGATCCCGCCAAGGCGCGCGCATTCGTGCGCACGCTCGGCGAGGGGCTCGAGGAGTTCGGGTTCGTGAACGTCACAGGGCATGGCATCGAGCCCGCGCTGGTCGAGCGCGCGTACGCGCTGGCCGCCGAGGCGTTCGCGCTACCGAACGCGGTGAAGCAGCGCTACGAGACGCCGTGGGACGGGCGCCAGCGCGGCTACACCTCGTATGGCGTCGAGCACGCCAAGGATCACGGCGCGCCGGACCTCAAGGAGTTCTGGCACGTCGGTCGCGATCTCGGCGCCGACCACCCCCTGCACCGCAGCGGCGAGATCCCGCCGAACCAGTTCCCCACCGAGGTGGCCGCGTTCGGACCGACGTTCCTCGCGCTGTTCAACGCGATGGAGGCGTTCGCCAACAACCTGCTCGAAGGGGTGGGCCGCTACCTCGGACTGCCCGACGACACGTTCCGCCAGATGGTCCGCGACGGGAACAGCGTGCTGCGTGTGATCAACTACCCCGACCTCGACGGCGTCCCGTACATCCCAGGCGCGGTACGCGCGGCACAGCACGAGGACATCAACCTGATCACGGTGCTGCCCGCCTCCACGCGGCCCGGGCTCGAGCTCCTCACGCGAGAGGGACGGTGGATGGCCGTCGACGCTCCTCCCGGGGTGATGATCTGCGACACGGGCGACATGATGCAGCTGCTGACCGGCGGACGCCTGCCCGCCACCACGCATCGCGTGGTGAACCCGCCCCAAGCGGATGGCGGGAGGCTGTCGATGCCGTTCTTCCTGCACCCGCACCCCGACCACGTCCTCGCGCCGGCATCCGGCGACGGCGACGCCGTCACCGCGCGCGAGTTCCTGCGCCGGCGCCTGGTCGAGATCGGAGTGGCCTGAGCGCTCCGCTCAGGGTCCGCCGCCGCCGCTTCCACCCGCCGCATCACCGGGGGCGGCGTTTCCGATGACGCCCGAGAGGCTGTCGTCGCTGCCCGAGTACATCGCCATCAACGAATCGCCGAACGCCTGCATGCCGATGAGCGCGGAGAGCACGACTAGCGAGGCGATCAGACCATACTCGATCGCGGTCGCACCACCCTCGTCTCCCAAGAACTGGCGAATATGGCCCATCGCTACCTCTCCGCATTGTGAAAAAACTATAGCAGAGGGGGAGGATTCGGGCGAAGAAAAATTTTTTTCAATCGCGTGAGTCGTCGAGATCGGTCTGAGGAGCGACGCGACTCGCCGCAGCCCCGGCGACTTGCATCGCGCGCCAACGAAGGAGGGTCAGCCCGACGACGACGAGCGCTACGCCCCCCATCACGCCGCGACCCTGCCGAACCACCCAGAACGCGCCGTCGGCGAGCGGAGGACCGAACGCGAAGCCGAGCACCAGCGTCCCCGGTACGACGAGGAGCAGCCCGAGCAGGTTCCACACCAGGAAGCGCCGGAACGACACCCCCATCGCGCCCGCCACGAGGAAGATCGGCGCGCGAAGCCCGACCAGGAACCGCCCGGCGAACACCGCACTCGAGCCGCGCAGGGCGACGAGATCTCGCGCGCGCTGCAGACGCTTCACGCCGATCAGCCGCACGACCGAAGGACGGCTGAGAAACCACTCCCCGACGAAGCGCCCGATCCCGTATGCGGCGATGTCGCGAAGGAGCACGCCGACGAGCGCGACCGCGATCGTCGGCGCCCACTGCAGCTCACCTGCCTGAACCCGGGTGCCCGCATAGAGCAGCGGGATGTCCTCGGGTAGCGGCAGCAGCAGCCCGCTGCACAGGCAGAACAGGAAGAGCCCCGGGTAGCCCGAGACCTGCTCGATCAGGGCTCTCAGCACTTGAGCGTCACGAAGGGAAGTTCGCTTGGAGCCACGCGACGATGTCGCCGGACTCGAACATCGGCGCGTCGTCGACCAGCAGGCAAGGAACCTGGGTACGACCCGTGCGGGCGCGGAGATCGGCCCGCCAGCGCGCCTCCTCGAGCGTGTCTCGCAGCTCGACGCGGGCCGACGAACCGCGAAGCGCGCGCAGCACGCGCTGGCAATACGGGCACGCATCGTACTTGTAGAGGGCGAGGTGCATCCGCCCGCCCCCGGGGAGATCGTTCCATCCCGCCTCGTCGCTCATGTCCACCGCCTCGCGAGCACGCGCCCGAAGCCCCCTATCCCAGCCGTCACTCCGAAGGCCAAGGGTCTCGGTAGTCCACCGCCGTGTGCGCGTGAAAGCCGATGCGATGTGCGACGTCGTGCGGCACGCGGAACAGCCCCACACCCGCGGGGACCTGCGGCGCCGCGCGCAGCCAGGCCTCGGTGACCAGCGCGGCGCCGTCAGCTCTGCGGATGACGTCCGTGACCCGGTTTAG
>CAYQSE010000249.1:0-740 GCA_964419905.1 uncultured Enterobacteriaceae bacterium
GCTCAGCGATGGCCGGCCGGGACGGCCGGCCCACGGCAGCGAAGCGCGCCCCGGCCCCATCGGGCCGGGGCGCGCACGTCAGCACTCGAGCCAGCACTCGTCGCCGGTCTCGGTGCACACGCAGACCACGGTACAGCTCGTGCCGCCGCCCCCACCGCCCCCACCGCCATCCCCGGACTCTCCGGCGATGTCGTCGATCTTCATGAACCCGGCCCGCGGCGTGGGCCCCGGGATGGTCACGGTGTCGATGCCGTCGAGCGAGATCGGGATCCGGCGCGCAAACGAGATCGTGCCGTCGATCGGTGTGGTGCGCGCGCCGCTGCGGGGCGCGACGCGGTCGAGCGCCCGCGCGTCGGTGGACAGGATGGTGAGCCAACGCTTGCCGTAGGCGTCCTCGTCGAACAGCAGGCCGTCGATGTCGCGCAAGCCCTGCTCGGCGAGCGAGTCGAGCACCGCGTCGTGGATGCCGCCGCACATCGGCCACGCGCAGGCGACCTGGTCCGCGGCCGAGGCGGTGTGGGCGAAAGAAGAAGAGACGAGCGCAAAGATCAGGAACAGCGAGCGCATGGTGAACTCCAAGTTCAGGGTGCACCTGCTTTGTAGGCGGGCCCCGCTCGCGGTGACCTGTCAGGATGTGACGGCGCGTGTCGGCCCCGCTACGGCGGCGCGCTCCCCTCTCCAGCCGAGCGCGCGAGGCGGAAGCCGCGGTCGGGTCGGGCGAAGGCAGGTAGTTCTGCAGG
>CAYQSE010000249.1:750-4839 GCA_964419905.1 uncultured Enterobacteriaceae bacterium
AGGCGAGATCCAGCTCCGCTCCGAGAGCCGGGAGAAGCGGGGCTCGTCGACGAACGAACCGCCTCGATACACGCGGTAGGCGCCGCGCTCGGGCCCCGCAGGGTCCAGGGTCGCGCCGTCGACGCCCTCGCGGAACCAGTCCCACGCCCACTCGCCGACGTTCCCGGTCATGTCGCACAGCCCGTAGCCGTTCACCTTCTTCTCGCAGACCGGCTGCGTGCGGCCGAGGCTGTTCGCATCGAACCAGGCGACCTCGGCCAGATCGGACGATCCGGCGTAGACGTACGCGCCGCCCGCCCGCGCCGCGTACTCCCACTCGGCGTCGGTGGGCAGGCGGTAACCATCGGCGTCCCGATCCCAGGTGACGTGCTCGCCGTCGATCCGGTATGCGGGCCGCAGGCCCTCGGCGACGCTGGCCGCGTTCGCGAACCGCACCGCGTCGAACCAGGTCACGCTGTCGACCGGGCAGTCCGCGCAGCCGACGCGCTGGCTCGGGTTCTCCCCCATGCGCGCCGCGTACTGCGCCTGCGTCACCTCGGTCTTCATCAGCCAGAACGACGACAGCTTCACGCGCCGGCTCAGCGTCCCTTCGCCGAAGCAGTCGGGATCGCGCCCCTCGACGCAGCCCATCACGAACCAGCCGCCGGGGATGTGGAGCAGGCCCAGATCGCCGGTCACGCAGTCGCCGCGCTCGACGCGGAAGCCGGGCGCGCCGCACACGCACGCGTCGCGCGCCGGCGTGAGCACGTAGCCCGTCGGGCACACCGGCCGCGCGATGCAGCCCGCGCCCGCCGGCAGGTAGCCCTCGGGGCACGCCGCCGTCCCGACGCACGCCGAACCGTCCCAGGTCTGCTCAGGCCAACAGCAGCGGCCCGCGATCGGCGAGAGGCCCGGCGCGCAGCCCGCGGCGGTCGCCGGCGCTCCGAACACCCCCCGCGCGACGACGACCGGCTCGTCCAGCCCACGGATGATCGAGCAGCAGCCTTGCGCGTCCACCTCGTCCGGCGCGCACTCGTCGCGCGTGCGGTCCGCCGGGCACGGCGCCTCGCGCGGCGCCGCCGCCGAGAGCAGCGCGAGCGCGCCGACGCACAGCGTCAGGAAGTAGCGGCGCGAAGGATTGAGCGCGTTCATCAGTCGACGACAGGCCGTAGCAGAGCAGCGCACGCACGGTACCCGACCAAGTCGCCAGCGGCACCCCTACCCGGTCGCGGACGTCGTGCCAGCGAACGGGGCGAGCGTGTCCGCGCGCTCCTCCTCGCGCGCGCGCCGTGCCTCCTCCCGCTGCTTGTGGGCCGCAACCAGCGCGTTCCCGATGCCGACCTCGTCCTTGTCGGAGAGCACGGCCACCGCGACGACGCCCAGGTCGTCGAGCGCTTCCGACGCGCAGCCCACGGCCCGCTCGAGGGTCGGCACGACCTCGACCAGCCGAGCTGGATCGCTGCTCTGAAGCTTCACGAGCGTCATCAGCGCGGCGGCCGGCTCGAACTGGTCCATGCGGTGGTTGAACGCGAGGAGCGCCATGTCGAGCTTCTCGTCGGAATTGTAGAACCAGAACGTGTCCTTGAGGAGCCCCTCCCTTCGCGCTTCACCATTCTCCTGCGGTGTCGCGTCGTGCTTGGGCGTCGCCAAGCGTTTCCGGGCGAACGTCTTGAGCGTGCCGAGCGTGGTGAGCACGCCCGTGCCCCGCGCCCGGAACGCCTCGACCTGGTTCTCGAGCGCGACCTCCTCGGCCGCCGACCGCTGCTTCGACATCAGGTCGCCGATGCGTCCGGCGGCGATCGACAGCCCGTTGGACTCCGTCATCACTGCCTGCATGTGCGGCTCGAGGTCGTCGAACGCCCCCTGGAACGCGCTGCCCATCGTGGTGAACCAGGCTTTGCGGATCGCCTTGTACAGCAACCCCACGACCAAAGAGAGCCCGCTGATCGCCAGCCCGGCAGCCGGGTTCGCGATCCCGACCGCGCCCGCGACCGCCCCGAGCGTCGTAGAGATGAGGTCACCCTTGTCGGACCCCTCGCCGTCCAGATACGCGCGGTTCGCCTGGTAGGTCGACACGATCGACAGGCCGACCGAGACGGCGTTCAGACCGAGCGTGAGCTTGCTCGACCAGCCCAGCTCCACCGAGCGCAGCGCCTGCGGCGCGCCCTTGTCCACGTTGATCTTCAACGCCGCCTGCAGCGCCTCGGCCTGGTCCCCCATGCCCGCGAGCTTGAGGTGCTCGCCGAGCGACAGCACGCTCTGGGCGCTCGCCAGGATCACGGACGCGCCTTTGGTCATCGCTCGGTCGACCACAGCCTCGTCGGCACCGGACGTCGCCGACTCGCCCATCGCCGCCGCCACATCGCGGATGTCGACCGCGCTCGCGAGCAGCTGAAGCACGCCGCTCGCCATGTGCGGGTCCGGCCCGAGGGCCTCCGTCAACGTCTGTGCGTAGAGGCCGACGCGCTCCAACCCGAGCGTCGTAGGATCAAGGAACTCAGCCTCCTGGCGCACGCGCAGCACGAGCGCCGCCGCCGACCGCAGCTCCGCCACCTGCGTTTGGCTGGCCGAGGCCTCGGGATCGGCGGCGAGCTTCTCGGCGACCCACAGCGCGACGGTCGGGTTGTCGATGCCGAACGTCACCACCTCGTCGTCCACCCACAGCACCTTCTCGAGCAAGGCGTTCGCGAGCGCGCGGTCTGCGCCGGCGGCCAACGCCTCGTGCAGCATCGCCACGATCTGACCGCGCGCCGCCGACCACGCCGTCGGCAGCGCCGACGCCTCGTCGTGCGCGAACGCGTCGAGCGCCTCACCCCGCAGCGGCCCGCGCATCCCGAGATCGGCGAACTGCTCGGACCGGGCGAACGACGCGGCGACCTCGACGTGGTTCTCGCGAACTGCCTGGAGCAGCCCGAGGCTGCGCGCGCCCGCGCTGACCGCGGCCGACGCGGTGCTGCCGTGGAAGATCGGGAACGCGCGGGGGATCGTGTCGCGCTCGAACAGCCCGGTCAGGAACGACAGCGCCGCGTCGTAAGGCGCGGCGTCGGGTCCGTCCGCGGACAGCCGGTCGAGCTCTGCGACCTGGGTGATCAGCTCGGCGTCCTGGGCCCAAGCAGCCGCGACATCCGCTTCCTGCCCGGGCGCGACGGCGGCCGACAGGGTGGACTCGGCGAGCCCGAAGGCCTGGTCGGCCTCGCCCGCGGTGGTGTCGAGGAGCAGCCGGGGCACCAGCGCGGGGTGCACGCCCGGCACGGCCGCCAACACGCGCAGCACGTAGCCCTGGGTGGGCAGGTCGGCGTAGTCGAGGACAGTCGACTGGATCTCGTAGACATCGCGTGGCGTGGGCGGCACGCCCGGGTCGAGCGCCTCGGCCCACCGGCGCGCGTCGCTCGCGAGCGCCACGCCCTCGCCGAGGTCCAGGCTCCAGTCGATCGCCGCGTCGCCCGCGCTCAGCTCGGGCCCCGCGGCGCCCGGTCCGACGCCGACCAGCGCCGTGACCCCCGCCGCGAGCCGCGACGCGCGGTCCTCGGCGTCCACGAAGTTCTCCCGCGCGTCCTGGATGCCCGACAGATCCAGGTTCGCGCCGTCTCGCAGCTCGAGATCGGCCAGAACGTCGGCGTGGAGCTGATCTGCCGCCGCGATCTGGCCCTCGACGGACCACAGCGCCGCCGCCGCCGCGCCGAACTCGGTGCGCGTCACCTCCGGATCCGCGCCGAGCAGCCCCGTGGTCAACGCCGTGGCCGTGCCGCTGAGCGTGTGCCCAGACGAGGCGTCGACCGCGAGCTGGAGCGCCGTGGCGCGCTGCGCGAACGCGGCGCGCTTGCCGTCCGCGTGGGCGTGCAGGTCGTCGAGGGTCGGAAGCCCCTGTTCGGCGCCGACCGGGGCGCTCTCCGAGGCGGCGAAGGGCTTGCCGGTGACCCGGGGTCGTCGAAGCTTCACGTTGCTCTCCCGGCGTGAGGATAGGCAGTTCGTCCGCAAACCTCCAGCAGTATTCGCTGAGCGACCTGCTCGCCGGCACGGCCACGACATCGCGGATCCGGCGATACCGGGCCGGCGCATCGTCGGTCCGTGGTCACGGCCCGCGCGCGTGCTACGTCTCCCCATCCCCAT
>CAYQSE010000249.1:4939-8250 GCA_964419905.1 uncultured Enterobacteriaceae bacterium
TCCCCATCCCCATGCCGGAGGCACGCCATGGACACGCTGTGGACCCTGTGGAACGTCGACCCGTGGCTGCAGGCCGGGTGGCTCTGCGTCGCGTTCACGTTCACCACCTGGCTGCTCTCGGTGATCACCCGCGAGTACAGCTGGGTCGACCGGATGTGGTCGCTGGCGCCGCCGATCTACGCGCTGTGGGTCGCTGGCGCCGCCGGGTTCGCCGATCCGCGGCTGAACCTGATGACGCTGCTGGTGGTGGCGTGGGGTGCGAGGCTGACGTTCAACTTCGCGCGCAAGGGTGGCTACGCGAAGGGCGGCGAGGACTACCGCTGGGCCATCCTCCAACAGCGCATGTCGCCGCTGCAGTACCAGCTCTTCAACGCGACGTTCATCTCCCCGTTCCAGATGGGGCTGGTGTTCTTGTTCACGAGCCCGCTGCACGTCGCCTGGCAGGCCCAGGGCACCGCGCTCGGCCTGCTCGACGCCGCGGGCGCCGTGCTCTTCCTCGCGCTGCTCGCGATCGAGACCGTCTCCGACGAGCAGATGTGGGCGTTCCAACAAGACAAGAAGGCCCGCGTCGCGCGCGGAGAGGTCGTCGACCCGCCGTTCTTCACCCGCGGCCTCTACGCGTGGTCGCGCCACCCGAACTACTTCGGCGAGCTGGGCCAGTGGTGGGTGTTCCCGCTGTTCGCGGTGGCGGCGTCCGGGGCCTGGCTCACGTGGACGTGGGCGGGCCCGTTCGTGCTCACCGCGCTGTTCATGGGCTCGATCCGGTTCACCGAGGCGATCAGCGCGAGCCGCTACCCGAGCTACGCCGACTACCAGCGCACCACCGCGATGCTCATCCCGTGGCCGCCGCGCGAGGCCCCCGACACCGCCGCGCAGCGCTGAACAGCGACGTCAGTACCCGACGGTCGCCGCGAGATCGAGGATGCCGAGGTGCGAGAGCGGGACCATCATCGCCCCGCCGAACACGAACCCGACCACGTTCGCGGCGACCAACGCCCACAGCGTGCCCCACCGCTGCCGCACCTCGAAGAACGTCGCGTACTCGAGCAGGAAGAACGCGAACAGCATGAACAGGCTGATGACGGGCGCGGACATGAACCCCCCAGGGTGTGTCTGTCGAGCGTAGACGCCGCCGGCCCCGGGTCGCCTGACATGCTTCTCTCACCGGAGCGGTCGGGCCGTCGCCTCACAGGTAGGCGGTGAGCGCCGCCCACGCGGCGCGCTTCACGTCGCGCGAGATGCTGGCGTTCGCCGGGCTGGTCGACGGCAGCGCGAGCACCGGGAGCGCCCCCACCTGCGGCGCGATGTGGCGCAGGTAGAGCTTGTGGGCGGCCGCGCCATTGCACGCGACGACCCGCAGGCTCGGGTGCGCGGCGAGCAGGCCCGGGATGTCGTTGGGCACCTCGGTCGCGCGCACGATCGCGCTGTCCAGGCTGCCGGGGCGCTCGCACGCCGCGAGCACGTCCCACAGCGCGACGCCCGCCGCGTTGAGCCGCGCGAGGCGCTCTGGGTAGGGCAGATCGGGCCCCACGCCAAAGAGCTCGCCCATCAGCGGCCAGAACAGGTTGCGCGGGTGCGCGTAGTACCTGCTGGCGGCGAGCGAGCGCACGCCGGGCATCGATCCGAGCACGAGCACCCGGACGCCAGGCGCCGCGATGGGTTCGAAGCTGCGCGCGATCGTCATGGCCGTCTCCTATCGGACGCGCCGCGCCGGTGTAGGCTGGGGCGAAGGAGGCCCCATGCGTACGACCGCCCTGGTGCTGATCGCCCTGCTGTCCGGCTGCGAGACGGAGCCGCCCCCGCCCGACTACACGCTGCGCGACGCCTACCTGACCGGCATGTGCCGCTACCTGGTCGACGGCGTGTGCGCCGACAACATGAGCGAGACCTGCGGCGCGTCGATCACCTTCGACACCGCGTCGGACTGCACCACGTTCTTCCGCTTCGGGCTGTCCGGCTGCCCGGGCTACAACGACGCGCTGATCGAGAACGCGACCACCGTGCAGGCGTGCGTCGCCCAGATGGACGAGCTCGACTGCGCCACCGAGGACGTCTGCGACGCGCAGGGCGAGAGCGTGCTCGAGACCGGCCCGTGCGGCGACGTCGACACCCTGCTCGACGCGCTCTGTCCCGACGACGAGGCGTAGATGGCGAAGGGGAAGCGCAAGTCGAAGCGCCCCGGGCTGTCGCCGGGCACCGCGGTGTTCACCGGCGAGCAGCGCGTCGATCGCGCCGTCGTCCGCCTGTTCGACTATGACGCCGAGGAGCTCTCCGAGCAGCTCGACGTCCCGCTCGAGGCCCTGAAGGGCCGCGCGGCGACGCCGACGGTCACCTGGGTCGACGTCGTGGGTCTGCACGACGTCGCGCTCATCCAGGCCATCGGCGCCGAGTTCGGCGTCCACCCGCTGACCATCGAGGACATCGTCAACCCACGCACCCGCGCCAAGCTCGAAGACTTCGACACCTACGCGTTCTTCTCGATGAAGGTCGTCCACCTCGACGCCAAGGCGACGCGCGGCGTCGACGAGGAGGCCGTCTCGGTCGTGCTCGGCCCCACCTTCGTGCTCACCTTCCAGGAGATGGAGGGCGACGCGTGGGATCCCGTCCGCGAGCGCATCCGGAGCAAGATCGGACGCATCCGCCGCATGCGCGCCGACTACCTCGCCTACGCGCTCCTCGACGCCGTCGTCGACGGCTACTTCGTCGTCCTCGAGGACGTCGGCGAGCGGCTGCAGGTCCTCGAGGGCGAGCTGCTCGACGAGCTCCAGAGCGACCACTACCCCGAGATCCACGAGCTCCGGCGCCTCCTCCTCGCCCTGTTCCGC
Source organism: uncultured Enterobacteriaceae bacterium (assembly GCA_964419905.1). Taxonomy (GTDB): domain Bacteria; phylum Myxococcota_A; class UBA796; order UBA796; genus JAFDJI01. The sequence goes on from CAYQSE010000249.1 coordinate 7,765, forward strand.
GCCGCCGCCCCGCTCCGCGAGACCGTCTCCAGCTTCGAGCGCCTCCCCCCCGAGCTCGTCCAGCGCGAGATCCGCCCCTTCCTCCGCGACGTCAGCGACCACGCCGCCCAGGTCAACACCGAGATCGAGATCTTTCGCGAGATCGCCGACAACCTCGTCGACATCTTCCACGCCGAGACCGGCCGCCAGCAGAACCAGGCCACCATGCTGCTCTCGGTCATCGCCACCCTCTTCCTCCCCCTCACCTTCATCGCCGGCGTGTACGGCATGAACTTCGTGTGGATGCCCGAGCTCGCGTGGCCCTGGGGCTACCCCGCCGCCCTCCTTGGCATGGCGCTGATCGCCACAATGCTGATGCTCTACTTCCGCCGCCGCGGCTGGCTCTAGCCAGCCGCGGCAGCGGCACACGCGGCCGGCCGGGACGGCCGGCACACGGTTTCGGCGGCCCGACAGCGTTCGACGCGAGCCGGAGCCGGCGCGCGGCGC
>CAYQSE010000250.1:0-8229 GCA_964419905.1 uncultured Enterobacteriaceae bacterium
GACGACCCGTCGCCGGACCAGGCCCCGCAGGCGAGCGCGAGGAGGGTCTCTGCGAGCGAACCCCATCGCAGGGAGGACGCAGTCCGACCGGAGCGGGGTGAGACGAGCAGAGATCCCGACGACCCGAGCGAGCCGAAGGGGCCGTGCGCACCGGCACCCCGCTCCGCCAAGTCGACCGGCCAACGCTCCGAGAGGGCTTGGCTCGGCATTACTGGTGGACGCGGATGGGGTTGGAGCGGAGCCAGGGGTAGGGGCGGAGCCAGGGCTCGGGGTCGGGGCCGAGGAAGGGGCGGAGATGGTGCGGGACGACGTCGACCTGGACGCGGTAGACGGCGGGTCCGTCGGCGGGGTGCAGCCCGCAGCCCGTGGCCCACGGGTGGCCGTCGCGGAGGATGTGGACGAGGATCTCGGGCGACTCGACGCCGCGGGGGCTGCCCGGCGCGAGGCGCGGGCAGCCGACGACGAGCACGCCGGGTGGCGCGTCGCTGCCCATCTCGTAGGTCTGCCCGTCGGCGACGAGGCGGAAGTCGAAGCCGCGCGGGGTGCCGAGCGCCTCGAACGCGACGTAGGCGCGGCCCGCGCGCAGCGCCGCCTCGGCCGCGTCGGCGTCGGCGGACTCGGCGAGCAGCACGTTGCTGAACCACGACAGCATCCGCCGGTAGGAGTCGCCACGCTCCCCGTCGCGCAGCACCGCGGGGATCGTGTTCTGGTGCGCGTCGGTGCCGGCAACACCCACCGAGGGCCCCCGCGCGAGCAGCGCGTCCCACTTCGCGAGGCTCGGCGCTTGATCCTGCAGCACCGCGAGGAACAACAGATCTGGCTCGGTCGTACCGTCCGGATCGATGAACGGCGAGGCGTCGGCGAGCCAGCCCCAGGGGTCGAGCCCGAGGTGCTCGGCGCGCAGGTTCGGCGCGAACATCGCGTGCAGGTTGAAGATCTCGACGCCGAGCGCGCCCAGCGTCTGCAGCGCCTCGAGGTGCGACGCGGCGCGGCTCTCGATGTGCGGCACGAACACCGCGCCGCCCGCCGCGTGCACCGCCTCCACGCTCTCGGCGCCGGTGCCGTTGTACAGGCGATGACGCGCCTCGGCGTCGTCGTGGACGTGCGCCTCGAGCGCCACCGGCATCACGCCGTCCTCGATGCCCACCCGCCACGCCACGCGGTGGCCGGACGCGCACCGCACCTCGTTGCCGATCACCCGCCCGCCCCGCTCGATCGGCACGTCGTCGCCTCGCGCGAGCAGCAGGTCCGAGAACGACTGCCACGACGCGTGGTTCGGGTGATCCGTCACGAACGCGACGTCGATCGCCGCGTCGCACAGCCCCGCGCGGAGATCGGCGAGGCAATCCTCGTCGAGCGAACCGTCGACCCAGCCCTCTCCGTCGCACGCGTCGTGCGAGTACGGCGAGTGCAGGTGCACGATCGCCCGCAGCGGCACCCACCCCCGCGGCGCCCCCCCGACGCTCGCGAGCGGCGCGCGCACCTTGGACCACGGGACCGTCTCGTCGAGGGGGAGGTCCGGCGCGCAGGCGATCAGCAGGGTGAGCAGCGCGAGCATCGCCCAAGACGATAGCGCATCGCGCCGCTCCCGCGCCGCGGAGTTGCGGCGCCCCCCGGAGGATCTGCTACGCTCCGGGCAACGCGGAGCCAGCCCCCACCCATGCGACTCACGCCCGTCCTCCTCGCCCTGGTCCTCGTGGCCTCGCCCACGTTGGCACCCACGGCGCATGCCCAGGAAGAGGTGTGCTCCCCCTACAACAACGTGCAGCTCCGCAAGGACGTGGTGGAGATCGGTCGCGCGCTGGATGCCGCCGACATCAAGGAGGCCCGCTACCTCCTCACCACGACGCGCGCGAAGCTGCGCTGCCTCGACCGATTGGTCGAGCCCACCCAGCTCGCCACCTTCGCGCGGCAGATGGCGCTGCTGTTCTTCTACGATCAGGACCCAGAGACGGCCCGGCGCTGGGGCCTGTTGTCGCGCGCCGCCGATCCGGACCTCCCGTGGGACAAGTTCAACTTTCCCCCAGATCATCCGTTTCGCGAGGCGCTCGAGGAAGAGGAGGACGCGTTCATCGGGCGGCCCGCCGGCAAGGCGCTGAACCCGCCGAAGCGCGGCGGCATCTTCATGAACGGCCGCCTGATCACCGTCCCGGAGGCGCCCGCCGAGGTGCCACTGCTGATGCAGGTGGCCGACGCGAAGGGGCAGATCGTGGTCGGGTTCTGGCAGGAGGGCGCGCGCTTTCCCGACGCGATCCTCACCGATGGAACGCACGTCGCCGCGACCCCGAAGTGGTACGACGGCGACGTCAGCGCGGCCACCACCACCGCGGTCGCCGCGAGCCCCAGCCCCAAGGAGCCCCGCGCCCCCCGCGAGCCGAAGGCTCCGGCGAGCCGCTCGGGCGACGGCCTGCCGATCGTGCCGGTCGCCATCGCCGGCGGTCTGCTCGCCGGCGCGGGCGGCCTGCTCGTCGGCGCCGCCATCTCGCACGGCCGCCTCGACAAGGCGAGCACCGAGCAACAGCTCGTCGGCGTCCAGACCACGACGAACCTGCTCACGCTGTCCGCCGGCGCGCTCGGCCTCGGCGCGGTCGGCGTGGGCGCGACCGTGTTCCTGCTCGACGAGGGCGCCGGCGCGGGCTTCAGGGTGCGCTGGTAGGCTCCGGCAGCGGCAGCGGGTCGAGCGGCGCGCCCGGCTGGGTCGCGTAGCGCTCGTGCAGCAGCGTCTGCCGCGACGTGAGCGGCACCGACGCGCCGCCGATCCACACCGCGTCGACCACCGTGGACAGCTCGAACGGATCGGGGCGCGGGGCGTCGTCGAGCGAGCGCCACACCACCACGTTCGCGCGGCGGCCCACCGCGAGCGCGCCGTGCTCGTCGAGCCCGAACGCGCGCGCGGGGCGCTCGGTCACGGCGAGCAGCGCGTCCTCCCACGGCAGGCCGCTGCGCACCGCGTCGCCGGCCATCTGCGGCACGAGGCGCGCGTTGTGGGTGGAGTTCACCGCGAGCAGCACCGGCACCCCCGCGGCGGCGAGCAGGGCTGCGTTGTCGCGCCGGCCGTGCACCGCGTCGAAGCTGCCCGGCCCGTACACCATCGGATCGAGCACCACCGGCACCCCGGCTGCGGCCAGCGCGTCGGCGACCAGCCACGCCTCGGCGCCGCCGTGCACGATCAGGCGCACGTCGTGGGCCGCGGCGAACCGCAGCGCCACCTCGAGATCCGCGGCCCGGTCGGACTGCACGATCAGCGGAAGCTCGCCCCGGCGCACCCGCTGGATCGCCGCGAGGTCGAGCCGCCCGGCAGACAGCGGCCGCGCGCTGCCGCGATCGAAGTCCGCGCCGCGCCGGTCGAGGAACGCCGCGTCGTCGAACAGCTCTTCGAGCCGCCGCCAGGCGTCCGCGCGCGACGACCCGCGCGGGCTGACCACGAGGCCCACCGCGCTCATCCGCACCGCCTCGGTCTGCGTGGCCCCGGCCAGGTCGACCCAGCCCGCCTGCCCGCTGACCAGCCCGCCGGTCGGGTAGACCACCGCCGAGGTGACGCCGCCGACGCGCGTGACCGGGATCGCGGTCGCGCGCGGGTTGTAGGCGTCCACGACCCGCAGGCTCGCCCGCACTGCGTCGCCGCCCGCGTCGTGGTCGTTCGTCGCCGCCTCGGCGCCGACCTCGGTGACCCCCATCGACGTGCCGACCGCGACGAACCCGGCGGTGACGGTGCGCCCGGAGATGTCGACGCGCGCGCAGCCCGCCGACCCGCCCACCGCATCCGCCGCGCCGACCGCCGCGATCCGCGCGCCCTCGATCCGAAGGGCGCCCCCCTCGAGCGCGCCGTCGACCGTCCAGATCACGCCCGGACGCGCGGCGTCCTCACTGAGCAGCACGGTGCACGGTGTCTGCGCGAGCGCCACCGAGAGCGAGAGCAGCGCAATCATCGGCCCACCTCCTGCCCGATCTCGAAGTCCGACCACGTCTGGGGGCGCGCCGCGTCGTAGCGCAGTGCCCCGTCCACGAACACGAGCCGAGCCCGCGCGTACACCGAGAGCGGGTCGGCGTCCCACACCACCAGGTCGGCGCGCAGGCCCGGGCTCAGCGACCCGACCTGATCGTCGATCCCCAGCGTCCACGCCGGGTTCACGGTGATCCACCGCAGCGCCTCGTCGGCGCTCACGTCGAGCCCGGCCGCCCGCGCCGCGGTGCGGGCCTTGCTCGCCTCCTGGTTGAGGCGCTGGATGCCGATGCCGCTGTCCGAGTGGATCACCGCGCGCCCGCCGGCCGCGCTGACCAGCCCCGCGTTGGTCTGGATCCCGTCGTAGGCCTCCATCTTGAAGCCCCACCAGTCCGCCCAGGTGGACACCGCGATGCCACGCTCGGCCAGCAGATCGGCGATCTTGTAGGCCTCGAGCGCGTGGTGGAACGAACGCACCGAGAACCCGAACTCGTCGGCGACCTGCAGCATCGAGAGCATGTCGTCGGCGCGGTAGCAGTGGATCTGCGCCAGGACCTCGCCCGTGAGCACGCCAGCGAGCGTCTCCTTCGCGAGATCCCGCGCGGGCGGCTCAGGCGGATCGCCGGGCGCCGGGGCGTCCTTGCGCGCCCGCGCGGTGGTCGCGGCCTCGTGCGCGTCGCGCTTCGCCTCCCACTTCGCGTGCGCGTCGCGGTGCTGCGCCCACTTGCGCTGATAGGCGGCCGCCTCGACGAACGCCTCGCGATGCCCCGCGACGTTGCCCATCCGCGTGGCCGGCCCGCCCTTCTCGCCGTACACCCGCTTCGGGTACTCGCCGCACGCCATCTTCACCGTCTCTGGCGCGTCCGGGAACCGCATCGCGCGCGAACCGCGCGTCGGCACCGCGCGCAGCGTGACCCCGCGCCCGCCGACCAGGTTCGCCGAGCCCGGCAGCACGAGCAGCGTCGTGACGCCGCCCGCCATCGCGCGCTGGAACCCCGGATCCTGTGGCCACACGGAGTGCTCGGCCCACACCTCGGCGGTCGTCGGCGAGGTCATCTCGTTGCCGTCGCTGTGCGCACGCGCGCCGGGCGACGGGTAGACGCCGAGGTGGCTGTGCGTGTCGATCAGCCCGGGCGTGAGGTGCATCCCGTCGAGATCGAGGCGCCGCCCCGGCAGATCCGCAGGCGGCGCGCCGGCACCCAGCGCGGTGATCCGCCCATCGGCGACCGCGACCCAGCCCGGCGCGAGGATCTCCCCGGCAGCCGTCCACACCGTGGCGCCCGCGAGCACCATCTCCGGCGCCTCCACCGGCGACACGTGCTCGACCGGCGCGCGCGCGCGCTCCAGCGCGTCACCGTCCGCGGCGAGCGCGAGCCCCACCATCGACCACATCGCCAGGACACCGCCGCCGATCATCGCGCCTCCCGCAGCGGGGTCGGATAACCGCGCCGCTCCCCCCCGCAACCCGGTATGCTCCCAGGCCATGCGCACCCTCATCCCGCTCCTGCTCGTCCTCGGCGCCTGCGCGAAGCCCGCCTCCGGGCCATCCGCCCCGCCGCCCGTGCCCCCACCGCACGATCTCGCCTGCCCCGAGGGCAGCGTGCCGCTCGGCGCCGCGCCGCCGCGCGGGCTCGAGGCGTGGTGCGCCCGCACCCTCCCCGACGGCAAGCGGCTGCGCACCGGCCCGTCGATGACCTGGCACGCCGAGGGCGTGAAGGCGAGCGAGGGGCACTACTACGACGACGGCCGCCGCGGCGAGTGGCGCACCTGGCACACGAACGGCCGCCTCGCGACGGTCGAGTTCTGGCGCGACGGCGTGCAGCACGGCACCTCGGTGACCTACGACCCGGCCGGCAACCGACGCGCCGAGGGGAGCTACCTCGAGGGCCTGCAAGACGGCCCGTGGACCTGGTGGTTCGCCGACGGCAAGGTCGAGCGTACCGGCAGCTACGTCCGCGGCGAGAAGGACGGCGAGTGGCTCGAGAACTACCCGAGCGGCCACCCGAAGAGCCGGCGCGTGTTCCGCGCGGGGCGTCAGCTCCAGCAGCAGGCCTTCCCTGACAAGCCCACCACGATCGAGGTGAGCAAGCCCCCGAGCGGCGGGTGAGCGCGCCGACGTGGGCCGAGCGCCTCGTCGCCGGCCTGATCGCCCTCGCGCTGCACATCGTCCGCGGCGTGCTGATGGCCCCGCTGATCGCGCTGCGCCGCATCCTCGCCCCGCCGCGCGTCGCGCGGGTGCCGGTCGAGGCGGTTCGGCCGCTGCGCCACCGCGTGCTCCGCCCCGGCCGACCGACCCAAGACGCGGTGTGGCCCGGCGACGACGACCCGACGACGGCTCACTGGGCGCTGTCGTGGGGGGGCGAGATCGTAGCGGTGCTCACCATCGTGTCGGCGCCCGAGCCGACCGGGCTGCCGCCGACGCGCCAGCTCCGTGGCATGGCGGTCGCCCCCGAGGTGCAGCGACGCGGCTTCGGGGCGCGTCTCCTCCAGACGGTCCAGGCGCAGGTCGAAGGGCCGATGTGGTGCGACGCGCGCACCTCGGCCGAGGCGTTCTACGCCCGGGCCGGCTGGACGGCGCACGGCGAGGTGTTCGACAAGCCGGGCGTCGGCCCCCACCGGCGGATGACCTGGACGCCGCGCCCGCCGCCCCACTGAGCGGCGAGCGTGGTACCTTCCCGCCCGATGCGCACCTTGCTCGCCGCCGTCGTCCTCCTCGCCACCGCGCTCGCGTGCGGCGGCACGCCAGCGCCCACCGCCCCCGTCGTCGTCGAGGCGGCGCCGGCCGCGGACGACGCAGAGCTCCGGAAGGAGCGCGCCCGCGCGATGGTTCAGTCCGGCTACACCGCGAGCGTGTACGGCGTGTGCCGAAAGTACGAGGACTGCAAGTGCAACCTCGCGCCGAGCGTCGAGGCGTGCGTCACCGAGTTCGGTCGCGCGAAGGACGAGTTCCCGCCCGAGGTGTGGGCGTGCATGCTCGCCCGCGACTGCGAGGGGCTGTGCGAGTTCAGCGCCGGGTCGTGCATGGCGCTGTACGCCGAGCAGGTCAAGCTCGGCCTGAAGCAGGTCGGCGCCGGCGTCACCTGCCCCGCGGGTCAGCGGCCCTACGACGTGTACGACCTGCACGGCAACCTCGCGCGCACCGAGTGCCGGGAGTGATCGCGCGGCTGCTCGGCGTGGCGATCCTGCTCACCGGCTGCCCGAAGCAGGGCGCGGGCGAGATCGAGGTCGGCCCGTCGGTGCATGTGCTCGTGCGGCCCGACGCGCCGCTGTATCCGAGCCGTGATGCGGCACCCGCCGAGCCGTGGCGCGACGCCGCACGCGCCGCCGAGCAGGCCGAGCGGGGCTTCGACTGGACGCTGTGGCGGCTGATCCGCCACAGCCCGTCGTGGGCGCTGGTCGAGAGCGTGCCGCACGCCGATCCGGCCGTGTTCTGCCGTCGCCCGATGGCCGTGCTCGACGGGCTCGCCGTGCAGGTCTGGGTGCCCACAGCCCACCTCGGCGAGGTGACGACCACCGAGGTCCAGCGCTTCGGTCGGGACGGCGGGTGGGCGATCTCCGAGGGCCTCCCGGTGGTGGCGGACGGCGACGGCTTCGTGGTCCGCCTGGACGGTGCCGACCTGCGGCTCGACGAGCCGCCCCGACGCACCGGCCGGATGTTCGAGCCCGGCGTGCTCATCGCGCCGACCGACGCGCAGCGTGTTCGACCGAGCGACGGCGCCTCGCTCGCCGTGGGCGGAGACACCCTGCAGCTGGACGGCGCGCAGGCGCCCGTGCAGATCGACGGCCCCGACGACGACGGCCTGTTCACCTACACGATCCGCTGCGGGAGCTTCCTCACGCCCGACCGGCTCCCCGAGGCGTCGACGCTGTCCTCGGGGGCTCCCGGTCGACCGCTCGCGACCGCCGACCCGGTCCGAGCGCGCGCCGAGGCGCCGCTGTACTGGCTCGACGGCCGACCTGCCGGCCGCGTGGTCACCGAGCGCGACCTCGGCGTCGAGGTGCCGGGCCCCGCCGGACGGCGCTGCTTCGCCCTCGATCTCGTCGCGTGGCGCCCCGAGTCCGAGCCCGCCCGCCCTTCGCAGGCGCTGCCACTCTGCGTCGCCCCCGCCGACATCGTCGACGACGACGACTGATCCCGAGCCCCGCACGCACCCGGCCGTGCGCACCCGCCCCCGCTCCCACACATCTTGGCCGGGCCTCGAAACCACGTGGGGCGGACGGGACGCCTCAGGATTGATCACATCTTCACGAAGACCTGCTGCAGGCGGGTTCGCGAGGATCCATGA
>CAYQSE010000251.1:0-8094 GCA_964419905.1 uncultured Enterobacteriaceae bacterium
CTCGAGGCCGAGGGCTACCTGTCGATGTGCAAGACGCGCGGCGCCTCGGTGTGGGACGAGGTGATGTGTCGCGCGGCGTCCGGCGCTGCGGCGCCCGAGCCCGGCCCTGCGCCCGCCTCCGCACCCGCGCCGGCGCCCGCGCCCGCGCCCGCCACCTCGTCCCCGGAGCGTGTCGGCTGTGATCACGGCGGCGGCGCCCCCCTCGGGTGGCTCCTGATGTCGGGGTGGCTCCCGTTGCTGGTTGCCCGTCGTCGGTGATCGCGCTCGCGGATCGCCTGCATGAGGTGACCTGGGCGACGCTGCGTGCGACGGCGCCCGGACGCCGGCTGGGGTCGGATCGCGCGCTGCGCAGCGCGTGGACCGCGGGCGCGGTCGTGCTCGTGTCGCTGGCGCTCACGCTGGGTGCGCCGCTGTGGCTGCTCCTGCTCGCGCCGCTGTGGCTCGGGGTGCCGCACGTCGCCGCGGACGTCCGATTCCTCGTGATCCGACCGCCCGGCGCCGTGCCCCGCCGGCTGCTGCTCGCGCTGTTCGTGCCGTTCGGCGCGATGACGCTGCTGCGGGTCGCGGCGCTCGCGGGGGCGCCGGGCTTCCCACGAACGGAGCTCGTCCTCGGCGCGCTCGCGGTGGCGGGCGCTGCAGCGTGGGCTGGCCCGCGCGTCGGCGTCTGGCTCGCGCTCGGCCTCGTCGCGCTGCTCGTGCCCGCGCTGGCGTGGCCGGGGCAGGCCGCGTTGATCGTCGGCCACGCGCACAACTTCGTCGCCGTGGCGCTGTGGGCCTGGTGGATGGGCCCGCGGGGCGGGGCGCGCTGGGTCGTGCTCGGCGCGCTCGGCGCGGCGCTCGCGGCGATCGGCTTCGGGGCGTTCGATGCGCTCTGGTTTGCGGACGGACCGCCCGCAGCGGCGTCGGGGCTGACGCTCGCGGGCATGATCGACACCCTCGCGCCGGACGTCCCGGGCGCGGCCGCCCCACGGCTGGTCATGGCGTTCGCGCTGATGCAGGCCGTCCACTACGGGCTGTGGCTGGGGTGCATCCCGCAATCGCCCGCAGTGCACACCGAGGACGCGCCGCTGCCGCCGAGCCGACGGTGGGCCGCGCTCATCGGGGATCTGGGCCGCGTCGGGCTGGCCGCGGTGCTGATCGGGGCGGTGGCGCTCCCGATCGCCGGCCTCGCCGCGCCGACTGCGGCGCGCGCAGGCTACCTGTCGCTCGTGCTGTTCCATGGCTGGCTCGAGCTCGCGGTGGCGGCGCACCTGTGGGCGAGCGGCTGGAGCCCGCGTGCCGCCGGTTGAGCTGTGGGCGTACGCGTTCGCGTGGACGCTGATCCTCGAGGTGCCGATCGTGCTGCTCGGCACGTGGCGCGCGCTCGGGGTGCCCAAGTCCCTCGCGACGGCAGTGGGACTTCAGGTGCTCACCCATCCGGCCCTTTGGTACGTCGTGCCGCGGTTCGAGCCGTACCTGCTGTGGTGGGCGTGCGTCGAGGCGGGCGTCACCGTGGTCGAGGGCACCGTCCTCTCGCTCGTGCTGGTGCGCGCGGGTCAGCCGCGTCGCGCAGCGCTCGCGCGTGGCTTCGCGGTAGCGCTGGCCGCGAACCTGTTCTCGGCGCTCGCGGGGTTCGTGCTGCTCTGACCCGCCGCTCACGGCACGGTCAGCGTCTCGTGTTCGTAGGTGAACGTCGCGTCATCGCTCCACACCTCGACGAGTCGCATCCGGGGCAGGTCATCGTGCAGCGCGTCGATGATCGCGACGTCGTAGCCGGCCTCTTCGACCCGTAGCGTGCTCTCGATGTGGTAGTGGCCGGCGAACGCGGTGGCGACCTGCGCGGCGTGCGGCGCGGTCGCCTCGGCGATCGCGCCGATCTCGGCGCCGTCGAGCGCGCCCGGCGAGATGTGCATCGGGTGGTGGCTGAACAACAGCACCGAGCCGTCCGCCGTGGGCGCGTCCGCGAGGGTGCTTCGGAGGAACGGCAAGGTGCCGCCGTCGAAGTCGTGGAGATCCGCCATCTCGCCGACCAGCCCCCGGTCGAGTCGTCGCGTGCACCAGTCGAGGCCGACGAAGCGTACGCCCTCGTGGGTGAACCGGAAGTTCTGGAGCCACACCGTCCGGTCGTTCACCGCGTCGTGAACCGCGCTCGGCGCGCGCTCCCAGTCGTCGAGCCTGAGCGCGAGATCCTCGTAGACCGGGGTGTAGAGCGTCTCGAAGTCGTTCTCCTCGCCGACCTGGATCACGTTGTCGCCGATCACCGGCGCCCATGGGATCGGCAGCGTGTCCAGGCGCTCGATGACGAGCGGGATGCCGTCAGCCCACGCGATGTCGCCGACGATGACGACGAGGGCGATGGCACGCGCGTCCGCGTTCGCGGTGATCCACGCGACCGCGTCATCCAGTCGATCGAGGTTCGCTCCGGCGCGCGTGACGTGCGGATCCGCGATCACGACGAACGAGAAGCGGTGCGTTCGCGGCGTGGCCTCGGCCGTGTCGGTCGTGTCGCGTGTGTCGGTCGACGGATCGCCCGCGCACGCGGCGAGCAGCGGGAGCAGGGTGAGCGACCGACGCATCTCGACTCCAGAGCGGGGCGGTTAGGCCAACGCATGCCCTCTTATCTCACCCTGGCGTCGCGGAGCGCCTACGAGCCCCCGCCGATCAAGGGCTCGCGGTTCATCGCGACGGTCGCGCCCGCGTGCGACGAGCCGACGGCGCTCGCGGTGGTCGACGCCGCGCGCGCTGCGATGCCGGACGCGCGGCACCACTGCTGGGCCTACCGGCTGCGCGACGGGCGTGAGCGCAGCGCGGACGCGGGCGAGCCCGGCGGCACGGCGGGACGGCCGATCCTGGCGCGGATCGCCGGCAAGGACCTCTACGACGTGGTCGTGGTGGTGTCGCGCTACTTCGGCGGCACCAAGCTCGGGGCGGGCGGGCTGATCCGCGCGTATGGCGGCGCCGCGGGCATGGCGCTCGACCGTGCCGAGGTGGTCGTGGTCGAGCAGAAGGTGACGCTGCGCGCCGTGCACGCGTACGACGACACCAACGCGGTGGGCGCGGTGATCGCCGCGGAGGGCCTGCACGGGCGCGCCGAGTACGGCGCCGAGGTGACGCTGACCTTCGAGGTGCCGATCGACGAGCTGCTGCGCGTGCGCGACGCGCTGCGCTCCGCGACCAGCGGGCGGGTCCGGTTCGTGGAGGGCTGATCGCGCGCCGCGCGCGTCGCCCTTGTGGCAGGATCCCCGTGGTTCGTCCGTGCTGTCCGAGGGCGACCGGCGCGCGGTCCGGCGCGAGGGAGACGTCGCCCGTGCAGCTTGTCCCCGTCACCGCCTACCTGCTGCTGATCGCCGCTGCGGCAGGGATCGTGGCGACCGTCCGCGTCGGGGAGGAGGGACCCGACGCGGTGTTCCGCCGCGGGCGGCGCTCGCGGTGGCTCGGGGCGGCGTTCCCAGCGTGGGGCGGCGCGATGGCGATCGTGGTGGCAGGCGCCTGGGGGCTGCGGCTCGAGCACCTCGTCGCGATGCTGCGCGGACCCGCCGGCTGGCCGCTGAAGGCGGCGGTCGTCGCGCTCGTGGTCGCCGAGGCGGTCGTCGCGCTCTACTGGCTGCTCTACGTGCGGTACTGCGCGCTCGAGGCGCGCTCGGGGCCGCTTCCGGTGGCTGCGAGCGGGCAGGCGCCGCGGGTGCTGGTGCTGGTGCCGACCTGTGACGAGCCCGCAGCGACCCTCGAGCGCAGCGTGGGTTCGGCCGCGCGCCTGGCGTGGCTCGACCTGCGCGTGGTCGTGGTGGACAGCTCGCGGACGCGCGCCGGGGGCGAGGCGGCCGCGGCGGTGTGCGCGCGGCACGGCGTGGAGCGCCTGGTCGTGGTGAACCGGGGTGGGAAGGCGGCCGCGCTCAACGACGCGGCGCGCCGGCTGGCCGATCCGGCGCCGGTGCTCGCGGTGCTCGACGCGGATCAGCGCGCGGCCCCTGATCTGCTCGGCGTGCTGGTCCCGCGTCTGCTCGCCGATCCGGGGCTGGCGTTCGTGCAGAGCGCGCAGGGCTACGAGAACGCGGGCGCGTCCCTGGTCGCGCGCGCTGCGGCGCAGCAGGAGATGCTGCTCTACGACGCGATCGCGGGCGGGCGGGGCGCGCTCGGGCGGGCGCCGTGCTGTGGCACGAACTTCGTGATGCGCGTGGACGCGCTCGCGTCGGTGGGCGGCTGGGACGAGACGACGCTCTCGGAGGATCAGGTCACCGCGTTCCACCTGCACCGCGCGGGCTGGCGATCGGCCTACCACCGCGCCCTGCTCGCGATGGGGCTCGGGCCGCTCGATCTGCCGGCGTACTGGCAGCAGCAGGCGCGGTGGGCCCACGGGGCGACCCGGATGGGGCTGCTCGTGCTGTCCCGGCGCGCGCCGCCGGGGGTGCGCGTCGACGCGCTGTGGTCCGCGGGCTTCTACCTGCTCACGCTGATCCTGGCCGCGCTCGGCGCGCTGCCCGTGCTGCTCGTGCTGCTCGGCGCGCCGCGGGTCGACGCCTCGTCGTGGCTCGCGATGTCGGTCTACCCGCTCTATGCGCTGGTGATGTTGTTCCCGTACGTCCACATGTGGCTGCGGGGCTACGCGCTGCGCGACCTGCTGCTGGTGCAGGGTCTGCTCGCGGTGTCGGTGCCGGTGTACGCGCGCGCCGTGGGCGTGGCGCTGTGGGGTGGCAAGGCGTCGTTCGTGCCGACGCCGCGCGCGGTGGCGTCCACGCGCCGCCCGGGGTGGCGATCCCCGCCGGTCTGGAGCCTCTGCGCGCTGATCGTCGTGGGGGCCGCGCTGGCCTCGAGGGCTGCGGACAGCGCGTCCATGGGTGCCACCGTGGCCACGCTCGCGTGGACCTTCGCGGCGACCGTCTCGGCGGGGCATTATCTACTGTTCACGCGTCCTATGCGGTACCGTCCCGCCATCGCGCCAGATCCCCACACGATCGAGGAGGCGCGCCCCAGCGGCGCAGCCTGATCGGAGGTTCCCGATGTCCTTTCCGGTCCGGCTCTTCTCGTTGACGATGGCGCTCGCGCCATCGCTCGCGCTCGCGGGTCAGCTGGTGGTGTCGCCGACGTCGGGCATCGTGCTCGACGAGGGCGCGCCGCGGTTCGGCGTGGGGGTCCGGCTCTCGCAGGCGCCGATCCAGGGCGACACGGTGCACGTCGGCTTCCGGTTCGCGGACTACGTCGACGCGAACTGCTACAGCGATCCGAACCCCGAGGTCGCGGTCGAGTGCAGCTCGCTCGAGTTCACCGCGGCGAACTGGGACCAGCCCCAGTCGCTGTGGCTCTACCCGAACCGCGACTCCGGTACGTTCGGACCAGGCACGCCCGTCGTCGACGGCGATCAGGCGTGGTCGTTCTACGTCGAGATCCGCGGCGATTATGTGGGTTTCGAGGGCGCGCCGCCGGTTCGGATCTCGGGCATCACGCGCGACATGGACGAGCGCGGCATCTTCGTCTACGACCTCCCGCCGTGGTTGAACGAGGCCGACGGGTACACGCACTCCGGCCAGTGGGTTCCCAAGCCGTTCATCCTCACCGGCGCGCCCACGGCGGACGTGCAGGTCGAGGTGACGTCGTCCGATCCGACCGAGGGCGGGGTCAACCCGGGCTACAACGTGTACACCTTCCCCTTGGGCACGTGGTCGTCGACCCAGACGCTGTCGCTGGTGACGATCGACGATCCGGTGTTCGACGGCGACCGCCCGTGGAACCTCGTCGCGACGTTCTCGTCGGCGGATCCGGACTGGGATGGGGTCGTGTACGAGATCCCGATGGTGACGCGCGACGACGAGTCGGGCGGGTTCTTCGCGACGCCGTGGGATGGGCTCGTGACCACCGAGGACGGCAGCGTCACCGCGTCCTACGACGTCTACGTCACCGAGCCGCCGTGGCGGCCGATCGTGCTGGGCTCCGCGCCCGATGACGCCGAGGGCGTCTGCGATCCGGAGACGCTCGACTTCGACGCCGACAACTGGGGCACGCCGCAGACCGTCACCGTCACCGGGGTTCAGGACTTCGTCGTGGACGGCGACGTGACCTACGACATCCTCGTCGAGGACTGGACGCCCGGGTTCCCGCTCGGGCCCGAGCTGTTCGCGAACTTCGACTTCCAGGACGGGGTGGACGGCTGGACGGGCAGCATCGGCTACGGCGAGGACGCGTTCCCGGACGATCTGCTCACCGACGCGGTCGGCAGCTACACGCTGCGGCAGACGGTCACCGATCTGGAGCCCGGCTGCGAGTACCAGCTCGTCGTGGACACGCTGCAGCTCCCGATGGACCCCGACTTCCTCCGCGCCGCGCTGCCCAACCTGCTCCGGGTCCGGCACCGCGCGGCAGGGGATGTGAGCGGCCCCTACATCTGGGCCATCTTCTGGCACGAGGGGGAGCAGATGATCCCCTACGTGGCCCAGTGGGCCGACACCGAGTTCGAGGTCGGCATCAACGCGCGCCTCGTGTCGTCGCGTGTCCGCGAGCACCTCGTCGACTCGGTGAGCCTGCGCAAGTGGCGCTGCCCGACCGGCTACGAGCTCTTGCCGCCCGCGCGCGTCGAGGTGACGAACCTCGACCTCGACGTGGCCGGGTTCGCGCTCACCGTCGTCGGCGACGGGGTGGTCTCCGAGGGCGGGGCGACCGGCGCGGTCGCGCTCACCTTCGACACCCGTCCGCGCTCGCCGGTCCTGGTCACGCTGTTCGTCAGCGACGTCACCGAGGGCGCGCTCGGCACCACCACCGTCGTCGTGGACGGGTCGAACTGGAACCAGCTCACGGAGATCCCGGTGTTCGGCGTCGATGACGCGATCGTCGACGGCGACGTCGCGTTCACGGTCACCGCGGTGACCAGCTCGTCCGACGCCGACTACGACGGTCGGGTCGCCCACGTCGGCTTCCTCAACGCGGACGACGACGTGGTGGGCGTGGTCTACCCCGATGTCTCGGGCGGCGGCACGTCGCTGGTGGTGAGCGAGGACGGGGGCTTCGATCGGTTCATGGTGCAGCTCGGCGCGCGCCCCGGCGCGGCGGTGACCCTCGACGTGTCGGTCGACGATGCCTCGGAGGGTGTCGTCGCACCGGCGCAGGTCACGATCCTCCCGGCGGACTGGGCGTCTCCGGTGACGCTGACGCTCACGGGCGTGGACGACGACGTCGTCGACGGTGACATCGCGTTCACGGTGTCGGTGGTGGCGACGTCGACCGATCCGGCGTGGGACGGGATCTCGGTCGCCACGCGGCAGGCGGTGAACCGCGACGACGACGTCGCCGGGATGACGCTCGGCGCCGCCAGCGGGGCGAGCCTGCTGCAGACCAGCCAGTCGGGCGGGACGGACACGCTGGTGGTCGTGCTCGACAAGGCGCCGCTCTCGGATGTGACGGTGCAGATCGCCGCTTCGGATGCGGCCGCGATCGACGTGTCGTCGAGCAGCCTCGTGTTCACGCCGGCGAACTACGCCACCGCGCAGGAGGTGACCCTGACCGGACGTGACAACGCCCAGGACGGCGACGTCGTGTTCGTGGTCACCGCGACCACGAGCAGCGATCACGCCGCTTATGACGGGCTGTCCGCGACGATGACCGGCACGCACCGCGACGACACCGTGGACCCGGTCGACACCGGCGACACGGACGACACCGACGACACCGGGGACGACGACGCGGGCTCGTGCGGCTGCGACGCGGGTGCGGGTCCCAGTCAGGGCTTCGCGCTGCTGCTCGCGGTGCCGCTGCTCGCGCTGCGCCGCCGTCGGTAGCACGGACGGCCGTCCCGGCCGACCCACGTCCGGCCAAACGAAACAGACGTGGGCCGGCCGTCCCGGCCGGCCGCCCGAACCCAACGTGGTCCGGCCGTCCCGGCTGTCGATCCTACACATCTCGAGTGGGGCTCGAGATCACGTGGGGCGGGCGTCTCGCCTGTCGATCCTACACATCTTGGCTGCGGCCCGAGATCATGTGGGGCGGGCGTCCCGCCCGCCCGTCCTGACGGGAAGCCCGGAATGCCCATCAGACCAGCGTAGTTGGCGAAACGAGCAGCGCAGTTCTTCACGGGCGGGCGGGACGCCTGTCGATCCTACACATCTCGAGTGGGGCTCGAGATCACGTGGG
>CAYQSE010000252.1:0-8053 GCA_964419905.1 uncultured Enterobacteriaceae bacterium
CGATCGCATGGAGTGCGTGCTCGAGGATCCCTACATCCTCATCCACGAGAAGAAGATCTCGAACGTGCGCGAGCTGCTGCCGCTGCTCGAGAAGGTGGTCGAGGTCGGTCGCCCGATCCTGCTGCTCGCCGAGGACGTCGAGGGCGAGGCCCTCGCCGCGCTCGTCGTGAACAAGCTCCGCAACACGCTGCAGGGCGCCGCGGTCAAGGCCCCGGGCTTCGGCGATCGCCGCAAGGAGATGCTCGGCGACATCGCCACCCTCGGCGGCACGCTGATCGCCGAGGAGCTCGGTATCAAGCTCGAGAACGTCGGCATCACCGATCTGGGCAAGGCCCAGCGCGTCGTGATCACGAAGGACCACACGATCATCGTGAACGGCGCGGGCTCCGAGGACGACATCAAGGCCCGCATCCAGCAGATCAAGGCCCAGATCGAGGACACCTCGTCCGACTACGACCGCGAGAAGCTCCAGGAGCGCCTCGCGAAGCTGTCCGGCGGCGTCGCGGTGATCAAGGTCGGCGCGGCCACCGAGGTCGAGATGAAGGAGAAGAAGGCGCGCGTCGAGGACGCGATGCATGCGACCCGCGCCGCGGTGGAGGAGGGCATCCTTCCGGGCGGCGGCGTGGCGCTGCTGCGCGCCTCGGCCGGTCTGGACGCGCTCGACGTCCCCGCCGCGCAGAAGTTCGGCGTCGACATCATCCGTCGCGCCATCGAGGAGCCGCTGCGCATGATCGTGTCCAACGCGGGCCTCGAGCCGGCGGTGGTGCTCGAGAAGGTGCGCGCTGGCGCCGGCGCGTTCGGCTACGACGCGCGCGCCGGGATCTACGGCGACCTGATCGCGCGCGGTGTCATCGACCCCACCAAGGTCGTGCGCTCGGCGCTCCAGAACGCCGCGTCGGTGGCGGCCCTGCTGCTCACCACCGAGGCGATGGTGGCTGAGATCCCCGAGAAGTCGAAGGGCGGCGGCGCGCCCGGCGGCGGCATGGGCGGCATGGGCGGCATGGGCGGTATGGGCGGCATGGACTTCTAGTCCCGCCGTGAGGAGGAGCCCGCAACGCGGGCTCCTCTGCCCTCATCACGCGACGCGCAGCGCCCGTGGGCGCGGCCGGCTCTCGCCGACCGCGCCGCGGGCGCCCCTGCCAGGGAGGTCGCGGATCAGGGGCTGCGAACCGCCTCGACCCGGAGTCCGTACCCGCTTCCGAACGCTTGGGCGTCGCCGCGCGGACGCACCGGCACGCCGAGGATCGCGCAGTCGAGACGCTCCAGCAGCGCCTCCACGCGCAGGATGTCGAGGGTGGTGTTCCAGCCGTCCTCTTCCGCCCCGAGCGGCAGCACGAGCAGATCGGCGCTGCGCGTTCCGAGCTCGTCCTGGAGGGCGTTGATCAGTGGCCCTCGCCGCGAGGTGATGCGGACGGACAGGGAAGGATCGACGTCGACCAGCGGCGCGTGCGCGTTCTGGGCGTCGACCTGCAGCAGCACGATCGGGACCGGCTGATCGGAGAGCGCCCGCGCGACCCACGCGGCGACGTCCAGAACCTGGCGCATCCCGCGCTGGCTGCGCACAGGGATGATCACGCGACTCAGGTGGGAGCGACCGTCCCGGACGCCGACCAGGCCGCCGCGCCCGACCACGAGGGTGGGAAGCGGCGCGCGCTGCACGAGGCGCGCGAGCAGCGCGTCGTTCGTGAGGCGCTCGGACTCCCAGCGCTCCTCGCGGTCGAGCACCAGCAGGTCGGCTGAGGTCGCGGCGAGGGCCGCGAGCAGACCCCGCTCACTTCCGGGGCCGCAGCGCAGCTGACCGCTGGAGAGCGCGATGGGCCGACTGCCGGCGCGGTGCCATGCATCGGTCAGCGCGTCGACGTCGGCGCGAACGGCCCGCTCGTGGTTCGCGCCCATCTTGCGCACGATGTCGGTGACGTGGAGCTGCGCACCGGTCCGCGTCGCGATCTTCGCCGCGTGCACGAGCGCCGGCATCGCGTGTCCAACAACCCGGCTCTCGGGACGCATCAGGCCCTCTGCGTGTCCGACTGGGATGGGCGTCATGGTCGGCTCCCCGGGTGTCAATCTCCTTGTCGGATCACGGGACTTCGATTTGAGACATTTGGGACTATTGTGGTGCGCGTGTTCGGTCGCGAGCGACCGGACGACGCTCCATCAGCCCAGCGGCCCGAGACGATCCTCGAGTAACGCCAACAATGCGCGTCGGTCGAACGGCTTGGGGAGAAACCCGACCGCGCCGTGACGGCGGGCCTCGCGCTCGACCTCGGGATCGTCGACGCCGGTGAGCATCACGACCGGGAGTCGGTCGAGGGCGCCGCGCTGGGCGAGCGCGTCGAGGAACTGCATCCCGTCCATGTCGGGCAGGCAGAGGTCGAGGAGTACGAGGTCGAACTTCTCTGCCTCCAGCGCCGACAGGCCCCGGCGCGCCGTGGCGGCGAGCGTGCAGCGGTAGCCTGCCCGCTCGAGCACGCGCGCGAGGAGCGCTCGGTTCATCTCGACGTCATCGACCACCAAGACGTGGCGCGCGTCTGCGGTTGGGCTCGACCTGGGCATCACGCGCTCGGGGTGGGAGGGAGGCTTCGGACCAACCTCAGTCCTATCTCGGCGCTCGGCGTGTCGAGCGAGATCGGCGCACGTGCCTCGATCTGCGCTTCGTGGATCGACTGTCGCCACGATCCGCCTCGCGCCACCCAACGCGGCCCGCCCGATGCGCCGTCCCGCGCGAGGCACGGATCGGCGACGCCGCCGACGAGGAACCGGAGGCCGTACGGGCTCTCGTCGATGGGGAAGTCCTGTGGCTGGAGGTGCCCGACGAACGAGCCCCGCGTGCACGCGAAGCTGGGATCGGCGTGCTCGCCCCACGGGTACTTGCGGCCGTCGACGCCACGTGCCGCCTTCTCCCACTCCAGCTCGGTGGGGAGGCGCCAGGGCTGGTCGGTCCGCTGCGCGTACCAGCGCACGTACGCCTCGGTGGCCTCGGCGGTGAGCCCGGTCACGGGTCGCTCGGTCGCGCGTAGCGTCTGCGGCGCCGCAAGGTCGAACCGTCCGTCCCGTCCGCGGACGAACGGTGGCGTCATCTGCCAGTAGATGCCCTCGACGGCGCGCGGGGCATACGTCGCGGCGATGTCGGCGTGGCCGGTCGCTACCAGGTCGTCGAGGAAGCCGAGGAACTCGCCGCATGTGACCGCACGCCGACGGGCCACGAAGCCGTCGACCCACTCCGCCACGGGCTCGCCGGTGAGCGCTCGGGTGGCGAACCATCCGGCGGGGACGTAGCACTCCTCCGCGCGCAATGCGTTCGACAGGGGGAGTTGGATGGCCAGCGGCGGCTGCTCTGGGGTGACGCACCCGTGCCAGTGCCCCAGCCGCTCCACGCGCACCGGATAGCGCACCTCGGCGTGTCCCTGCGCGTGAATCACGAACAGGTAGCTGCCGTGCGGGAGGCGCAGACCCTGGATGGGCGTGCTCAGCGTGCGCCCTTCCGGAACCGGGACGAGGTGTCGCCGGCGCTCGGTGTAGCGGAACACGCTCACCGTGGCCCGCGCCGGCTCGGTCACGAGGGTGACGCGCCCGTAGCCCTCGAGGTAGTCCGTGTGGCGCCCGCGGTCGTGCCGGCGGAGCAGCTCCTCGAGCGGACGCGCGGCGGCGGTATCCCCGGCGCGCTCGGCGACCTCGTGGCGTCTCCGGTAGTGATCGGCGAGGAGCGCGTGGGCCTGGCTCAGCTCGGGCGCGTCGGTGAGCGCGGCTTCCAGCAGGCGGACCGCCTCGTGCTCCTTCTCGTCGGCCTGGGTCGCGAGCTCGGAGGACTGGTCCTCGAGCTCCCATGCGCTCGCCCGGATCTCCGTCGCGGGCGCAGCGTGAAGCGGCGCGAGGATCCGGGCGGCCTCGTGTCGATACGCGAGGGCCTGGTGGCGCAGCGTCTCGACCGTTCGCGCGAGCAGCGTGGCGCGGCGCACGCGATCCATGGCCCGGTCCTGGTGCTGCATGCCGTCACGCCAAGAGCGCAGCGACTCGGCCAGCTCGCCTGCGTGCGCGTATCGATCGGCGGCGTTCGGGAGGGTGGCGCGCTCGCAGATCTGAAGGAGCGCGGCGGGAAGCACGGCCTCGCGCGCGGCGTCCTGTGCGGCATCGACGCCCGACCGGACGCCGCGCGTGATGTCCAGCGTGTTGCCGGCCGCGACGTGCTTGACCAGGTCGGCGCGATCGACGTCGATGTAGGGCGGCACGCCGTGCAGGATCTCGTAGAGGATCGCACCGAGCGCGTACACGTCGGCGGGGGGGCCGAGGTCGGCGAACTCGCCGCGCGCTTGCTCGGGCGGCATGTAGTAGGGCGTGCCGGCGACGATTCCCACGCGGGTCTCGAGGCGGGGATCCTGGGTGCGGTTCGTCACAACCGGCTCGCACTCGGGCAGCCCTTCGAGCTGCAGCTCGGCGCGAAACTTCGCGAGCCCCCAGTCGAGCACCAGCACCTCGCCGAATGACCCCACCATCACGTTGTCCGGCTTCAGGTCGCGGTGCACGACACCTCGGGCGTGCGCGTAGGCGACGGCCTCGCAGATCTGGTGGAACGCGTCGATCACGCGCAACAGGCGCCACCCGCGGTCCACCGTCGTGTCCAGATCGGTGTGGAGGCGATCGATCACCTCGCGGAGCGTGGTGCCCTTCACCTCCTTCATCGTGAAGTAGAACCGCCCGTCGGGGAGCACGCCGAGCTCGTGCACCGGGACGATCCCCGGATGGGCGAGCTGCGCGGTGGTCTGCGCCTCGGCGATGAACCGGGCGAGCAGCTGCCGGTCTTGCATGCGGCTCGCATGGCCGATCTTCATCGCCACCACACGCTTGAGGTCGCGGTCGAGCACCCTCCGCACCTGACCCATCCCGCCCTTGCCGATCGTGCCGAGGTCCTCGTAGCGAAACCCGGGGTCGTCGGGGATCCCGGGGTCGTCGAGCGGCGCGGTCGCTCCCTCCGACCGCTCTCCGGTGCGATCACCGAGTGATGAGGCCCGCTGTGGCCCGATGAGCTCGGTCGGGCTCGAGGGGTGGGTCTGCCCTGAGCTCGACGTCGTCGCGGGGTTGGGGGGGCCGAGGTCCATCCGGTCGTGTGCTCCTAGGCGGGCGTGGAGGCTGGCGCGCCCTCGAGACGAGCAGGGTACTCGGCGAGGGCGGTCGCGCGCACGGCCGCGAGCCGCGGAAACGCGCGGGTCAGCTGGGCGCCGTCGATCGCGAGATAGGCGCCGAACGTGCTGCGCTGCACCGTGTCGAGCAGATCCCGGGCGGATCCCTGGGCCTCGAACACCGCGTCGAGTCGATCCGCGACCTCGACCGCACCGATCCGAGCGGGGAGCGAGCCGCCCATCCGGAACCCACGTCCGGGGTGGTGATGCAGCGCCACGAGCCGATGCACGTTCGCGCAGAGGCCCCAGGAGGTCAGGATCTCCGCACCGAGCACGGCGTGGTCGAAGCCGTCCTGTTCGATCTCCGCGTCGACGTCGTCGGGGGCGTCCAGGCCGCATTGGAGGCGCATCAGGCGGCCGATGTCGTGGAACAGACCGGCGGTGTAGATCTCGTCCGGGCGGGACATCCGCTCCATCAAAGCAAGCTCGCGGGCGATCACGGCGGTGCCGAGGCTGTGTCGCAGCAGCGCACCGAGCGCGCCGGTCGGGTCGCCGATCGGCGCCTCGGTCGCCGCAGCGGCGACCAACCCAGGCAGCATCCGGCGTCCGACCCGGGTGATTGCGTCGTCCAGGGAGAGCACCGGCCCGTCGGCGCGGTACACCGTACCGCAGTAGCGGATCACCTTCGCGGCGAGGGCGACGTCACTCTGGATCAGCGCGACGAGTCGACCGCGGCTCGGTGCAAGGGTCTGCACCAGCGAGAGCGCGTGCCTGGCGACGTCGGGCAGCGGCCGCAGCCCGACGAACCGGGCGACCTGCCCAGGCTGACTTTGCTCGGCGAGCTTGTGGGGCACCATGGAGTCGTCGTCGCCGAACCACCTGCGCTCGGTTGACGTGCTCGCGAACGGGGGGCTCGAGTCGAGGGCGTCTGGGGGGTGCATGGGGGAGCCTCCTGGTGGAAGGGTAGAACGTCTCAGGCCAGATCGGCAGGATCGATCGACGATTGGAGCTCCTGGCGGAGTGCCTCGCGCGCCGCCGACAGGATCTGCGACACGCGAGACACGGTCACGCCGTGATCCGCGGCGATCAGGGCCTGCGGCACGCCTTCCAGGTGGTAGCGAACGACGGCCTCGCGCGCTCGCTCGGGCAGCGTCGACAGCGCGCGATGCAGCGCGGCGTGAAGCTGGGTTTGCCAGACGTGATCCGACGCGCCCCGCGCGTCGTCGTCGGCGATCACGTCGCCGAGCAGGCGCCCGTCGCTCTCATCCCCCGAGGGGCTGTCCAGGGAGACCACGTCGGCGCTGCGGGTGGACTGGACAGCCTTGTGGTAGGCGTCCACGTCCATGCCCAGCGCCCGAGCGATGTCGGTCGCGCTGGCGCGCTGGCCGTTGTCGCCGGCCGCGCGCGACTCGGCGTAGCGCATCTCCCGACCGAGGCCACGGCGGCGGCGCGACACGGTGTCCTGCCGGCGCATGGCGTCGTAGATCGCGCCGCGCGCCCGATGGCGTGCGAACTGGACGAAGTCGGTGCCCTGCGCCGGATCGAAGGCATCATAGGCCTGGAGTACGCCGATCATTCCCGTCGCGACAAGATCGTCGACGTCCAGCGCGCCGACCCGACCGCGGGCACCGCACGCGCTCCGGGCGATCGCGTGGACCACCTTCCGCATGCGAGCGCACGCTTCGTCGCGGCTGCGGGGGGCGTGCTCGGCGACCTTGAAGCTGAGGTGTGTGTGAATCATGCCGTCCTCCTGTCTCTAGTATTGAGACATTTGGGACGACGGTCAAACGGATCTCTCTTTCAAATTTTCTTACACGTAAGAATAGTGAGCTTTAAACATGAAATATCGCTAGTTAGGGACATTGGAGATTTTCGGGACATTCGGGACTCCGATCAAGGGTCTCGCAGGTCCGCGATGAACTGCGCGGCTCGGGTCGACGCGAACAGGAGGTTCTCGTGCATCTCCTCCAGCTCGCCGATCATCCGAGCGACGCCCTCGACATCTCCGGACTCGGTCGCTTCCCGCAGGCCCTGCGTGAGCACGCCGAGCATGTGGGTCTCCATCGTGAACGTACCGACGACGTTCCCGAGCTCGTGTCGCAGGAATGCCATGAACGACGCGGCGCGCTCGCGGTTCGCGGCGTCCGACGCGAGCGCGTCCATCAGCGACTGGCGGTGCTCCTTCAGACTCATACGGTCCTCCTTGGGCGCTCGTCGGCGCGCTCCAGAAACGTGCGCAGGGTGGCCTGGAGCGCGAGCGGGTCGACGGGCTTGGCGAAGCACCGATCGGCCCCGAGCTTCAGGAAGCGCTCCTCGAGCGCGTCATCGAGGATGCCGGTGACGACGACGATCCGCACGGCGTCGAGCTCTGGCTCGGAGCGGATACGCCGACAGACCTCGAGCCCGTCCATGCCCGGCATCACCACGTCCAGCAGCATCACGTGTGGCATGAACGACTGCACGACCAGGCCGGCCGAGAAGCCGTCGAGCGCCTGACGGATCTCGGCGGTGGGAAACGCCTGCTTCACCAGGCGCAACATCGCCGCGATGTGGTTTGGGTCGTCGTCGACGATCAACACCCGGCGTGGCCCCTGATCCAGCTCGTGGGGCACCGGCATGCCGCGGTCGCGCATGAACCGGATCAGGTCCGTCCTGCGGATTCGGTTGCGCCCGCCGCCGGTCTGGAAGCTCTCGATCAGCCCACCGTCGATCCATCGAAGGATGGTGCGCCGGTCGACGCCGCAGTACCGGGCGGCGTCCTGGGTGGACAGGTGTTCGGTGCTCATGCCGGGTTCCTTCTGGCTGCGGTGCATTCTCGTCGCGCGCGGGGGCAGATGTCCAGTAAGTCCCAAACGTGCGGACGGCCCGCGTCGGACTCGATCGGTGCGCTAGGACGGCCATACCAGTTCGGCCAATCCAGGCGCGAGGCGCGGGCTACG
>CAYQSE010000253.1:0-8014 GCA_964419905.1 uncultured Enterobacteriaceae bacterium
CCGGGCGTCCCGCCCGGCCGCCTGTGGGGTTGCGGTATGGAGAGCCACGTTCGCGGCTCCTCGTGAACCCGCCACCCGCTCCTGTGGCCCTACTTCTGGAGCTGCAGCTTCATCACCGTCTTGCCGCAGCCGATCGTGTCGCCGCTCTGCAGCCGGCTCACGCCCACGCGCCGCCCGTTGTGGTAGGTGCCGTTCGTGCTGCCGAGATCGCGCAGGAAGACCATCTCGCGGCCGAAGATCTCGATGACCGCGTGGTGCCGACTGACCTCGACGTCCGAGAGCGGCACCTCGCCCTGGCGGCGCCCGACCGTGACGTTGCCCCGGGTGAACCGGAACACCTTGCCGACGTCCTGACCGGCGACGACCTCGACGGTGGCGTTCACCCCGGGCGGCAGGCGGAGATCCTGGCCGATCACGTCGCCCTGGCCGCGGGTGCGCTCGCCGGAGCCCCGCAGCTCGACGAGCTCTTCGTCGAGCAGCCACGCGATGTCGAGCTGGGACATCGCGGGCCGATCGTCGGTGACCGCCTCGGGCGGGAGGGAGTCGCCGATGTAGAGCAGCATCCGACTGCCGCCGATCGTGATCTCGGCGCCTGGGCGCAGCGCCGCCTCGCGAACGAGCCGACCGTCGACCATGGTGCCGTTGGTCGAGCCGAGATCCTGGAGCACCCAGCCCTTGTCGCGGCGCATGACGCGGCAGTGCGACGAGCTGACCAGCGGATCGTCGAGGAGCAGGTCGCCGCGCTTGCGGCCGATCACCAGCGGGGTGTCGTCCTCGAGCGGGACCGAGAGACCTTGCCGCGCGCCGCTCAGGATCTGGAGGAACGCAGCGGCCACGCTAGGCGCTCCTCACCTGCGCGGACCCGCGCTCTCGCTGCCCCTGCCAGCTCTGCAGGTAGCGTCCGGGCAGGCGACGCCCGAGCGCGTCTTCCATGAACTCCGCCGCAGCGCAGGTGCGATCGAGCTCGACGCCGGTGTCGACGCCGCTCTCGTGGAACAGGTAGACGAGATCCTCGGTGGCGACGTTGCCGGCGGCGCCCGGCGCATAGGGGCAGCCGCCCACGCCGCCGACCGAGCCGTCGAAGGTCTGGACGCCGAGCTCGTAGGCCGTCCACGCGTTGAGCAGCGCGGTGCCGCGCGTGTCGTGGAAGTGCACCGCGACGGCGGACAGCGGCACACCGCCCTCGAGCATGCGCGCGAGGATGGCGCGGACCTGGCGCGGGTGACCGTGCCCGACGGTGTCGCCGAACGCGATCTCGGTGGCACCGAGCGCCAGCAGCTCGAGCGCGATGTCGAGCGTGCGCTCGGGATCGACCGCACCCTCGTAGGGGCAGCCGAACACGGTGGAGATGTAGGCGCGGACCTTGCCGCCCTCCCCCACCGCGGTGGGGATCACCTTGCGCAGCCCGGCGAGCGACTCGGCGACGGTGCGGTTCACGTTCTTCTGGTTGTGCGTCTCGGACGCGGAGAGGAACGTGCAGATGTGCCGGATCTCGGCATCGAGCGCGCGGTCGAGCCCGACCGGGTTCGGGACGAGCGCCCAGAAGCGCACCCCCTCGACCTTGGGCAGGTTGCGCGCGATCTCGGACGCGTCGGCGAGCTGCGGCACCCAGCGCGGGCGCACGAACGAGGTGACCTCGATGTCCTTGAACCCGGCGGCGATCAGCCGATCGAGGTGCGCGAGCTTGACGGCGGTCGGCACCACGTCGGGCTCGTTCTGGAGACCGTCGCGCAGGCTGACTTCGTGGATTCGCACGGAGGGAGACATCTAGCGCGAAGCTAACACAGGGTGCGGCGCGCGACCGCCCCTGAGCGGGCGCGCGGAACAGGGCAGGTCCGCCCGAGCATCGTTAGGGTGGAGCCGGCGGTCCCGGCGACCGCGAGGAGGGGCGGCGCGGTGCGACACGACGTGGTGGTGTGGGGAGCGACCGGGTTCACCGGCGAGCTGGTGGCCGAGTACCTGTTGCGCGAGGAGGGCGTCGGCAAGGGGCTGCGCTGGGCGATCGCCGGGCGCGACGCGGCGAAGCTGGACGCGGTGCGCGAGCGGCTCGCGTCGCAGGATCCAGCCGCGCGCGAGATTCCGATCCTGGTCGCGAACGCGGACGACCCCGCCAGCCTGCGCGCGCTCGCGGCGCAGGCGCGCGTGATCGCCACCACCGTCGGCCCCTACGCGCGGCACGGGCTGCCGATGGTCGCCGCGTGTGTCGCCGAGGGCACCGACTACTGCGACATCACCGGCGAGCCCCAGTTCATGCGGGCGTCCATCGACGGGTACGACGCGGCGGCCCGCGAGGCGGGCGTTCGGATCGTGCACACCTGCGGCTTCGACTCGATCCCGTCGGATCTCGGCTGCCTGCTGGTCCAGGAGCACGCGATCGCGACCCGCGGCGCGCCGCTTCCCCGGGTCCGAGCCTACGTGCGGCGGATGCGCGGCGGCGCCTCCGGCGGCACGATCGCGAGCATGGGCGAGCTGATGGCGCAGGCCGGCGACAAGAAGATCCGCAAGATCCTCGCCGACCCGTACTCCCTGCTGCCGGCGGACGCGCCGCGCGGCCCGCGCGTGAGCGACTTCCCCGCGGTGTCGTGGGACGCCGAGGAAGGCAGCTGGGTAGCGCCGTTCGTGATGGCGAGCACCAACGGCAAGGTGGTCCGACGCAGCAACGCGCTGATGGCGCAGCGCTACGGCGAGGACTTCCAGTACCAGGAGGTCGCCGGGTTCCGGCCCGGGCCGCGCGGGTTCGCGGGCGCGACCGCGGCGATGGCATCCGTCGGCGGCATCGCGACCGCGATGTCGATCGGGTGGGTGCGCCGCTTCCTGCTCGAGCGCGTGCTGCCCAAGCCGGGCGAGGGCCCCGATGCCGCCGCGCGCGCCGCCGGCCGCTTCGAGTTCCACGTCGTCGGGCGCGACGCGCGCGGCGAGGGCGCGCGCGTGATCGTGCGCGGCGACAAGGATCCCGGCTACGGCGCGACCAGCGGGATGCTCGCCGAGGCCGCCCTCTGCCTCGCGCTCGACCGCGAGCGGCTACCGGAGCGGTTCGGCGTGCTCACGCCGGCCGCGGGGCTCGGTGTGCGCCTCGCCGAGCGGCTTCCGCGCGCCGGGGTGACGTTCGCGGTGCTCCCGGAGGCCGCGGTCTGAGATGGCGGAGCCGCGCGCCGCGAGCCCGGGCGAGCGGCTCGGCCCCGGGCTCGTCAGCGCCGCGCTGATCGCGTGGACCGTGGCGCTGTTCGCGCGCTACGTCCCGCCGTTCGTAGACCTGCCCCAACACGCGCACACGCTGGCGATCCTGCGCGACCCGGCCGCATGGTCCGAGCAGTTCTTCGTGCGGCTGGCCCCGGGCTCGACCAACGCGCTGTGGTTCGAGGTCGACCGCTGGCTGCTCCAGGGGATCAGCGTCGACGCCAGCCTGGCGGTCGTGTGCGCGCTCGCGGTGATCGCGCTGCCGCTGTCGCTGTCGGCCTGGGCGCGCGCGCTCGGCCGCGACCCGGCGCTCGCGCTGCTGCTCGCGTGGTGGGTCGCGTGGAACCGTCCGCTGTACTGGGGCTTCTTCCACTACACGCTGTCGCTGTCGGCCGCCGTCGGGGCGCTCGCGGTGGACGCCGCGGCGATCCGCCGTGGGCGGGCAGGCGCGCGCGGCGTCGGCCTCGCGGCGCTGCTGTGCGTCGTGTGGCTGCTGCACGCGCAGACCTGGGCGTTCGCGCTGCTCGCGCTGAAGCTGCAGCGGCTGGTGACGCCGCTCCCCGGGGAGGACGGCGCGCTCCCCCGCCGCGTCGCCGGGCGGGTCGGGCCGCTGCTGCCGTGGACCCTGCCCTCGGTCCTGCTCGCGACGCCCTGGCTGATCACGGCGCTCGCGCGGCCCGAAGCCTCCGACGCCGCGCCGCTCGGCCTTCGGATCGGGCTTCCCAGCGCGCCCATGCGGGCGCTCGCCGAGCTGCTCACGCACAGCGCCGCGCCGCTCACGTGGACGCGCGCCGACGACGCGCTGACGCTCGGCCTGATCGCGCTGGCGACCGTCGCGCTCGGCGTCGCCATGCGCCGGGGCGCGGACGGCGGTACGCGCGCGGCAGCCGCCGTCGCGCTCGCTGGAGTGGGCGCGTACCTGCTGATGCCCATGCACATCCTCGGCCAGTTCTACGTCGCCCCCCGGATGGCGCCGTGGGTGCTGCTGGGCGCGGTGCCGCTCGCGAGCGTGCCGCTGCACGGCGGACGCCGGCGCGCTGCGCTCACCCTCGCCGCGCTGGGCGCCGGGCTCACGCTCGGCGTGCACACGGTGACGCTGCAGCGGTTCGACGACGAGTCCGCGCCCGCGCGCCAGATCCTCGCCGAGATCCCCGAGAACCAGCGCGTGATCCTGTGGGCGCGGACGCATGGCACCGCCGGCAGCCACGGCCTCGCCTACCTGCACTTCGTCAGTTGGTACGCGGCGCACCGCCACGGGACGACCCACTTCTCGTTCGCCGAGTTCCGCCCGAACCCGGTCGGCTACGTCGATCACGCGCGCCACGCGCGCTCGGGCGAGGAGTTTCGCCCGTGGTGCTCCGTGCTGGGCGGCGACGGCGCGTTCGACTACCTCGTCACCCGTGACGACCAGGACGCCGACGCCTACTGCGGAGCGCTGCCGCACTACCGCGCACACCTCGAGCTGGTGTCGCGACGCGGAACATGGGCGCTGTATCGCGTGAAGTCCCCGCTTCCCGCGCTGGGTCCGTGTGTCGAGGGCGGCGGGCGAAGCCTCACGCCGGAACGCGTGGGGCGCATCGCCGCGCGTGGTTCCACGCGGTGCCCGGAGTCGCTGCCCGCGCTCCCCTGACGGCGGAGCTCGACCGCGCATTACACCGCCCCCCCCGCGCGCAGCCACCGGGCTAGATCCAGGCCGTGGCCGAGGAGTCGTATGAAGCTTGCGGAAGGACTTCGCCGATGGCGCCGCGCGATCCTGGCACTGTTCGCGGCCGGAGCGCTGTCGCTCGCCGCGCTCGCTGGCCTCGTCGCGCGGCCGTGGGTGCTCGCCTGGCCCATCGACCAGCTGCTCCCTGCCGATCTCTCGTTGTGGATCGGCGACGCGCGACTCGAGGCACCGACCGGGTGGACGGACCCCGCAGGCTGGCGCTGGCGCGTGAACGGGTTCGCGCTGTCGGCGCGGGCGCCCGGCACCCCGACGCTGCTCGCAGACGAGCTGCTCATCGACCTGCCGGACCTCTCGCGCTCGTGGCGCACCCGCAGCGTCGTGCTCCCGCGCGTCCGCGCTCACGGCTTCACGATCTTCGTCCCCACGCCCGCGCTCGAGGCCCCGCTCGACGAGGCGCAGACCTGGCCGGTGCGCGCCATCGCCATCGATCGCGCGACGCTGGTCGGCTTCCAGATCGTCCTGATCGACGCGACGGGCATGCCGGTGGTGATGGAGGACATCGACGGGCAGATGAACGGGTTCCGGTTCGACTTCGGTCGCCGGCGGATGAACGGCCAGGGCGCCGGGCGGGCAGCCCGCGTGACGCTGGGCCCGGTCGAGGCGACCGACCTGCGTGCCGTGCCGATCACCTTCCTCGGCACGACGCTCGCGCTGGAGGGCGTTGGCTACGTCGGCCGGCAGACGGCGCACATCCGCCTGCTCAGTGACGGCCTGTTTCGGCCCGCCGCGTCGATGCGCGCCGAGGTGGAGGTCGAGGCGGCCGACCTGCAGAGCGTGCTCATCGAGGTGCTCGGCGGCGACGCGCCGGATGTCCACGGCAAGGTGTGGGGCTGGGCGGTGCTCGACTCGCGCCCGCCCGACGCGACCCTCGAGATGCGGATGCGCGTCGAAGACGGCGAGGTCGGCCTGCCGCCCGACACCGCCCCGATCGTGCGCACCGCGCTCAAGATCGCGCCGTTCGTGCAGCTCGACGGGGACCGCATCCGGCTGGGCATCCTGAGTGGGAACGTCGACCAGGACGCGGACGGCACGATCACGCTCTGGAACGGTCACTACCAGGCCGGTCACTCCTCGGCGAAGGTCGACGGTCGCCTCGGCAGCCACGATCTGCGCGCCCGCGTGCACTTCACCCCGACGCCCGCAGCCGGCGGTCTGATCTGGGGCTTCCTGATCAGCGGCAGCCCGACGGCCCCCAAGGTGCACCTCGCGGGGCCGGCGGTGCTCGAGGCGTGGCAGTTGGATGGAACGGCCACCCAGGCCGAGATCCGCGACGATGTGCGCGAGACGCGCCAGGACGCGCTGCAAGACGAGCGCCAGGACGCCCAAGACGAGCGCCAGGACGCGCGAGATGACGCACGAGACGCGCGGCAGGACGCACGGGACACACGGCAAGACGCGCGAAACGAGTGAGGCGCGTCGTCGCACGCGTGCTGGGCAGCCTCCTCCCCTGGGCGCTATGGACGACGTCAGAGGCCGCGGCGGCGTCGTCGCGGAGGGAGATCGCATGAGCTGGCCGCCCGATCCGTACGTCGCGCTGCTGCTCTCGGTCGCGGCGGCGTTCGTCCTGTTCGTGGCCGCAGCGGCGGCCTCGTTCGTGCATCGCGTGCGCCTGCGCCGGCTCCTTCAACGACCGCTCGCGCTCAGCGCCGCGGCCGCCGCCCGCGCGGGCCGGCACGTCGGCGCGGACGGCGCGGCGGCGACCACGGTGCTCGTCGCCGACGCGCTGTACAACGTGCTGAAGCTCGATCCGCACGCGCTGCAGGGCCTCGATCAGCTCCACCACGCGCGGTCGCTCGACACGCTCGCCGACCTGGTCGCCACCCTGCGCGAAGACACGCTCGCCGCGCGCGGGAACGCGATCGCCGGCGACGGGGCCGGCGTCGCCGAGGCGCTCGACCCGGCCGTGGGCGGGCACGCGCTCGACGCCGACACGAACCTCGAGCTGGCCGCGGCGTTCGGCGACGACCCGCGCGTGGTCGCGCTCGAGGGGCTGTCGACGGCGGACGCGTACGAGCGCACCGACGAGACGCTGACCGCGCTCGAGCACCTCGGCGACGCCGCGGACCTCACGGCGGGGCTCGACGCGCACGTCCCGCTCGTCGCGCTCGCTGTCAACGTCGGGCGCCAGGGGCGCCGGCTCTACCAGGGGCGCACGGACGCGCGCACCGCCGCCGAGCACGCGCTCGTCGACACCGCCGCCACCGGGGTCGGCGTCACCGTGGGCGGCAAGCTCGGCCTGGGCATCGGCCTCGCGCTCGCCCCGAGCACCGGCGGGCTGTCCCTGGTGCTGGTCCCCGCGAGCGCGCTCATCGGCTCGCTGCTCGGCGTCGGCGTGGCGAAGGGCGTCGGCGGCTGGTTCAAGGGGCGCACGCTGCGCGCCGCCCACCTGGAGCTGCAGCGGCGCAGCGCGGCGCTGTGGGAGGCGTTCGACGCGCGGCACGCGGACGTCGTCGGCCAGGTCCGCGCGTGGTTCGACGCGCGCGACGCGTGGGCCGCGGCGAAGCAGCGCGCGCAGTCCTGGCTCGGGCGGAGCTTGTTTCCGAACCTGTCCACGCTCTTCCTCGGCGAGGCGCGCGCGCGGCTCGCGGCGGATCAGCGCGAGGCCGTCGCGTTCTACGAGGCGCTGCGGACCGAGCTGCGCGGGAAGGAGGAGAGCGAGCGCGGGCTGCTGCTCTACGCGCACGGTCCCGCGATCCTGAACGACGTGGTGCCGCTGCCCGCGCTGCACGCGGCGCTCGGTGAGCAGATCGCGGTCGTGCGCCGCGAGACGGAGCGGCTCGGGCCGTGAGGCCCCTGCGGTTCACGATCCGACCCCGCTCCCTTGGTTCGCAGGATCAGGGCGGGCGGGACGCCTGTCGATTGATCACTTCTCCAGGAAGACCCGTTGAAGGCGGGTTCACGAGGATCCATGCACGTGGGCCGGGCGTCCCGCCCGGCCAGTAGGAACTGCGATGCTCGATCCGCCGACTATGCAGGTCAAATCTTCATTCCGGGCCACCACTCGGGGCGGGCGGGCGAGACGCCTGTCGATTGATCACATCTCCAGGAAGACCCGTTGAAGGCGGGTTCACGAGGATCTGGGAACGTGGGGCGGGCGTCCCGCCCGCCCGT
>CAYQSE010000254.1:0-8002 GCA_964419905.1 uncultured Enterobacteriaceae bacterium
GCTCTCGGTGTGGCGCTGGCCGGGCAACGTGCGCGAGCTCGAGAACGCGATCGAGCGCGCGGTCGTGCTGTGCCGCGGAGACCGGATCGACGTCGACGATCTGCCCACGCCGCTCCGGGGTGCGTCGGGCGCGCGCCAGCGGATCAGCTTCGAGGTCGGCACGCCGCTGAAGAACGTCGAGCGCCGGATGATCGAGGAGACGCTCCGCATGACCGGCGGCGACAAGAGTCTCGCCGCGAACCTGCTCGGGATCACCGCGCGCACCATCTACCGGCGCGAGGCGGAGTGGACCCAGGAGGACGAGCGCTGAGCGCCGCGCTCGTCCTCGTGCTCGCGGGCGCGCTCCACGCCGTGGCCGCCGCGCCCGAGCCGCCCGCCGTCGACATCGCGGCGGGGCGCGACCTCGACGCGTGGCGTGAGCTGCACGCCCGCCGCCAGAGCGACACCGAGGCGGTGCCGGCGTTGCAGGAGTTCGTCGCCCGCTTCCCGTCCTCGCCCCTCGCCGAGCTCGCCTGGGCGCGCCTCGAGGCGGCGAGCGCCGGCCCGGCGACGCTCGCGCTGCACCCGCACCTGGCCGCGTGGGTGCCCTGGTGGGAGCGCAGCCTCGCCGCCCATCGGGAAGCGCTCCAGCGCAGCACGGTCGCGGTCGCCGTCGCGCCGCTCGAGCCCGACGGTACGCCGCGGCTCGCCCCCGCGTCGCGATGGCTCGCAGGCGTCTCTGGTGGCGTCGGCTTCGACGGGCAGCACCCGTGGGGCGGCGTCGGGTTCCGCGTGGAGTACCGCGTGCTCGGCGTCGTCGGGCGCGTCGGCTGGGCCGATCGCGGCTTCGCCCAGTTCGGGGCCCGCCTCGGCGTGCCCTCCACGCTGCCGGTGGGCCGGCACCTGCGACCGCTGGCCGGCTTTGGAGAGCTCAGCGTCCGCACGGACGGCCGACTGAGCCTGCTCGCAGGCGGTCGCCTGGTGCTGGACCCGAAGTGGTGGCTCGAGGCCACTGCGGGCGCGAGCTGGCGCGCGCGCCGCTTCGGGCCCGCGGTCGCCGTCGAGGCGGTGTTCTCGCTGTAGCGACCTACCTCGCTGCGGACTCGAGCCCCTGGAGCGCCTCGACATGGCACTGCACCCAGTTCGGGCGCACGCGCGTGAAGAAGTAGCCCCGGAACGGCTTGGGCGGCGGGTTGAGGAAGGTCGCCATCGCGACCTCGGTGCCCGCCTCGCCGGGCGTCAGCGTCCACCGCGTGATGAACCCCTTGTTGCCGAGGTGATCGACCTCGAACACCCGCTCGTTGCGCGCGACCGGCGCCATCGCGTCGAGGCGACGCCGCATCAGCGCCGCGACGTAGGTGACGCGCACCGCCGCCGACGCGTCCTTCACGCCCTCGTAGTCCACCTTCGCGAGGCAGCGCGCCGGGTAGACGCGCTCGAGGACCTTGCGATCCAGCAGTACGGCACGGAGCGCGTCGGGCGAAGCCGAGATCGTCGCGGTCGCCTCGATGTCGGCGTCCTTCCCCTCCCACTTCGCGGGACCCGCGAAGGCCAATGCACCGAGCAAGAACCACATCTCAGCCCTCCTCGCCCATGAGCCCGCGCAAGAACGCGACCGGATCCCGACCCGCCGCGAGCTCGGCGATCACCGCCGAGCCGACGATGACGCCGTCCGCATGGCCGGTGAGCGCGTCGACCTGCGCCGCCGAACGGATCCCGAAGCCGGCGCACACCGGCGCCGACGAGGCGGCACGGACGCGGTCGAGGTAGTCGGCCAGATCGCCAGGCAGCGAAGCACCGCCGGTGACCCCGGTCATCGTCACCGTGTACACGAACCCGCGGCTGGAAGCCCCGAGCATCGCGAGGCGCTCCGCCGGCGTCACCGGCGTGACGAGCTGCACGAGCGCGAGCCCCTCGGCCTCGGCCTGTTCGCGGAACGGACCCGCCTCCTCGTGGGGCAGGTCGGGCACGATGAACCCGCACACGCCCG
Organism: uncultured Enterobacteriaceae bacterium; assembly: GCA_964419905.1. GTDB lineage: Bacteria > Myxococcota_A > UBA796 > UBA796 > JAFDJI01. Next base: position 1,970 of record CAYQSE010000254.1, read on the forward strand.
CCGCCTTCGCCGCGCGCGGCAGCTGGTCGAGACCGAACGCGAGCAGCGGGTTGAGGTAGCTCATCAGCAACAGCGGCACCTCGGCGGCGGGCTGCATCGCGGTGAGCGTGTCGAGGATCCATGCCAGGGTGACGCCGTTCTCGAGCGCGACGCGCGAGGACGCCTGGATGGTCACGCCGTCCGCCATCGGATCGGTGAACGGGACGCCGATCTCGATCGCGTCACTGACCGCACCGACCGCCCGCACGAGGTCCACGAAGCCCTCGCGGGTCGGGTAGCCAGCAGTGAGGTAGGGCATCAGCGCGGGCCGTCCGGGCCGCCGCGGCGACCGGATCGCCGCCTCGAGTCGTTCCATCGCGCTCATCGGTTCGCCTCCCAGGCTGCCAGGATGCCCAGATCCTTGTCGCCGCGGCCGCTTGCGCCGATCAACACGCGCGCGCCGGGGTGTTCCTGTGCATACCGCCGCGCGCCGGCGAACGCGTGCGCGGTCTCGAGGGCCACGAGGATCCCCTCTACGCGGGCGACCTCGGACAGCGCCTCGACCGCCTCGTCGTCGGTCACGCTGGTGTACGTGGCCCGCCCGAGCTGCGCGAGGAGCGCGTGCTCGGGCCCCACGCCCGGGTAGTCGAGCCCGGCGCTGACCGAGTGCGTCTCGATGATCTGACCGCCGCTGTCCTGGATGAGCAGGCTGTAGGTGCCGTGCAGCACGCCAGGGCGCCCGTAGGTGACGGTGGCCGAGTGCTCGCCGAGCCCGGCGCCCCGCCCGCCCGCCTCGACGCCCAGCAGCGCGACGTCGCGATCGCCGACGAAGGGGTGGAACAGGCCGATCGCGTTCGACCCACCGCCGACGCACGCGACCGCGACGTCGGGCAGCCCGCCCGCCTGCGCGAGCATCTGCGCGCGCGCCTCCTTGCCCAGCACCGACTGGAACTCGCGCACGAGCCACGGGTAGGGGTGCGGCCCCACCGCCGAGCCCAGCAGGTAGAACGTCCCCTCGGGATCGCTGACCCAGTCGCGCAGCGCCTCGTCGATCGCCGCGCGCAGCGTCGCGTCACCGCCGGTGACCGGCACGACCTCGGCGCCCATCAGCTTCATCCGACGGACGTTCGGCGCCTGCCGCTCGACGTCGACGGCGCCCATGTACACCACGCACGGCAGGCCAAGCCGGGCGCACGCAGCCGCGGACGCCACCCCGTGCTGCCCCGCGCCGGTCTCGGCGACGACCCGCCGCGCGCCCATGCGCTTCGCGAGCAGCGCCTGACCGAGCGCGTTGTTGATCTTGTGTGCGCCGGTGTGCGCGAGGTCCTCGCGCTTGAGCCACACGTCCGCGCCCCACGCCTCCGAGAGCCGGGGTGCGGGCGAGAGCGGGGTCGGGCGCCCGACCCAGTCGCGAAGCTCGCCCGCGAGCACCACCACGAACGCCGGATCGGCGAGCGCCTCACGCGCGTGGGCCTCGAGCCGCGTGACCGCCTGCATCAGCGTCTCAGGGACGAACCGTCCGCCGAAGTCGCCGAAGCGCCCGCGCGCGTCGGGCCAGCTCCCGTCCAACAGCCGCCCGAGGGCCGCCTCGTCCACTCCCTTCATGCGTGCTCCTGTGCCGACAACGCGGCGAACGCGGCGTGGGCCGCGGCGATGAACGCCGCCACCCGCGCGGGATCCTTGACTCCGGGGGCGGCCTCGACGCCCGAGCTGACATCGACGCCGTGGGGGCGCACCGCCGCGATCAGCGCACCGACGTTCTCGGGGTCGAGCCCGCCCGCGAGCACGCACGGTCCGTGCGCGGCCGCCCGCGCGGCGCGGCGCGCATCCCCCAGCTCACCGAGACCGCCGCCACGCGGGCCGTCGAGCAGGAAGGCCCCGCGGAGGCTGCCCGGCGTCGCGGGGGCCCAGGTGCCTGCGTGCAGCGCGGCGTGGTCCGCCGGCCGGTCGTGGAACGCAGGGACGCGGAACCAACCGTCGGGCAGCGCGCCGTCCCAGCCCGCATCCGCCTGCACCGCGTCGAACGGCAGCGCGGCGATCGCGGCGAGCGCCTCGGGTGACGGAACACGGAACACCGCGACGCGCTCGGCCGCGCCTGCCGCGGCGAGCAGCTCGGCGGCGAGCGTCGGATCGACGCGGCGCGGAGACGTCGCGAGCACCAGCCCCACCGCGGTGGCACCCGACGCGACCGCGTGCGCGACCGCCTCGGGCGTGGTCAGCCCGCAGATCTTCACGACGCCGCGCATCCGACCTCCGCGCGTCCGGCGGCGCGCATCGCGCGCGCGAGCGCACCCGGATCCGGCGCGCCCATCAGCGCGGTGCCGACCAGCGCGACCCGGTAGCCGTGTCGCGCGGCCCCCCGCGCATCGTCGGGTGTGTGGATGCCGCTCTCGGCGACCGGTACCGCGCCCGCCGGCATCGCGGACGCGAGCGCGCCCAGCCGGGTGGGGTCGATCGCCAGCGTGACGAGATCGCGGCTGTTCACCCCGACGAGCAGCGGTGGCCCGCCCGACGGCCACCGCGCGACGAGCGGCGCGCAGCGCGCGAGATCCGCCGCGTCGAACGCCTCGACCAGCGCGAACAGCCCCGCCTCGGCCGCCGCGTCGAGCAGCGCTCGCAGCGCGTCGTCGGACAACATGCGCACGATCAGCAGCACCCCGCCGGCTCCCGACGCGCGCGCCTCCCACACCTGGTAGGGATCGACGAGGAAGTCCTTGCGCATCACCGGGACGGACACCGCCGCGGCGGCCGCCGCGAGGTGGGCGAGATCGCCGTCGAACCGGCTGGGCTCGGTGAGCACCGAGATCGCCGCCGCGCCGCCGTCTGCGTAGGCCCGCGCGCGCCGCGCCGCCTCGGCCGCCGGATCGTCCGGCGTCGCGAGCACGCCCGCGGACGGGGCGCGGAGCTTGACCTCGGCGATCAAGTCGAAGCCGCTCAGCGCGAGCGCAGGCGGCACGGGCGTCGACAGCGCGCGCCGGCGTAGATCCGCGAGCGGCTCGACCCGCCGCGCGGCCTCGGCCCGCGCGCGGCTCGCCACCGCCATCTGCGCCAGCAGGCCGCCGCTCAAGTCCGGCTGCCCGCCAGCCGATCGAGGAACGCGGCGGCGCGCCCATCGTCGAGCGGCGCCGAGGCCAGCGCGACGGCCTCCTCCGGCTCGCTCGCGCGCCCGATCAGCTCGAACACGAGCGCCGCGTTGAGCACCACCGCGTCGCGCAGCGGCCCCCGCGCGCCCGCGAACACCTCGCGGAGCAGCCGCGCGTTCAGCTCGACGTCCCCACCGGCCAGATCCTCGGCGGTGCACCGGGCGATGCCGTAGCGGAGCGGATCGATCTCCTCTCGCTTCACCCGCCCCTCGGACACGTCGAAGCGGACGAACGGGCCGATCGGCGTCGCCTCGTCCCAGTGCGGGGCCCCGTGCACGACGAACGCGCGCGCGATCGGGAGCCCGGCGAGCGTCTCGGCCATGAGCGCGGCCACCGGCTCCGAGAACGCGCCGACCAGTTGGAACGCCGGCCGCGCCGGGTTGGTCAGCGGGCCGAGCACGTTGAACACGGTGCGCACCTTCAGCGCGCGCCGCACCGGCACCACCGCGGCCATCGCCGGATGGAACGCGGGCGCGAACAGGAAGGTGAACCCGTGCGCGTGCAGCGCGTCGGCCGCCGCGCGCGGATCGGCCGGCATCGTGAACCCGAGCGCCTCGAGCACGTCCGCGCTGCCGCACTGGCTCGACACCGACCGGTTGCCGTGCTTGGCCACCGGCACGCCGCCGGCGGCGACCAGCAGCGCGGTGGCCGTGGACACGTTGAAGCTGTGCGAGCCGTCGCCGCCGGTGCCGCAGGTGTCGACCAGCGGCACGCTCAGCGTGTGCGGGAGCCGATGCGCGGCGTCGCGCATCGCGAGCGCGAGCCCGCGCACCTCGTCGGCCGTCTCGCCCTTCGCGCGCAACGCGACGAGGATCGCCGCCTTCATCGCCGGCTCGACGCCCGGATCGATCAGCGCGCCCATCAGCGCGCCCGCCTCGTCCTGCGACAGGTGCGCGCCCGCGAGCAGGTGCTCCAATGCCGCGCGCGGCTCCACCTAGCGCACCTGCGCGAGGAAGTTCGCGAGCAGCCGATCGCCCTCGGGCGTGAGCACGCTCTCGGGGTGGAACTGCACGCCCTCGATCGGCAGCGTCTTGTGCCGCACGCCCATCACCTCGTCCTGATCGGTGGTCGCGGTGATCTCGAGCACGTCGGGCATGTGCTCGCGCACCACGGTGAGCGAGTGGTAGCGCGCCGCCTGGAACGGCTGGGACAGACCCCGGTAGATCGTGCGGCCGTCGTGGCGGACGAGGCTGGACTTGCCGTGCATCAGCCGCTTCTCGCGCGCGACCACGCCGCCGAACGCGAGCCCGATCGCCTGGTGCCCGAGACAGACGCCGAGGATCGGGACCTCGCCCACCCAGGCGTCGAGCATCGCCATCATCACGCCGGCGTCGTCGGGCCGCCCGGGGCCCGGCGAGAGCACGAGGTGCGTGGGCGCGAGCGCGCGCGACGCGTCGACCGTGATCGCGTCGTTGCGGTACACGTCGACCTGGGCACCCAGCACACGCAGCGCCTGCACGAGGTTGAACGTGAACGAGTCGTAGTTGTCGATCAGCAGGATACGGGCGGTCACAGGCCCTCCCCCGCCAGGCGCAGCGCCTGGAGCAGCGCGCCGGACTTCGCCACGACCTCGGCGTGCTCGAGCTCGGGCACGCTGTCGGCGACCAGCCCGGCGCCCGACTGGTAGAAGTAGCGGCCACCCTGCAACACCAGCGTGCGGATGGCGATCGCCTGGTCCATCGCACCATCGTGCCCGAAGTAGCCGACCGTGCCCGCGTAGATCCCGCGGCGGACCGGCTCGAGCTCGTCGATGAGCTGCATCGCGCGCACCTTGGGCGCGCCGACCACCGTGCCCGCCGGGAACGCGGCGGCGAACAGGTCGAACTGATCGGACCCGGGCTCGAGCGTGCCCTCGACGCCGCTGACGATGTGCATCACGTGGCTGTAGCGCTCGATGCTGCGGTAGGGCTCGACCTTGACCGTGCCGGGCACCGCGACGCGACCGAGATCGTTGCGCGCGAGGTCGACCAGCATGACGTGCTCGCTGCCCTCCTTCGGATCCGCGAGCAGCTCGGCCTCGAGCGCGAGGTCGGCCGCGCGGGTGTCGCCGCGGGGCCGGGTGCCCGCGATCGGACGCAGCGTCGCGCGACGCCCCTGGAGCTTCACCAGCGCCTCGGGCGACGACCCGATCACCGCGAGGTCGCCGAAGGTGAGGCCGTACATGTAGGGCGGCGGGTTGAGCAGCCGCAGCGCCCGGTAGACCTGGAACGGCTCGAGATCGGTCTCGCCGGTGAACTGGCACGCCAGCACGAGCTGGTAGACGTCGCCCGCCGCGATGTGCTCGCGCGTGGCGTCGACGCCCGCCATGAACGCCTCGCGGCGCATGCTCGGCACGGGCTCGCTCACATGACCACCGCGACGCTGCGCCGGCAGCGGCCCCCGCAGCGCGCCCTGCACGCGCTCGGAGAGCGCGCGACGCTCGGACTCGGAGCCGTCGTGCAGCAGCGCCACCCGGCGGCTCACGTGGTCGAAGACGAGCAGCGAGGGCGGCGCATAGTAGGCCGCCTCGGGGTGCCCTGGAACGGGCGGCCGCGCGGTGGGGAGCCGCTCGATGCGGCGCACCAGATCGTAGCTCGCGACGCCGACCAGCCCGCCCGCGAACGGCAGGCCCACGTCGGGGCCGGGGCGCGGTGCGGCGTCGAGCGCCGCGCGCAGTGCATCGAGCAGCGCGTCGGTGCTCTCGGGCGGGCCGTGCTGCACGTCGCCGACGCGCAGCCCGTGCTCGTCGAGTCGGATCTCGAGCCACCGGCGGTCAGAGAGGATCTGCGCGGGGTTGAGTGCCGCAACATGCATGACGCGATCGTCGACGCGGAGGTGGAACTCGCAGCCCCCGGTGCCGGGTTTTTCCCACGATTCCTCGTGCATGCAGACGGCGGTGATGAGGGTGCCGGCTTCGCCATGGGGCACGCGG
>CAYQSE010000255.1:0-5464 GCA_964419905.1 uncultured Enterobacteriaceae bacterium
ATCTGCGTGCCGCCCGCCGCCTGCAGGCCTCGCACCCAGCGCTTCGCGTCCTCGCGGTGGGCCGCGGTCGCGGGCCGGGCGCCGCGAGACCAGCGCCGCGGCTGCGTGGAGAACTCGATCAGCGTGAGCGTGTCGCGATCGTCGAGGGTGTCGATCAGCGCGCACGTGACCGCCTGCGCCTGCGCGAGCGGCTCGCCCCGCATCGAGCCGCTCGTGTCGAGGAGGAGCACGAGGTCGCGCGGGACGGCGGCGTGGTGGCCCGGCAGCGGCGGCACGAGCACGAGGCGCCCGTAGGCGTGCTCCCCACCGTGCCGGTCGGCCGCCGGGCGCGCGACGTCGAGGCTCGCGCCCGGCGCGGTGTCGGCGACCGCCCACCGCAGCACGAGGTCGCGGTCGAGCGGTGCGGATCCGTGAGCGAGCGTCACCTCGGTCACGTCGTCGGCGCGGCGCGTAGCCAGGGCGTGCGACGGCGAGGTGACGTGCTGGCAGCGGTCGCGCAGGCGCGCCTCGACGCGCAGCGCCGCGTCGAGTGGACCCGAGGCGACGGCGACACTGATCCGCTCCGCGTCGGGCACCCGCCCCGCCTCGCCGAGGAATCGCGGCCCCACCGTGGTCGGGAACCTCAGCTCCCACTGCCCGCCGTCCAGCCATCGCAGCGGCTGATCGAGCGTGATCTCGCACACGATCTCGGCGCCGGGCGGCACGTTGCCGACCTCCTGGGTGAACAGGCTGGCGCGATCCTGCTCGAGGATCGCGGCGGCGCGCCCGTCGAGCAGCGCCTGCTCGAACCGCGCGCGGGCCTCGGCGACCCGGTCGACGGAGCCGACGACCCGCTCGCCGGCGAACGTGAACGCGAAGCCGCTCACCGCGGCGTCGGCGGGCAGCGGAACCTGGTAGGTCACGCGCAGCGGCACTTCGTGCGGGTTGTGGAACGTCTGGCGCAGCACGACCCGCGCCAGGCCGGCGGCGGCATCGACCTGCAGCGCGCTTCCGCGGAAAGGCAGCGCGCGCCCTTCGACGTCGACGAGGCGCCCGCTGGGGGCAGGGGAGGTGGGGAGCAGGGCCGGCATGGTGGACATCATCCCTCCGAGGGGTCCGGGTTCAACCGACCAACGTGCGCCGCCCCGATCCAGTGACAGGAAATCTTGCGCGATGTGGAGCGCGCGCTCTGTCTCGGCCTCAGATGTCGCTGGTGAGCACGAAGCGCCAGTCCCAGCCCACCATCCGGTGCTGGAGCACGGTGGCGGTCGCGCTCGGTCGGAGCCCGAGGGCCGCGACGTCGGGATCGCCCGCGGGCGCACAGAACATGTGGACGTGGCCGTCGACCGGCTCGGGGAGGCCTCGCGCGGCACATGGGCCGTGCTGGACGTGCAGCAGCGGCATCGGCGCGCCGGTGCTGCGGAGCACGATGTCCTTGATGCCGCCGAGCGACAGGTAGGAGAGGGGGCCGAGCGTGGACGCCAGGCGCGGCGCGGCGGCGCGCATCGCGTCGGCGTCGAGCGAGAAGATCTCGAGGATCGGGCCGACGGTCACCGGCACCAGCCGCATCCGCAGCAGCAGGCGCACCACCCGGTTCTCGCTGCCGTCGCCCGGGTTCATGCTGATGCCGTAGCCGTGCGGGCAGCGCGGGTAGGTGAGGGGGAAGCCGCGAAGCGCCATCTGCAGCGGGATCCGGCGGTCGCGGTAGTCCGCGTGGACCTTCAGATCGCAGCCGTACCAGGTGCGCCCGGCGCCGGGCACGGTGCGCAGCACGCCGGCGCCGACGGCGACCACGCGCTCGCCATCGAGCGCCACCCAATACGAGGGCTCGCCCAGCCGGTCGAAGAACGCGAAGTAGTCGTCGCCGTGGTCGATCTCGAAGAAGTCTTCGCCGAGGGGGTAGGTGATGCCCCGCTCGAGCGCGGCGATGCGCGCCTGATAGGCGGGCCGCTCCTCGCGTGACACCTGGCGGACGGTGAGCATCAGGTCCTCAGGTGCGGTAGCGCGCGCTCGCGGGTCCAGCGACGGCCGCGGGCGCGGTACAGGCCGCGGTAGAGCGTGTCGAACGCGTGCGCGCCCAGGCGCAGCCCCTGCTCGATGTAGTAGCGGTCGTCCGCCGACGCGTCCCACGCCGGCGCGAGCACGGCGAAGAAGTCGTCGGCGTGCTGGTGATCGAGGACCTCGTGCACGCTGTAGTGGACGACGCGCTCGCGCTCCAGCCATCCGCGCGCGATGATGCCCTGGCCGATCCAGGAGGAGATGTCGGCGAACATCCGCTCGATGATCCCGAGCACGCTGACGCCGACGAGGTATTCGTCCATCACGCACGCGCCGGTCAGCGTGGTGTTGAACATCCGCACCTCGGGCCACAGCGGGCGGCGCGCGATGTCAGCGGGCTTCACCCCGCCGAGCGCGTCGAGCAGCGCGAGGAAGGTCTCGCCGTGCGCGCTCTCGAGGCTGCCCTCGCCGTGCTCCTCCCAGACGTTGCGCAGGATGCCGAGCCGCAGCCGCGCGCTCGGGATCTTCGCCGCGACGGCCGCCATCGGTCGACTGAAGAACGTGACCGCGGCGTAGAACTGGATCTGGGTCTCGAGGAAGTCTTCCTTGGACATCGAGCCGTCGGCCAGCGCGACCAGGTAGGGGTTTTCGCGGTAGCCGATGTCTGTGAGCACCTGATCGATCAGCGCCTTCATCGCCTCACTCCCACATGGACGCTGCGGTAGAACAGGCTGCGATCGGCCGCGTGGAGCGCGCGCTGCCACGCCGGGTCGAAGTCGAACGCGCCCGCGAGCAGCGCCTCGAGATCGCGGTTGTTGTTGAGCTGCCGCCACACGACGACGGCGCCCGGACGCGTCTCCGCAACCAGCCGCGCCATCAGCGCCTCGACCTCCGTGGGCGCCATCCAGTCGAACAGGTTGGACAGCCCGAGGAGCCCCCACGCTCCGAAGTCGTCGACCTCGTGCACGAACCGCTGGAGCCAGGAGAACCGGGGCTTCAAAGGGATCGTGAGGAAGTCGGGCAGGCTGCGCGCGAGATAGCGCCCGAGCAAGACGTGGTGCAGGAACGGGTTGTCGCGCGCGTCCGCACGTCGCAGCCCGGTCTCGAACGCTTGTCGGAAATAGGCGGGGTAGCTGCCGGGCGGCGCGTGCTGGACCGCAGCGGGGCCGAACATCGTCACCAGCAGCGGGTCGCAGAAGAACATCTCGAACGCGACCGGCCACCAGCGGCTCGCGATCAGGTCCTCGAAGCCGCCGCCTGCGTCGAACCGTCGCCGCAGCGTGTCCTCGGGCACGATCATCTCGTGGACGAAGCCGCGCAGGCCCCGGAACAGCGACTCGAAGTTGCCCCGCTGCGACAGCCCGTCCGGCGCGTCGTCCTCGACGTTGAACCGGTGGAGTGGTCCGCCGAGCGCGTCGATCTTCGCGCGGACGAGATCGAGCTGAGCCGGGTTCGGATCGAGCAGCGTGAGATCGAGGTCGGGCTGCCAGCCTTGGAGCGCCAGCGCGGTGCAGCCGCCCGACGCGACGAGGAGCGCGCGGGAGGCGGGGTGGCGCGCGAGGACGGCGCGCTCGACGCGCGGGTCCTCGCGGACGACGGCGAACTGGATGGGGTTCTCACGCACCTGGCGATCCTGCCACGACGTCGGGGCCGACGCACGCGCGGCGGGGCGCGGCGCGTGCGCGCCCCGCCAAGGCTCATCCGCAGCGCCCGTAGCGCCGCCGGCAGGCTACGACGCGGATCGCCACCCGCGCGACGCCCTCGTCGATCATCCCGAGGCGCCGCGCCGCGCCGCGCGACAGGTCGAGGACGCGCCCCGGGACGAATGGCCCGCGATCGTTGACGATTACGCGCACGTGTCGCCCGCGCTCGAGGTGCTCCACGCGCAGCACGGTCCCGAACGGCAGGCTCGGGTGCGCTGCGGTCCGCCGTGCGGGGCGGAACGGCTCGCCAGAGGCCGTCGGCCGGCCCGCGAAGCCGGGGCCGTACCACGACGCGAGCCCGATCTCGGCGGGCTTCGGGGCGCACGCGAGCAGCAGCCACAGCATCCACATCGGCGCTCTCCATGCGCGGATCTACCACGGGCTGTCACCTTGCCGCGTGCTGGCGGCTCCTCGCGATACGTCCGACGACACAGGAGGCGGGATGGTCAGCGAGGCGGTGCGAGACGAGGTGCTGGCGATGGCGCAGGGGGCACTCACCCTCGATCTGGCGTTCGTCGGGGTGTCGGGGGGCTTGTTCGCCGCACTCGACGCGCCGCGGACGGCCGAGGCGCTCGCGGAGCGCGCCAGCGCTGATCTCGGCTACGTCGCGCGGTGGTGCGACGCGGCGTACGCGTTCGGGCTGCTCGACCGGGACGGCGACACGTTCTCGCTCACCGAGCGGGGGCGCGCGTTCCTGCCGGACGCTCCGGGCACGCTGATGCCGGTCGCGGTGCAGGCGGTCCTCTCGGCGCACATGTCGGATCACGCGGTCACCGGGCTCCGGACCGGTGCGCGTCCGGGCGAGGTCGTTCTCGGTGAGCGCGAGAACGTGGGGCACTGGTTCGGGCCGATGCTGGAGGCCAGCTTCGGGCCGATCTTCGCGCGACACGTGCTCCCGGCGCTCGATGTGTTCTCGCTGCTCGAGCGCCCCGGCGCCCGCGTGTGCGATCTCGCGTGTGGCAACGGGTGGACCCTGCGCGCGCTCGCGCGACGCTACCCGGGGATGCAGGGAGTCGGCCTGGACGGCTACCCGCCGAACATCGCGGACGCGAACGCGCGCGCGTCCGCCGAGGGCTTCGCCGAGCGGCTCGCGTTCTCTGTCACCGACGTGCTGCACCACCGCCCGCCCGCGCCCTACGACCTCGTGGTCATGCACCGCGCGCTGCACCACGTGTGGGCGGATCGCGACCAGGTGTTCGCGCGGATCGCGGACGACCTCACGCCGGGCGGCGCCGCGGTGATCTGGGAGCCCCGCTGGCCCGACGATCCGACGGACCTGCGGCAGCCGCCGCTGCGCGCGCTCGCGTTCCAGAACCTCTCCGAGCACGTGCAGGGCAACCACTTCCTCCGGCCCCAGGAGGTCGCCGACGGGCTGCGCGCCGTGGGGCTCGAGCCCACGGTGCACCTGCTGCTCGGCGGCCGCGAGATGGTCGTCGTCGGTCGCAAGGCAGGCTGACCGCGCGGGACGTGACACGGGTGGGATTTCGCGCGTTCTGCGCCAACGGCGGACTCACGGGGGCGCCGTTCGGGATGGGGGCCGCGCCCGATTCGTCGTCGCGCGTGCGGCCCTATGGTCCGACGGGCTCAGATAGGCGTTGACCCGGGGCGGCGAAGGTGCGAACCCTTCGCCCATGAAGCACCTCATGGTCTTGGCGTTTGTCCTGCTCGCGGGGTGTACCGGATCGGTCCACAGCGACGACTCCGCGGCTCCCGCCGACACCGACAGCGGCGACAGCGGCGACAGCGGCGACAGCGGCGACAGCGGCGACAGCGGCGACAGCGGC
>CAYQSE010000255.1:5564-7992 GCA_964419905.1 uncultured Enterobacteriaceae bacterium
GACAGCGGGGCCGTAGCGGGCAGGGTCGAGGTGACGTTGGACAGCGCCGGCGGGAGCCTGGAGAGCGAGGATGGTGTGCTCACGGTGGTCGTGCCCGCGGGCGCGGTCACCACGGCCGTCTCGTTCTCGATTACCCCCGCGGACGACGCGCCGGGGGGGCACGTGGGGCCCGCGTTTCTGCTCGGGCCCGCGGACGTCGCGTTCGACGTCCCGGTGCAGCTCTGGTTCGAGCGGCCGGACGGCCAGACCGGGCGCCTGTGGGTCAGCCGCGCGAACGAAGCGGCCTGGAGTCAGCTGGCCGCGTCGTGGATGCCTGACGCGGCCCGGGTGATCGGGCTGACCACCGGGTTCTCCGTCTATGCGCTGACCGACGGCGAGGACTGCGGCTGCGCGGTGGGCGAGGTCTGCCGGGACGGCGCCTGCGAGGAGGAGTGCACTGGGGACGAGCGCTGCGATCCGCATCACCCCACCTGCTGGGACGGCGCGTGCCCGATCGACGCGTGCGATCCGGGCTGTGAGGACGGCGAGCGCTGCTTCCACGGGGCCTGCTACGCGACGTGTGACACGGGCGTCGACTGCCCGGAGGGCGTGCCGTGCCTCGATGGGCGCTGCACCACGGACGCGTGCGCCGAAGTGGACTGTGGCGACGGCCAGACCTGCCACGCCGGCCGCTGTTTCGCCGCGTGCGCGCTCGATACGGAGTGCGTCGGCGCTGAGTCGTGCATCGGTGGGCGCTGCGTCGATCAGGCGTGCGACGGCGTCTACTGCGGGTCGGGCACCGAGTGCTACGGCGGCACCTGCTTTCCCTCGGCGGACTGCGCCGCGCAGCCGGACGCCTGTGGCGCGGGCTTCGCGTGCTATTTCGATGGCGAAGGGCCGTCGATCTGCCTCGCCGACGTGGATCCGTGCGACGGGGTCGACTGCGGCGCGAACCAGTCCTGCTACATGGGGACGTGCTTCGACGTCTGCGTGGATGACGACGGTTGTGATTCCGGCAGCGCCTGCTGGGGAGACGCGCGCTGTGCAGTGGACGTGTGCGACGGGGTTGCGTGTCACGTCGGGCAGACGTGCCATCAGGGGACGTGCTTCGCGGAGTGCGCGTCCGATCTCGAGTGCGAGAACGGGGAGGGCTGCCGCACGCTAGAGGATGCCTCTTGGTGCATGAACGCGAACGATCCCTGTGCAGACGTCCAGTGCAGGGCGGATCAGGTCTGCTTCAAGGGCTCGTGCTTCGAGGGGTGCTCGGACACCGCAGTGTGTGACGAAGGCAATACGTGCTGGGACGCGACGCGCTGCGCCGAGCAGGCGTGTGATGGCGTCACGTGCCGCGTCGGCCAGACCTGCCATCGCGGGACGTGCTTCTCGGAATGCACGGTCGATGCAGACTGCGGCGTCGATGCCTTCTGTTGGGGGGATGGGCGCTGCGCCGAGGACGTGTGTGCCGGGATCTCGTGCCCGGCGGATCAGGTCTGTTACAGGGGGACCTGCTTCGTGAGCCTGTGCGTCGACGACGAGGACTGCGACGCCGCGCAGGTCTGCCTCACGGTCGACGACGACTTCTCCTACTGCCAGCAGGAGGACGATCTGTGCGCGGGCATCGAGTGCGCGACCGCTGAGGTGTGCACGGACGGGGTCTGTGGCCTGCCGTGCATGCCGGGTGTGGCCGCGAGCGTGGTCGTCGGGCCCGGGTCCGCGACCGCCGAGATCGGGGACGCGGTTTCGTTCGAGGCGACGGTGTACGACGACTGCGGGAGCATGATGGAGGTCGCGTCCATCGCGTGGACCACGACGGACGCCTGTGTGGCGACCGTCGACGAGCACGGGATGGCGACGGCGGTCGGCGGCGGCGCGTCGATCGTGCGCGCCACCGGCGGTGGTGTGTCCGGGACGGCGACGCTGACGGTGGCGAATGCGCCCGCCGGAGACGCGCCGCTGCGTGGTGTGTGGAAGGTGTGCACCCTGGCCGGCGCCCACGTGTTCACCGCGAACCTCGTGCACGAGGACGGCGCGTCGACGCTCAGCGGGAGCGTCGTGCGGACCTGGGGCTCGACGCACACGATCAACGGCACCTGGAACGGCAGCGTGTTCTCGTTCAACTGGGACGAGCTCGTCCAGGGCGGCGCGCGAACGTTCTCGGTGTTCGAGGGCGCGAAGGTGGACACAAGCCGCATGTCGGGCCGGCACAACGACCGGCGGGCGCTCAGCACCTACGACGTCAAGTTCGTTCGGCTGCCGATACCTTGAGGCACGCGGGCGTGTGCTTGTCCGCGGAGATTTGCCATGGGAGACGGAGACTCATGATCCCACCCATCCCGTATTGGCTTTGAGATCACGTGGGGCGGGCGTCTCGCCTCAGGATCCATCACATCTCGTCTGCGGCCCGAGATCACGTGGGGCGGGCGTCCCGCCCGCCCGTCCTGACGGGAAG
>CAYQSE010000256.1:0-7987 GCA_964419905.1 uncultured Enterobacteriaceae bacterium
TGAGCGGCTTCGAGTCCGTCGTCGAGGAGGCCGCCATCGCCTGGCTCACCGAGCTCGGCTGGCAGCACGTCCCCGGCCCCGTGCTCGCCCCCGATGGCGAGGCGCCCGAGCGCGACAGCTACCGCGCCGTCGTCCTCGAAGGCCGCCTGCGCGGCGCGCTGGCGCGCATCAACGACCACCTGCCGCCGGACGCGCTCGACGCGGCGGTGCGCGCGGTGACCCGCCTCGACTCGCCGTCGCTGGAGGAGCGCAACCACGCCTTCCACAAGCTCGTCCGCGAGGGCGTGACCGTGAAGGTGAGGAAGGACGGGCGCGAGCGCGGCGACCTCGCCTGGCTCTTCGAGCACGACGATCCCGGCAAGAACGACTGGCTCGTCGTCAGCCAGCTCACGGTGGTCGAGGGCAACAACAAGCGCCGGCCCGACCTCGTGCTCTACGTCAACGGGCTGCCGCTCGCGGTCATCGAGTTCAAGAGCCCGTCCGACCCGAACGCCACCATCGACGGCGCGCACAACCAGCTCCAGCTCTACAAGGACCAGATCCCCGCGCTGTTCACGACGAACGAGGTGCTGGTCGTCAGCGACGGCACCGAGGCCCGCGTGGGCAGCCTGACGGCCGGCGTAGAGCGCTTCGGCCCGTGGCGCACCATCGACGGCGAGGCCGTGGCCGCCGACGCGCTGCCGCGCCTGCAAGTGCTGCTGAGCGGACTGTTCGAGCGCCGCCGCTTCCTCGACTACCTCTACCACTTCGTCCTGTGGGAGACCGACGACGGCTTCATCAAGAAGATCGCCGGCTACCACCAGTTCCACGCCGTGAACAAGGCGGTCGCGGCGACGGTGCGGGCCGCCTCGGAGACGGGCGATCAACGCATCGGCGTGGTGTGGCACACCCAGGGATCGGGCAAGTCGATCTCGATGGTGTTCTACGCGGGCAAGATCATCCTCGAAGCCGAGATGCAGAACCCGACGCTCGTCGTGGTCACGGATCGCAACGACCTCGACGGGCAGCTCTACGCGCAGTTCTGCGCCGCGAAGGACCTGATCCCGAACCCGAAGCAGGCCGAGAGCCGCGAGCACCTGCGCGACCTGCTCAACGTCGCGTCCGGCGGCGTCGTGTTCACGACCATTCAGAAGTTCTCGCTGACCGAGCAAGAGCGCACGCTGCGCGACCCGTTCCCCGCGCTGTCATCGCGCCGGAACATCGTCGTCATCGTCGATGAGGCCCACCGCACCCAGTACGGCTTCGAGACGCGCATCGACGCCGTCACCGGCCAGGTCACCGCCGGACTCGCGCAGAACCTCCGCAACGCGCTGCCGAACGCCAGCTTCATCGGGTTCACCGGCACGCCCATCGAGTTCGACGACCGCTCCACCCCGGCGGTGTTCGGCGACTACATCGACACCTACACCATCCGGCAGGCCGTCGAGGACGGCGCGACGGTGCCGATCTTCTACGAGGCCCGCCTCGCGCGCATCGCGCTGTCCGAAGACGAGAAGCCGAAGATCGACAAGGAGTTCGAGGAGCTCACCGAGGCCGAGGAGGAGCCCACCCGCGAGAAGCTCAAGTCGACCTGGGCCAAGCTGGAGGCGTTGGTCGGCACGCCGAAGCGGCTCGGCCTCGTGGCGGCCGACGTGCTCGATCACTGGGACCGCCGCGTCGAGATCCTCGACGGCAAGGCGATGATCGTGTGCATGTCCCGCCGCATCTGCGTGGACCTGTACAACGAGATCGTCCGCCTGCGCCCCGCGTGGCACCACCCCGACGACGCGCAGGGGGCCATCAAGGTCGTCATGACCGGCTCGGGCGCAGACCCGGTGGCGTTCCACCCGCACGTCCGGGGCAAGGACCGCCAGAAAGCCATCGAGAAGCGGTTCAAGGACCCCGACGATCCGCTCCGCATCGTCATCGTGCGCGACATGTGGCTCACCGGCTTCGACGTGCCCTGCGCGCACACGCTCTACGTCGACAAGCCCATGCAGGGTCACGGGCTGCTCCAGGCCATCGCGCGGGTGAACCGCCGGTTCAAGGACAAGCCGAGCGGGCTCGTCGTGGACTACCTCGGCCTCGCCGACCAGCTCCGCAAGGCCATCAGCAGCTACGGCGGCGGCCAGGGCGACAAGCCCGGCGTGCCCATCGAGGCCGCCCTCTCGGTCCTTCAGGAGAAGTTCGAGGTCGTCCGCGATCTGTTCCACGGCTTCGACTACCAGGGCTACTTCAGCCCCAAGGCCACCGATCGCCTGGCCGCGCTCGCCGGCGGCGTGAACCACATCTGCGGCCTCGACCCCGGCGACCCCGACAAGGCCAAGAAGCGCTACATCGAGGCCATGACGGCGCTGAACAAGGCCGCCGGCATCGCGCTGCACCTCGAAGGCGCGCGGCACCTGCGCGACGAGGTGGGCTTCTTCCAGGCCGTGCAGGGCAACATCCAGAAGTACACCGTGGGCGGCTCGGGCAAGTCCGACACCGAGCTCCACGCCGCCATCCGGCAGATCGTGAGCGGGGCCGTCACCTCCGAGGGCGTGATCGACGTGTTCGGCGCGGCGGGCATCGCCAAGCCCGACATCTCCGTCCTCTCCGACGAGTTCCTGGAGACGGTGAAGAAGTCCGACCACAAGAACCTGCAACTCGAGCTGCTGAAGAAGCTGCTCAACGACGAGATCAAGGCGCAGAGCGGCCGGAACGTCGTCGTCGCCCGCAAGTTCTCCGAGATGCTGGCGCGCACGCTGGCTCGCTACCAGAACCGCACCCTCGAGGCGGCGCAGGTCATCCTGGAGCTGATCGCGATGGCGAAGCAGCTGCGCGACGCGCCAAAGCGCGGCGACGCGCTCGGACTCACCGAGGACGAGCTCGCCTTCTACGACGCCCTCGCCGACCACGGCGGCGTCCGCGAGGTCATGGGCGACGGCGTGCTCGCGGCCATCGCGCACGATCTCGTCGAGGCGATCCGGGGCTCGGTGACCATCGACTGGACGCAGAAGGAGGCCGTGCGCGCCGACATGCGCCGGAAGGTGAAGCGGCTGCTGCGGAAGCACGGGTACCCGCCGGACAAGCAGGAGAAGGCGGTGGTCGTGGTGATCGAGCAGGCCGAGCGGGTGTGCAGGGATTGGGCGAGGGTGGCGTAAGCGGGAACACCGCTCCCGAGCGACGCTTTTCCGGTTCCACCTGGGATACGTGGCGTCGCTTATCTGATAAGCTACCACGCCGTGGTGGATTGTCAGCCACGTCGTACTTGGATATCAGCCGAGCATGTCGTCGACCTACCGTCCTCGCCTCATCAGCACCGCCCTCTCCGCCGACCTCGACACCTTCCCGGTCGTCGTGCTGACCGGCGCGCGTCAGGCCGGCAAGAGCACCCTCGCCCAGGAAGGCGACGCCTTCGCGGAGCGCCCGTACGTCACGCTCGACGACCTCTCGGTCCGTGACCAGGCAGCCGCGGCACCTCACGACCTCCTGCAGCGCTTCCCGACCATGACGCTCGACGAGGTCCAGCGCGAACCCCACCTCCTGTTGGCGGTGAAGGCGCTCGTCGATCAAGACCGCCCGAGGCGGCGAGGCCGGTTCCTGCTCACCGGGTCAGCCAACCTGCTGCTGATGAAGGCGGTGGCGGACTCCCTTGCCGGTAGGGCCGCCTACCGCACCCTCCACCCCCTCACCCGTCGCGAGCAGCTCGGCCTCGGTCGTGCGGGCCTGTGGGGAGAGCTGCTCCTCGAAGACGTGGAGCGCTGGCCCTCGCTCCTCGCCGACGATGGTGCACCCGCGGAGGACTGGACCACCCTGGCGCGACGGGGGGGCTTTCCGGTCCCGGCACTCGAGCTGCCTTCCGACAACGCACGGGCGACATGGTTCGAGGGCTACATCCGCACCTACCTGGAGCGCGACCTTCGCGACCTGTCCAACATCCAGAGCTTGCCCGACTTCCGGCGGCTGATGCGCGCTGCGGCGCTCCGAACCGGCGCGCTTGTCAACGTGGCCGAGCTGGGCCGCGACGTCGGGCTGCCAGCCTCGACGGTCCAGCGACACCTGGGCCTCCTCGAAACGTCGCACCTGCTGATCCGTCTGGAGCCGTACGCCGTCAATCGGACCAAGCGCCTGATCAAGGCGCCGAAGCTCTACTGGGCGGACGCCGGACTGGCGCTCCACCTCGGGGGTGGGCAGCCGACCGGCGCACACCTCGAGAACCTCGTCATCAACGATCTGCTCGCATGGGCCGACGCCCAGCCGGGCCCCCGGCCGCAGATCCTCCACTGGCGAACCGCCTCGGGACAGGAGGTCGACACCGTCATCGAGGACCGCGACCGCCTCGTCGCCATCGAGATCAAGGCGACCTCTCGACCCACGATGCGTGACGCCAGGCACCTGCGCACCTTCCGCGAGGAGTACGGCGATGCCGTGGCGGGATGTCTGCTGCTCCACGGCGGGGACGCGACGTTCCGCATGGAGGCGGGCATCGTGGCAGCGCCGTGGTGGCGCGTCGTGTAGGGCCCGAACGCGCGGGAACAACTCGCGGGAACACCTCTCGCGAACGAACGTTGAACCCTGCTTCTTGCCCTACGTGGAGTAGCCGACCGCTTCCGAGAAGCCCGTCACCGCGTCGATCGTTGGGCGACGTGCGCGAACCGTCGAACCTCGGGAAACGGAGGCGGGCGACGCCCGACGGGAACAGCGTCCGTTTCGCTCCGACTCGTCAGGCCGGATCCGACTCCGTGATCTCCCCGATCCCCGACAGGTGGACGGTCCCGGTGCCTGGCAGGGTGACCACCAGCTCCAGTGTTCCCCCCGCCGCCTCGACGAAACGGCGAAGCGTCGACAGGTAGAGATCGGACTGCCGCTCCATCTTGTGGACCGACGGCTGCTTCACGCCGAGACTCTCAGCGAGCTGCTCCTGGGTCCGTTCGGCGAGCAGCCGGAGCGCTCGGAGGCCCTCGACCTCGCGCCGCAGTTCCTCGGCACGCTCAGCCACCTTGCCGCGGCGCTCGTCGGGCAGGCTCTCCAGGATGTCCTTGTGGGTACGTGCCATGTCAGCGCTCCTTCGACGGCTTCGAGAGGGCATCGAGCCAACCCTTGAACCGAGCGTCAGCGGTCTTGATCAGCGTCTTGTAGAACCGAGCCTGGGACACGCCGGACTTGTCGCCCGCCACGAGCAGGATCGCGCGGCGCTCCGGGTCGAACGCGAACGCGACGCGCCAGACGCCGTCGGCGGCCTTGAAGCGTAGCTCCTTCATGTTCGCGTGGCGCGAGCCCGCCAGCGTGTCGACGTGCGGGCGCCCGAGAGCGGGACCGAACTCGGCCAGGACCTCGGCGTGAGCGAGGAGTTCGTCCTGCACGTCGTCCGCGAGCCCGAGGAATTCGGGCTCGAAGGCGTCGTGGAACAGGATCGTCCAGCTCATGGCAGAAATATAGCCCCGGGCCTATGGGGCGTCCATAGCTCTGGAGCTATGTCGGCCGGGCACAACCCGCGGGAACAGCACGGGCGATGGAAGGTTGAACGGTTATTCTTGGCCTACGTGGAGTAGCCGCGCATCCCCCAGCACATCGTTCCCAGCGGCATCGTCGGGGTGCCTGTCGGAACCGGCGAACCGGCCGGCGCAGCCGAAGTCTGCAGGCGAACACCGTGGGGTCGGGCGCGGCGCGACGCCGCGAGAGCCCGGAGGGTGGCGCTCACGACGGCGCCCGCTCTCCCTCCAGCAACCATCGCCATGCGGGGACGACGCGAACCGTGCCGGAGGGCAGGCGCACATGCTCCTCGTCGTACAAGGTGACGAGCGTGGCGTCCCCCACGCCCTGATCGGCCATGCCGGCTTCGAGCGCGCGGAGCTCGCGATCGCGCGTCTCGGGATCGGAGAGCCGCGCGCACACCTGCACGAGCCGCAGCGCGCCCTCGGCGTCCCGCCCGCAGAAGTCCACCTCGAAACCCGACGGCGTGTCGAGGTAGCCGAGCTCCGCGATGCCACGACGGCGGAGCTCCAGGTAGACCAGGTTCTCGAGCCGGTGCTCGAAGTCGTCGGGCTTGGCGAACGCCGCCGTTCGCGAGAGCGCAGGGTCCACGGGGTAGGCCTTGCGCGGGTTGGACTGTCGCCGCGCCGCGGACGCCGTCCATAGCGGGAGCGTGTACACGAGGTGCGCGTCCTCGATGTGCGCGATCAGCTCGTGCGCCGCATCCTTCCCGATGGCGATGCCCTGGGATCGGAGGTCGCGATGGAGGCGGTTCGCAGAGTACCGCCCGGCGGGGTTCGCGAGGAGCCGACGCACCAGCCAGCGCAACGCACGCACCTGCGTCACCCGACGCCGCTCGATCACGTCACGGAGCACGGCGACGTCGATGTACTCCTGCAGGACGCGGCGACGCATCGTCGCATCCAAGCCCTGGACCTCGGGGAAGCCACCGGACTCGAAGTAGGCGTCGAACGCGTAGATCAGGCGAGCGCGCTCGGAAGGCCCCACCGGCCACGTCGATGGGGCGGAGATCCCGGCGTGGGTGAGGACCTCGGCGAAGCTGAACGGCAGCACCTCCGTGGCGAGCGCGCGTCCTCGAAGACTCGTGGCGATCTCGGCCGACAGCATCTTCGACGACGAGCCGGTGACGAGGACGTGGACGTTCCCCTGGTCGAGCAGTCGCCGCACGAAGCGCTCCCAACCTGGCACATTCTGGACCTCGTCGAGGTACAACCATTGCTCCTGCGTGACCACGTCGGGACGCCGTGCGTACCAGGCGTCCGTCAGCTCCGAGAGCTCGGACGCCTGGACCGACAGGCGCTCGTCTTCCAGATTGACGTAGAGGAGACGTTCGCGGGCCACGCCGCGCGCGAGGAGCTCGCGCATGTGTTGGTACATGCGCCACGTCTTTCCGACCCGACGCATTCCCACCAGCGCATCGGCCTTCCCGGGCAGACCGGGGAGTCGACCCGCGCGCGGGGTCGGGCGGGGGAGAACCCGCTCCTCGAACTCGGCGACCAGGGCAGCGAACGCTTCGCGTGGCATGACAGGACTCCGATCAGGGTGCGTGGACGGATGATAGCCCTTCCGTCCTTTTTACAAGGACAGATTATCCAAGTATCGTCCCCCTGGAGAGGTCGGCTTTCGTTGCACCGCCAACGGTACACCGCGCCCTCCGGGGCCCGGCGGCCAGGCACCCCTCGACCCCGATCGGCTGGTCGACGGATGGACGCCGCCCCATCATTTCGCTATTCGGCGAATAACGAAACGAGGCGCACGGATGGACACCTCCTGTTGCACGACGACCGCCGCGCCGTTCGAGGCGCGCCCCGACGACGACGCGCGGCTCGCCGCGCTGTGCAAGGCGCTCGCCCACCCCCACCGTGTCTACATCCTGCGCTTCCTGCTCTCGCAGCGGGCGTGCTTCGCGGGCGAGATCGCCGATCAGCTCCCGATCGCGGCGTCCACGGTCAGCCAGCACCTCACCCACCTGAAGGAGGCGGGCCTGGTGACGGGCGAGGTGGACGGCGCACGGCGCTGCTACGGCGTGGCGCCCGAGGCGCTGGCGCTCCTCAAGCAGCTCGTGGAGGCGCTCGATGCCTGAGTCCGAAGCCAACCCGCTCGGCCTGTTCGGCCGCTACCTCTCGGTGTGGGTCGCGCTGTGCATCGGGGGCGGCGTCGCGCTGGGCGCGGTGCTCCCCGGGCTGTTCCAGGCGATCGCCGGGCTCGAGGTCGCGCGGGTGAACCTCGTGGTCGCGGTGTTCATCTGGGTGATGATCTACCCGATGATGGTCAAGGTCGATCTCGGCTGCCTGCGCGACGTGCGCCGACGGCCCGGCGGCCTCGCGCTCACGCTGACGATCAACTGGCTGATCAAGCCGTTCACGATGGCGCTGCTGGCCTGGTTGTTCTTCAAGGTCGTGTTCGCGGGGTGGGTCAGTCCAAAGGACGCCGACCAGTACATCGCGGGCATGATCCTGCTGGGCGTGGCGCCGTGCACGGCGATGGTCTTCGTGTGGAGCCAGCTCTCGCGCGGCGACCCGAACTACACGCT
>CAYQSE010000257.1:0-7271 GCA_964419905.1 uncultured Enterobacteriaceae bacterium
GACGTCGACGCCGCGTGGCGCGCGGTGTTCGGAGAGACCGCCCCGACGAGGAGCCACCGATGACGCTGCATCGCGCCCTGACCGTGTTCCTCGCGCTCGTCGTCGCCACCACCGCGGTCGCGCAGGCGCCGGCGCCGCCGGCGCCGCCGCCGCGCACCGACGCGCGCGTCGCCGTGATCGCGGCGATGTCGCGTGAGGCACAGCGCGATCCGGCCGTGCAGCAGGAGCTGGTCCACTACTTCCGGCAGGGGACCGTGCTCTACCTGCACCACCTCGACAAGCTGGCCCCGCGCCAGCTGTTCAGCCTCGGCGACGAGCCACGGTTCGTCGCGGCCATCGGCACCACGGACGGAACCGACCACAACCGGATCTTCGTCGCGCCCGCCAAGTCCCCGCACCACGTGGACCAGGGACCCTACGTCCTGCCGCCGGACTTCATGGCGCGCACCCCGATCGCGCCGACGCTGAACACGTACTGGCACGAGGTGCAGCACGACCTGCTGGACCGGGCGGGCGTAGGCATCAACCCGCGGCCCTACGGGGAGTCCATGGACACCCCGGCGGAGGCGACCGGGCTCGGCAGCATGACCTCGCTCACCGCCGACTACCACCATCCGATCATCGAGGGGCTGGGCCAGCGCGGCGCCGACGCATACGGGCGACTGGCCGCGTTCGAGGAGGCGGCTCGCGCGGCGCACGCCGAACAGCGCGCGATCGAGAGGGCGCGCGAGCCGACGCTCGCCGAGCTTCGGCACATCTGGTCGGTGTCCCACCAGCGCTTCTCGCTGGTCACCCAGGCGTGGGGCCGCGTGGCGCGTCTCCCGGAGGAGACGGTGGCCGCGTACCATGCTGCCACCGGCATCCACTTCTCGCCGCCCGAAGAGCTCGCGACGTTCTACCAGGCCGGCGTGCTGAAGTCCGGCGGGCCGGACGGATCGAACGTCGGCGAGGACGTGCGGGTGCCGAAGTGGGTGTTCTACCCCACCCTGATCCGGATGCCTGTGCGGATTCACGTCATCGAGGATCCGCCGGCGCCGCCCGGCAAGGAGACGCACCTCACGCGGACGTTCACAGTGGAGGTCTACGCCCGGGGCTCGATGCAAGAGCTGGACGTGCGGCCCAAGCTGGACGTCAAGGCCATCAGCCGCCCGCTCACGGACGGCTTGCTGCGGGTGACGTTGGAGGGTGGCGACGCGCAGGCGGTCGTGCGCGTCGATCTGCCGAAGGGAACCGTCCGCGACGTCTCGTCGCGGCATCGCGAGGTGAAGCTGAACGGCGAGGCGATGAAGCTGACGTTCCACGTCCCCGACGTGCGGCGCGAGCCCGGCCCCGTGACCTACACCGTCCACCTCGACTTCGCGGACGACACACGCGAGCCGCTGTTCGACACCGCCGAGCGGCGCATCGAGATCGAGGTCGACCCACCCAAGTCGGGCCCCGCCGCGGCCACGACGCCCAAGGTATCGCCGCCGGGGGCCGCGTCCGCGCCGCCCGATCCGAGCGCCCACCGGGGGTACTGGAAGTTCGAGGGGATCCATCTCGCGAACTGGGGCAACCACATCACGGGCGACGTCCAGAATCCGACGGCGCAGCCCCGCCGCGTGCGTCTGCGCGAGACCATGTCGCCCCCACACCGGGTGACGACGTGCGCGGCGACATACACCTGGACCGACCCCAACGTGCGCTATGCGGCGGGCGAGCCGTTCACCATCGGGATCCACGCGACGCTGGACGAGTACGCGTTCCACCACGACCCGCGGATCTGGACCGACACACCGGAGAGGAACCCTCGCACCTGCAGGCTCGGTGCCGGGCTCACCACGCTCGACCACGCGCGGTCGGGCGGGGACAGCGTCCACTTCGAGGTCGCGTTCAAGGAGGACGGCAGCATCAAGCAACTGAGCGACCAGCGGACGCTCAGCGGCGTGTTCCCCGCGCCGCACGTCGCACACGACGGCCAGCGGGTGGGTCGCTTCGAGCTCAACTTCTACGTCGGCAACGGAGCCTGGGCAGCCTACGAATACTTCTGGGTCGACGAGGGGCCGGAGGAGGCGCGGGTCACGGTACGAATCCCCGCGTCGCCGTCCGACGCCGCGCCCGTACCGCCGCCCTATGACGGCAAGCCCATCGCGCCACAAGAGCTCACCGGCCCGCGGCCGCCCGTCGTGCCCCCGGACGACGGCGCGCGACCGCGGGTGCCGCCGACGCTGTTCCAGCCACCCGGCGGCGACTACCGCGTCGTGCTGCCGCCCGGCTGGCGCCCGCTCGCCCGCGTCGACGGCGAGTACCTGTACGCCGATCCGAACAACGCCTATGTGCTCGCGTGTCCGCCGCGCTCGAGGCGCTACACCGGCGCGTTCGCCGAGCAGCGCCTGCGGCTCGCTGCGGAGTTGATCCGCCATGGTGTCGGTGGCGAGCCGGAGATGGTCCGGTACGGTCCGCACGACGGGCTGGTCGTGCGTGGCGTCGAGGGGGGGCGCGACACGACGCGGGTGTTCGTCGCCTCCGAAGGTCGCGCGGTGCTGTTCCGCGTCGTCGCGGCACCCGGCGTCGCGCCGCCGCTGGCGCCGGTGCTCGAGGAAGCGTTCGGGACCGTCCAGTGGGTCGACGGCGGTCCGGTGACCACCCCGCGCTGAGCCGGATCGGGGTGGCGCGCGTCGCGGTCCCGCCGCGGAGCGCAGCGCTGGGCGTGCGGCTGGCACGGACCTCGCACGTGAGGAGGCGGGCGCCCGCGTGCCCAACCTGGCGAGGAGCCGCCATGCGTCGTCGCGACCCGAGGTCGAACAGGATCCTCCTCCTCACGTTGTTCTCAGTCGCCGCGCTGGCCTGCGGCGGGCTCGTGCCGCTGCCCGGCGGCGACGGGGCCGACCCGGTGCCGGCGCACGGGCTCGACGTCGGCGATCCGGCGGTGGACGCCGCGATCGACGCGGCGCTCCGCGAGCAGGCGGCCCGCGACGCGATGGTCGAGGCGATGAAGGCAGGCGCCCAGCCGTCCCGCGCCGCGGACGTCGACGCCGCGTGGCGCGCGGTGTTCGGAGAGACCGCCCCGACGAGGAGCCGCCGATGACGCTGCATCGCGCCCTGACCGTGTTCGTCGCGCTCGTCGTCGCCACCGCCGCGCTCGCGCAGACGCCCCCGCCCCCCCCGCCGCCGGCTCCGCTCACCGACGCGCGCGTCGCCGCGATCGCCGCGATGGGCCGCGACGGGCAGCGCGATCCGGCCGTGCAGCGCGAGCTGGTCCACCACTTTCGCCAGGGCGCGGTGCTCCACCTCCACCACCTCGACAAGCTCGCGCCTCGGCAGTTGTTCAGCCTCGGCGACGAGCCGCGGTTCGTCGCGGCCATTGGCACCACCGACGGCACCGACCACAACCGGATCTTCGTCGAGCCCGCCAAGTCCCCGCACCACTGGGACGAAGGCCCCTACATCGTGCCGCCGGACTTCCTGGCGCGCACCCCGCTCTCGCCGACCCAGAACATGTACTGGCACGAGGTGCAGCACGACCTGCTGGATCGAGCGGGCGTGGGCATCAACCCGCAGCCCTACTTGGAGTCGCTGGACGACCCGGACCCGGACGAGGACGACGAGCACCACGCGATCATCGAGGGATTGGGTCAGCGTGCCGCCTACGCGTACGGGCTCCTGTCCGCGTTCGAAGAGGTGGCCCGCGCGGCGCACGCCGAACAGCGCGCGATCGAGAAGACGCGCGAACCCACGCACGCCGAGCTGAGGAACATCTGGTCGATACCCCACCAGCGCTTCTCGAGCGTCACGAAAGCTTGGGGGCTCGTGGCGCGCCTGCCTGCGGCGACGGTGGCCGCGTACCACGCCGCCACCGGCATCCACTTCTCGCCGCCCGAGGAGCTCGCGACCTTCTACCAGGCTGGCGTGCTGAAGACCGGCGCGCCGGACGGGTCCAACGTCGGCGAGGACATTCGGGTGCCGAAGTGGGTGTTCTACCCCACCCTGATCCGGATGCCTGTGCGGATTCACGTCATCGAGGATCCGCCGGCGCCACCCGGCAAGGAGACGCACCTCACGCGGACGTTCAAGGTGGTGGTCTACGCGCGCGGCTCCCTGCAAGAGCTGGACGTGCGGCCCAACCTGGACGTCAAGGCCATCAGCCGCCCGCTCACGCACGGCACGCTGCGGGTGACGCTGGAGGGCGGCGACGCGCAGGCGGTCGTGCGCGTCGATCAGCCGAAGGGGGGCGTCCGAGACGTGTCGTCGCGGCACCGCGAGGTGGCGCTGAACGGCGAGACGATGACGCTGACGTTCCACGTCCCCGACGTGCGGCGCGAGCCCGGTCCCGTGACCTACACCGTTCACCTCGACTTCGCGGACGACACGCGCGAGCCGCTGTTCGACACCGCCGAGCGGCGCATCGAGATCGAAGTCGAGGCCCCAAAGCAGGTGCAGGGTGGCGCGGTCGTCGCGCCCGCTCCCCGCGGATCCCGCGTGGGAGCCGCCCCGCCGAGCGCCGACACGCGCCGCCCCGTCGGCCATTGGAAGCTCGCCGGGGTCGACGTCCGCGGCGCCGACGACGAGCTCCAGATCGGCCCGGGATCGGCGCGCAAGCGCATGGAATCCGAGAACTCGCTGTGCGTGGCGGCGTTCACCTGGAATGAGCCGAAGGCCCGCTACGCGGCGGGGGAGTCCTACGCGCTCACGCTCGACATGACCCTCGAGGAGCACGTCATCAAGCGCACCTTCTCCCAGCACGGCATCCTGCACGGTGGGTGCCGGATCGACGGCAAGGTGAACGGCGGAACGATGGGCGAGGATCGCTCCCCGCCCATCGAGGGGCATGTGCGCATCAACGCGAACGGTGAGCTACGGCCCCGTGACCGGATCACCCACACGGGCGTGTTCCCGGAGCCGGTGGTCTATCCCGACGGCAAGCGGAAAGGGAACTACTACCTCGTCTTGAACCCGTCGTCGTCGACCGTGACCTACCGCTTCGAGTGGGTGGACGAGGCGCCCCCCGACGACGAGATGCGTGTGGAGGTGCGCATCCCGGACTCTCCTGCGGACAAGGCCCCCGTGCCGCCGCCCTACGACGGCAAGCCGATCGCCCCGCAAGAGCTCACCGGCCCGCGGCCGCCCGTCGTGCCCCCGGACGACGGCGCGCGACCGCGGGTGCCGCCGACGCTGTTCCAGCCACCCGGCGGCGACTACCGCGTCGTGCTGCCGCCCGGCTGGCGCCCGCTCGCCCGCGTCGACGGCGAGTACCTGTACGCCGATCCGAACAACGCCTATGTGCTCGCGTGTCCGCCGCGCTCGAGGCGCTACACCGGCGCGTTCGCCGAGCAGCGCCTGCGGCTCGCTGCGGAGTTGATCCGCCATGGTGTCGGTGGCGAGCCGGAGATGGTCCGGTACGGTCCGCACGACGGGCTGGTCGTGCGTGGCGTCGAGGGGGGGCGCGACACGACGCGGGTGTTCGTCGCCTCCGAAGGTCGCGCGGTGCTGTTCCGCGTCGTCGCCGCGCCCGGCGTCGCGCCACCGCTGGCGCCGGTGCTCGAGGAGGCGTTCGGGACCGTGCAGTGGGTCGACGGCGGCCCGGTGATCACGCGCCCCTGACGTGCAGCGGCCGCGGCGCCGCGACGAGCTACAGGTGGTAGCCGACCCACAGGGCCACGAGCGTCAGCGCGAACCCGGCCGGCTGGAGCCATCGGGCGCGCCGCTCCAGCCGTCGGGCCTGCTCGCCGTGGCCGGTGTGGTCGAGGTTGTGGATCCGGACGATCGTGAGCAGCGTCGCGCCGACCGCGGCGAAGCACGCGTACACGACCGCGTCGAGGAACGTCAGGTACGCGATCCGCGGCAGGTGGCCGGCGACGATGTGGTGGAACGCCACAACGGTGAGCAACGCCACGAACGTGCGCTGCATCCGGCCCCCCGACGGCTCGGCGGTCATCCAGAACGCCGACCAGGTGAACATCACGATCACGGCCAGCGGGACGATCAACTTGTAGAGGTAGAACCCTGACAGTCTCTCGGCCGAGATCGTGGCCGTCAGCACCGAGACCGGGTCCTCGAGCCGCATCCGCTGGGTGTCGGCGACCTGCGTGGTGACGCCCTGCACGACCCACTCGAGGTTGCGGTAGCCCGGATCGTGCCCGGTGTGCGCCGCGTCGACGGCGAGGACCACGTGGCGGTGGTCCCAGGCGAACGGCGCGATGCGGAGCTCGAAGTGCTGCGTGTCGAACGGGAATCGGCGCAGGTTCACGTCGGCGTGCGCGTGCACGTGGGAGCGCTCCTTGTATGTGACGTCGCCCGCGGCGGTGATGTCGAGCTCGCGGTGCTCGATGGCCCGTGAGCCCTCTTCGTTCTCGAACATCAACTCGGGCGACCAGATCCGCTCGAGCACGACCTCGGCGGCCGCTCCCTGGAACACCTCGACCGGCGTGCCGATCATTTCAGGATCGAACGCGAGCCGAGGATCGTGCCAGCGCGCGGACAGCAGCACCTCGGCGTCGAAGGTCGGGAACGGGGCGCTCGCCGGCGCGACCTGGGTGAGCCCGACGAGGTACAGCCCGATCTCGACCACCGTGGGCGCCGCGGGGGGTGAGTGGTGCAGCGCGTGGACGTCGCCCGCGCCGGGCTCGGCGCGGGCGGTGAGCAGGCTGAACACCAGCAGAATCAAGGTCGCGAGCACGTCGCCTCCGGGTAGTCGGGACCCTGGTACCCCGGCGATCGGCGAGGCGCCCCGCGGGCCCGACCGACTCGGTGACCCCGCCGCGCATAGGGTCAGGCCGTCTCGCGCCGCTGATCCGGTGCGTCCCGGTCGAGGGCATCGGCCTGCCGCGGCGCGCTTGCCCTCGTCGGCCGCCGTCGTGCATGCTTCGCGGCGGAAGGCTGCACAGATCCTGATGCGTTCCGGGCGCTTGCTCCTGCTCGCCGTCGCGGGCTGCGACCCTGGCGGTGCCTACGGCCCGCTGCCCGACCCGGAGGTCGAGGTGCTCGATCCGGGCGAAGGGCCAGAGAGCGAGGCCCCGCTGGAGCCCCTGCGGCTGGGTGCGTGGGGCGAGGCCCTTGCAGGTTGGCATCGGGTGGTCGGCCCCCTCGACGCCGGGCGTGACGCGATCGTCGCGGTGGAGTCCAGCGCGTCGATCGGCCTGCTGCGCGAGCGCCGTGGCGACGTGGTGAACCACCGCATCGGCGCCCCGCTCGATCCGGAGCGGCCCTCGGGGCTGTGGGTGCCGGAGCGGGTGCGGGTGGGCATGCGGTGGCGCTCCGAGCTGGAGGACGGCGCGCGGTACGGCCTCGGCGTC
>CAYQSE010000257.1:7281-7959 GCA_964419905.1 uncultured Enterobacteriaceae bacterium
CACCGCGCGCGAGGAGCGCACGACCCCGCTGGGCCCGGTCACCGCCTGGGCGCTCACCGAGCTGGGTGAAGACGAGCAGCCCAACAGCTTCGCCTCGACCTACTGGTACGCGGAGGGGTTCGGGCCGCTCGAGGTGGCGTTCGGTGGGGGCTACGAGGACGACCGCGATGACGTGCGCGCCTGGGTGTTCCCCGAGCGGGATCAGCCCGCCGAGGGCCTGCCACTCGCGCCGGACGCGCTGGAGGTGTTCACGGATCGCTTCGGGCATCCGGTGGCGGCGTGCGGGGGACCCGACTGCGGGAACACGGTGGGCGCCTGGACCGCGCTGATCGACGGCGAGCCGATGCTCGTCCACCTCGCGGTCTGGACCACCGGGGACGACGTGCGGCAGTGGTCCACCTTCTGCTACCCGCTGACCGCGTCCGGGGACACGGTGGCGCGGTCGCAGGCCTGCCGCCTGGGCCTCGTGGACCTGATCGACACCCTGGATCGGCGCCCGTTCCCCGGCAGCATGCCGCTGCAGCACCTCCGCCAGCTGCGCGGCCTGCCCGCCGCGGCCGCGCACGCCTGGGTCGAGGCCGGCGCGCCGCGGGCGCTGTACGATGACCCCGCCGACGACGCGGGCGCCGGATCGGGGCGGCGCGCGCTGCGCCTGTACCGGGGCGCGGCGGTGAGCGA
>CAYQSE010000258.1:0-7927 GCA_964419905.1 uncultured Enterobacteriaceae bacterium
GCGGCCGACCCCGATCGCGCCGCCGGCACCGCCAGCGGTGGCCCCGGCGGGGGCCGCGCAGACCACCGACGACATCGCGGCGATCCTGCTCGCGGTGATCAGCGAAAAGACCGGCTTCCCGGTGGACTCGCTGAACGTGAACATGGACGTGGCCGCCGACCTCGGGATCGACTCACTCAAGCGCGTCGAGATCATGGCCGCCCTCGAGGGGCGGCTGTTCAAGAGCCTCTCGGGCATCGACTTCTCGAGCTTCGCGACGAAGCGGACCGTGGGCGAGATCGCCCGCCACCTCGCGGAGCTGAAGTGATCCGTCGCGTGGCGATCCGGGCGCTGCCGCGCCCCGACGCGGCCGAGTACGCCTGGGATCCCGACAGCGTGTGCGTCATCCTCGGCGACGACGCGGCGCTGTCGACAGCCCTGTCGCGGCGGCTCGCGGCGCGCGGCTGGCGCGTGGCCGCGCATCCGCCATCGGCCGTCGTCGACGGGAGCCTCGACGCGCTGCTCGCTGGGCCCGGTCGCGTCGGCGCCGTGATCAGCATCGCGCCCCTCGCGAGCGACACGAGCGCGAAGCCGGCTGGTCAGGCACTCCTCGGAGACGCCGCCGAAGAGGCGTGGCTCCTGTCGCAGTTTCGCCTCGCCAGGCAGCTCTCGCCCCACCTCAACGCCGCCGGGGCGCCGCGCACGTGGTTCGTGGCGGTCACGCGACTCGACGGGAAGCTGGGGCTGGCTCCGGCGCCCGACACCACGGGCGTGCTCACCGCAGGCGTCCTCGGTCTCGTGAAGACCCTGCGCCTGGAGTGGCCCGCCGTGTTCTGCCGCGCCATCGACCTGGACCCCGCGCTCGACGCGGCGTTCGCGGCCCAGCGCATCGTCGAGGAGTTGCACGACCCGGACCAGACGCTCGGCGAGGTCGGTCACGGCCCCGACGGACGCTCGACCCTCGGCGTGTTCGAGGACGTGCATGCCTGAGGCGCTCTCCCAGACCGTCTTCCTGGTGAGCGGCGGCGCCCGCGGGATCACCGCGGAGTGCGTGGTGGCGCTCGCGCAAGCCCACGGCGGCGCCTACCTGCTGGTGGGCCGAACCCCCCTCGACCCCGATCCGGCGCTCGACCGCGACGCCCCCGACGACGTGCTCCGGCGCGAGATCACCGCGATGCTGTGCGACCGCGGCGACAAGGCGACGCCCCTCGCCGTCCAGAAGGTCCTCGACGGCGTTCACGCGCGCAGAGAGATCGCCCACACGCTCGTTCGCATCGAGCGCGCCGGGGGCCGGGCCCGCTACGCCGCCGCCGACGTCACCGACGCCGCGGCGCTGCGTCAGGCGGTGGCGTGGGCCGACCTGGGCCCCGTCACCGGGATCATCCACGGCGCAGGCGCGCTGGCGGACAGCCGGATCGAGGCCAAGAGCGACCACGACCTCGCCAGGGTCTTCGCCACGAAGGTCCACGGGCTCCGCGCGCTGCTCTCCGCCGTCGACGAAGCGAGCCTCTCGCACCTCGCGCTCTTCTCGTCGACGTCTGGCTTCTACGGCAACGCCGGCCAGTCCGACTACGCCGCCGCGAACGAGGTGCTGAACAAGTTCGCCCACGCGTTTCGGCGCCGACACCCGGCGTGCAACACCGTCGTGTTCGACTGGGGCCCGTGGGACGGCGGGATGGTCACCCCGTTCCTGAAGTCGCTGTTCGCGTCCCACGGCGTCCCCGTGATGTCCGTGGAGGCGGGCGCCAGCGCGTTCGTCGACGTGCTGGGTCGTGAGGACGCCGCGGTGCAGGTCCTCGTCAACGACATCGGGCCGCCGGCGCCCCGGCCACCGCGCTCCGGCGCGCCGCCCGTTCGTCGCAGCCAGCCCGCGCTGCGCGTGTCGCGGGTGCTCCAGGTGGAGGGCAACCCGTTCCTTCGCGACCACGTCATCGGCGGCAACCCCGTCCTGCCCGCCGCGTCCGCCGGGCTGTGGATGGCGAACGTCTGCCAGCAGGCGAACCCCACGTACCGCTTCGCCAGCTTGTCCGACTTCCGGGTGCTCAAGGGCGTGGCCTTCGACGGCACCGCGGCCGAGCGCTACCTCGTCGAGGTGAAGGACGCCGAGGTCTCCGAGGACGCACTCGTGCAGTCCGTGTTCATCACGAGCACCACGCGCGATCACAAGCCGCGCTACCACTATCGGGGCACGGTGCGGCTCTCGCAGGCTCCCCCGAGCGCGCCCGAGCCCCGGTCCTTCGACCTCACGCCCGACCCCCGCTTCGCCGCGCTGACGCCGTACACCGACGGGTCCTTGTTCCACGGCGCGACGTTCCAGGCCATCACGCGCGTCCTGCGGATCGGTCCCAAGCAGATCACGGTCGCGTGCCGGCATCCCCGCCCCCCCGCCGAGGTCCACGGTAGCTTCCCGCCCGTCGCCTTCGACGCCGTCGCGCTGGACACCCAGTTCCAGTGCCTGGGCCTGTGGGCCCACCACGTCCTCGGGGCGTCCGCGCTGCCGACGCGCTGGGCGCGGTACGAGGTGTTCGCGGCGCCCCCCCAGCGCGACGACTTCTACGTCACCGCCGAGATCGAGGGGAAGAGCGACTTCGAGGTCCGCGCGTCGATCACGCTGCACGACGCCGATGGCAGGGTCTTCGCTCGGGCCTCCGGGGTGGAGCTCACCGTCCATCGGCCCGCGAGGGCGGTCGTCGCCGAACCCGAGACGCGCAGCACGAGCGCCCGCGCCGTGGCGGTCGTCGCCGAGGTGCCGGCGGCGACGGTCGCGACCGGGAAGGTGGCGTATGAGCGCAAGGCCATCGGCCGGGCGCTGCGCGAGGTGGACGAGCCCGCGTTCGTGGTCGCGTCCGACGCGCGCGTCGGCGTCACGCGGGACCGGGGGCGCGGCGAGGAGGCGCGCCGCCGCGGTGCGCTGCTGGTGGAGTTGCCGCCGACCCCGCCGTCGCGCTTCGGTGCAGCGAGCTTTCTGCGTACGTACGGCGTCGGCTCCGCCTACATGGCAGGCGCCATGGCGAAGGGGATCGCGGGCGAGGAGCTCGTCATCGCGCTCGGGCGCGCCGGGTTCCTGGGCACCTTCGGCTCGGGCGGTCTGTCCATCCAGCGCATCGAGCAGGCGGTCGTGCACATCCAGGAGGCGCTGCCGACCCAGCCGCACGCGTTCAACCTGCTCCACAGCCCGCGCAAGCTCGCGACCGAAGACGCGACCGTCGACGTCTACCTGAAGCACGGGGTGCGTACGGTAGAGGCGTCGTCTTATATCGACCTGACGCCGAGCATCGTCCGATACCGCGTCGCCGGGCTCCGCCAGCGTCCCGACGGCACGATCGAGGCGCGCAACCGCATCATCGCCAAGCTCTCGCGCCTGGAGCTCGCCAGCCGCTTCATGCTGCCGCCGCCGGGTGAGATCGTGCACGCGCTGCTCGAGTCGGGCCGGATCTCCCGCGAGCAAGCCGACCTCGCGGCCCACGTTCCGATTGCCGACGACATCACCCTCGAAGCCGACTCGGGGGGCCACACCGACAACCGCCCCCTGGTGGCGATCCTGCCGGCGGCGCTCGCGTCGCGCGACGCGATCCAGCGCGAGCAGCGCTACCCCGTCGCGATCCGCATCGGCGCCGCGGGCGGCATCGCGACGCCGCAGGCGGTGCTGGCGGCGTTCACGATGGGCGCGGACTACGTCGTGACCGGGTCGATCAACCAGTCGTGCCTCGAGGCCGGCGTGTCGGACTACGTCAAGGCGCTGCTCTGCAGCGTCGAGATGACCGACGTGGCGATGGCGCCCGAGAGCGACCTGTTCGAGCACGGCGTTCGGGTGCAGGTCGTGAAGCACCGCACGCTCTACCCGATGCGCGCGCAGAAGCTGCACAGCTGCTACCTGACCTACGAGAGCCTGGAGGCGATCCCCGAGCCGGTGAAGCGGCAGCTCGAGCAGCAGATCTTCCGCGCTTCGCTCGAGCGGATCTGGGAGGACGCCACGCGCCACCTCGAGGCCCACAAGCCCGAAGAGCTCGAGCGCGCGGCCGACCCGAAGGTGAAGATGGCGCTGCTCTTCAAGTGGTACCTCGGCCAGTCGTCGCGCTGGGCGGCCGAGGGAGCGCCCGGACGCGAGCTCGACTACCAGATCTGGTGCGGCCCGGCGATGGGGGCCTTCAACGCCTGGGCGCGTGGGACCTACCTGCAGAGCCCCGAGAACCGGCGCGTGGCGGACGTCGCGCGCGTGCTGATGTCCGAGGCGGCGTATCTGCACCGGGTGCAGCAGCTACGGCTCGCCGGGCTTTCCCGGGACCTCTCGTCCGAGGCGGCTGCATGAAGACGCGCTTCTCCTGCTCCCGGATCGCCGGCATCGCAGCCGCGGTCCCCGCCGATCGGATCGATCTCTCGACGTTTGCCGCCGCGTGGGGCGAGCGCGACGTGGCGAACATCATCCAGAGCACGGGCATCGCCCACGTGCGCAGGGCGCCGCCCGGCATGACGACCTCGGATCTCTGCGACGCGGCTGCGCGATCGCTGTTCGCGGCGTTGGAGGTCGCGCCGAGCGACGTCGACGGGATCGTGTTCGTGTCGCAGTCGCCCGACCACATCATGCCGGCGACGAGCGCCATCCTGCAGCATCGCCTGGGCCTCGCGCGGCGCGTCGCCGCGTTCGACGTGAGCTACGGATGCTCGGGCTACGTCTACGGCTTGCTCCAGGCGGATCTGCTGATCCACGCGGGCCTGTGCGAGTCGGTCCTCGTGTGCGCGGGCGACACGACGACGCGCTTCATCAACCCCCGCGACCGCGCGCTCGCGATGCTGTTCGGTGACGGCGGCAGCGCCACGCTCGTCGTTCGCGGCGACGACGTACACGCCTACGCGGTCCGGACGGACGGCTCCGGCGCGAGGTCGCTGATCGTGCCGGCCGGTGGCGCCCGCCTGCCACGGAGCGAGACCACCTGCGTCCCGCGCCAGGCCGAGGACGGCAACGTGCGCAGCGAGGACGACCTGTTCATGGACGGGATCGCGGTGCTCTACATGGCGCTGCGCGACGTCCCCGAGGCCATCGACGAGGCGCTCGCGCTCGCCGGCTGGGCGCGGAGCGACGTGACGCTCTTCGGCCTGCACCAGGCGAACCGCTTCATGACCGACTACCTCGCCAAGAAGCTCAAGGCACCGCCCACGGCGGTGCCGTTCGGGGCCGCGGACGTCGGCAACACCGGTCCCGCCTCCATCCCGCTGATGCTCGCGCGTGAACACCCGCGGCTCGCCGCCGAGGGTCGGCTCGCGCGATCCGCGCTCTGCGGCTTCGGCGTCGGGTTCTCCGTCGCCGCGATGACCGCGTCGCTCTCGGACACGAAGATCCTGAACCCCATCGACGTGGAGTAGCCATGGCCCTCGATTCCAGCCGCGTGAGCGAGATCGTTCGCCGCGTGGTGCTCGACTGCTGCGCCGAGCACAACGAGATCTCGGACAGGAAGGTCGATCTGGCGGCGGGCGACGAAGCGCAGCTCTTCGGCCTGGAGCGGGTGCTCGACTCGCTGGCGCTCGTCGGGTTGCTGGTCGCGGTCGAGCAGGGCATCGACGACGAGCTCGGCGTGAGACTCACCCTGGCCGACGCGAAGGCGGCGTCGCGTGTGACGAGCCCGTTTGGCACCATCGGCTCGCTGGTCGCCTACGCGACCGAGCGCACCCTCGAGGAGGCGAGCGTCCATGGTGGATGAGCGGGTCACCGTCATCACCGGCGCGCGCAAGGGGCTCGGTCGGTTCCTGGCCGAGCAGCGGCTGGCGCAGGGCGAGGTCGTCTACGGGTGCAGCCGGCAGCCCTCCGACCTGGAGTCGCCGCGCTACCACCACGTCTGCCTCGACGTCGCCGACGAGCGCGCCGTGCGGCAGATGTTCTCGCGGATCCGAAAGGAGGCGGGGCGCCTCGACCACCTCGTGAACAACGCGGGCATCGCCTCCATGAACCACGCGCTGCTCACGCCGATGTCGGTCGTCACCGCGATCCTCTCGACGAACGTCGCCGGGACGTTCCTCATGTGTCGCGAGGCCGCGCGGATCATGCAGGCGAACCGCTTCGGCCGGATCGTGAACCTGATCTCGGTGGCCGCGCCGCTCCACCTCGAGGGCGAGGCGATCTACGCCGCTTCGAAGTCGGCGGTGCAGACGCTGACCGAGATCCTCGCCCGCGAGCTCGCACCGCTCGGGATCACGGTGAACGCGGTAGGGCCCACCCCGGTGCAGACCGACCTGATCCGGAACGTCCCCGAAGAGAAGATCGCGAGCCTGCTCGCACGACAGGCCCTCCCCCGACTCGGCACGCCCGAGGACGTGGACAACGTCGTCGCGTTCTTCTTGCGGCCCCAGAGCGGGTTCGTCACCGCCCAGTCGGTGTTCCTCGGAGGGGTGTGTTGAGCGCGCCGAGCTTCCTCGTCGACCGCTTCGCGGCGGCCGGCGCTGCCCCCGCGATCGTATGGCACGACCGCGAGACCTCCTACGCGGAGTTGCTCGACGCGATGGACGGCTGGCGAGCGCGTCTGGCCGCGGCGCAGGTCGCAGCCGGCGACGTGGTCGTGCTGACCGCGGACTTCTCGCCGAACAGCACGGTCGCGCTCCTCGCCCTGTGGGAGCGACAGTGCATCGTGGTCCCGATGAGCCCCGCAGCCACTGGACAGCGGGCTCAGCTGCTCGCCCTCGCCCAGGCCGACGTGGACATCACGATCACGGGCGACGACTCCGCAGCGACCACGCGGATCGAGCACAGCGCCATCCCCCACCCCATCTTCCAGCAGCTCCGCGCGGCGGGGAGCCCGGGGTTGGTCCTGTTCTCGTCCGGGTCGTCCGGCACGCCGAAGGCGATCGTGCACGACGCGAGCCGCCTGCTCGAGAAGTTCCAGGCGCCTCGCCCAGCCACGCGGATGATCGCCTTCCTGTCGTTCGATCACATCGGTGGCATCAACACCCTGCTCCACGTCCTGTCGAACGGCGGCACCGTGATCACCGTGGCCGACCGCCAGCCCGCGACGGTCTGCGCCGCGATCGCGCGGCACGGCGTGCACGTGCTGCCGACCTCGCCGACGTTCTTGACCCTGCTCCTGCTCAGCGGCGCGCTCGATGCGTTCGACCTCTCGTCGCTGCGGACCATCACCTACGGCACGGAGGTCATGCCCGAAGCGACCCTGACGCGTCTGCACGCGAGACTCCCGCACGTGAAGCTCCAGCAGACCTACGGCCTCTCCGAGGTGGGCATCCTCCGCTCGAAGTCCGAGTCCTCGGACTCGCTCTGGGTACGGCTCGGCGGCGAGGGGATCGCGACGCGCGTGCGGGACGGCCTGCTCGAGCTCCGCGCGCCGTCTGCGATGGTCGGCTACCTCAACGCCCCGAGCCCATTCACGGAGGACGGCTGGTTCATGACCGGGGATGCGGTCGAGGAGCGTGACGGTCTGTTCCGGATCCACGGCCGACGGTCCGAGCAGATCAACGTGGGCGGCGAGAAGGTGTTCCCCGCGGAGATCGAGGACGTCCTCCTGCAGATGGACGGTGTCGTCGACGTGGCCGTCCACGGCGAGCCGCACGCCATCCTCGGCCACATCGTGGTCGCGACGGTTCACCTCGCGACGGACGAGGCGCTCCCGGTGTTTCGAAAGCGGATGAACCAGTTCTGCCGCCCGCAGATGCAGCCATACAAGGTGCCGCAGAAGGTGATCGTGTCGAGGGACCCGCTGGGTGGCGAGCGGTTCAAGAAGCGACGCGGGCCGGCAGACCGCGAAGCGTGATCGCGGCGGCGTCCCTCGAACGATCACATCTCTACGAAGCATCGCTGAAGGCGGGTTCGCGAGGATCCATGAACGTGGGGCGGGCGTCCCGCCTGTCGATTGATCACTTCTCCAAGAAGACCGGCTGAAGCCTGGTTTACGGGGATCTAGGAACGTGGGGCGGGCGTCCCGCCCGCCCGTGAAGAACTGCGCTGCTC
>CAYQSE010000259.1:0-7924 GCA_964419905.1 uncultured Enterobacteriaceae bacterium
CGCTCACCTTCAAGTCGCCGTTGGAGACGGTCCCCGAGGACGTGCTGGCCTGCGTCGAGACCCTGCGCCGCCGCGGCGAGCCCCTCGACGTGCTCATGCTCAACGCGGGCATCATGGCCCTCCCGCGGCTGCACACGCGGCACGGCTACGAGCTCCAGCTCCTCACCAACCACCTCGGGCACTTCCTGCTCGCGACAGGGCTCCTCGACCTCCTCGCGCCAACCGCCCGCGTCGTCGTGCTGAGCAGCCGCGCGCACTGGCGTCCGGTGAAGGGCGGCATCGACTTCGACAACCTCGACGGGCGCCGCGGATACCACCCGCCCCGGTTCTACGGCCAGAGCAAGCTCGCGAACCTCCTGTTCGCCCGCGAGCTGTCGAGACGGCTCGCGGGCTCCCAGCGCACCGCGGTCGCCGTCCACCCCGGCGTGATCGGCACCCGCATCGCCCGTCAGCTCGGCGTGGTCGCGGACGCGTTCTTCGCCCTCGCGGTCCCGCTCGCGCTCAAGAACGTCGCCGAGGGCGCCGCCACCCAGTGCTGGGCGGCCGTGCATCCGGACGCGGCCCAGCACGACGGCGCCTACCTCGCCGACTGCAACGTCGCGCCCTGCTCGCGACACGCCTCCGACGACGCGCTCGCAGCGCGCCTGTGGGACGAGTCCGAGCGCTTCGCCACCCGGTGGCGGTGAGCGCCGCCACGCGCCCCTATGCTTCACCCTGCACCAGAGGCCACGCCCTGTCGACATCATCCGGCAGGTCGCGAAGCCACGGCGATGTTGGAGCCGCATCCGCCAGGACCCGCCGCCTTGCCACGCTGACCCTCGACCTCCGGGCGCGCGCTCACCGCGGCGAGCGACGCCCCGTCGCCGATCTGATCGCCGACCTCCGCGCCCCCTGAGTCAGGGAGGCGGCGCGCACGGCACGCCGTTGATGCGAAGGTCGCTCGGCGTGACGGCGGTCGTGAAGGTCCAGTCCGCGTAGGTTCGGCTCGCGCTGGGCCAGAACTCGGTGAAGTAGTTCGGGGCCATCCAAGACTGCATCGAGAACCACAGGTTTCGATCGTGCAGCAACGGCGGGCTCTCACTGATCGTCGCGCCCGACAGGTCGGTGAAGCTCAGCCGCGCGCCAGGGCCGACGCCGGACCAGTAGACCCGCAGGGTGCGGTCGTCCGATCCGACGACATGATCCCAGTTGCAGCCCAGCGACGCCGCGCCGTACCCCCGCCACAAGGTCACCCAGTTGTAGGACTCGAGCGCCCCAACCACCTGGGGCACGAAGGGGTCGTCCGTGCGCCCGGTCGCCGGATGGCCCGGCGCGGAGAACCGGAACTCGCCATCGAGCGGCATCGGCACGTCGTGGAGGCTCCAGTTGCCGAAGCCGTCCGTCCAGGTCTCGTACACCGCGCCGTTCGGACGCGTATAGGTGACCGTCGCCCCAGGGAGCGCTGTCGTGGTCAACCCATCCAGCCCGTCCTCGACGACGCCCCAAGGGCACTGCGCGTCGAGGCCGTCGCAGTCCTCGTCGGTCATGTTGCCGCAGATCTCGGTCTGCGGCACGCACTCGGCGGGCGGACACGCGACGCCGTCCATCCACACCTGGCTCGGCGCCAGCGCACCCGGCGTCCACACGTTGTGCCACAGCTCGAGCGTCGCGACCTCGTAGCGGGGCGGGTACGCAAAGGTGTAGACCGTGTCGGCGAGAATCGGACTGAGCGCGTAGCTGAACTGGTACGAATCGATCCACTGGCAGGCGCCGGGCTGGTCGCACTCGAGCCCCATGCTGAACTGGAGCTCGGACGGCGCGCGCTGCCACGCGTAGTCGACGACGCGCTCCACCGGCAGGCCCTCGCCTTCGTAGTGCACCCGCAGCAGACGCGTGTACTCGTCGCCCGCCATCTCCCAGGTGCAGGTCAGGCAAGCGTCCCCCTCGCACGGGATGCGGACGTCGCAGGCGGCGCCCTCCCACCCCTCGTCGCAAGCGCACGTCAGACCGTCGGCCGAGGGGGTACCGTGCACGCACCCGAGTCCGCAGTCGTCGCCGTGGTAGCCAGGGTCGCAGTCGCAGACCGGGTCGCCCACCGCGTCGTACACGCAGGCACCGGCGCCGTGGCAGTCCTCGAGCGCCGTGCAGTCCGGCTCGGTCGTCCCGAGCAGCGCGCACGCCTGTCCGCCGAGGACGAACCCGCCCGGCTCAATCCGCTCGGTGCCGAGGAGCTCGATCTCGAGATCCCAGGTGCCCTGTGGCGCGGACGGCATCACCAGCACGTCGCGATACCCGAACTGCGCGTCGAGGTCGGGCCAGCTGAGCCCCGGTCCCTCCAGACCCAGGATCCGATGCCAGTCGAACAGGTAGAAGGACATCCACACGTCGATCTCGGTGTACCCGGCGTAGTCCAGCTGAACGTCCCAGCGCCTCCCGCCGTCGAGCCCAGGTGACCAGTGCAGGGTCACGTCACACCACCGCTCGGGGCGCTGCTCGCAGTGCGCGCCGATCCAGCCGGGTGGGCACACACACTCGGGCACGTTCCCGTCGCCATAGACGCAGGTCCCGTCGCCGCAACCACCGCAGTCTGGCGGCGGCAGCGCGACGGCACAGTCCGCACCGTCGAAGCCGGGATCGCACGCGCACACCGACTCCGTGCCGTCCAGCACGCAGTCGCCGTTCCCGCTGCACCCCTGGAGATCGGTGCAGTCCGGCTCGACGAGGGAGAGGATCGGACACGCGACGTCTCCGATCGTGAACGCCTCGGGGTAGGTCGGCTGCGGGTTGTAGACGAAGACGTTCAGGTCCCAACGACCGTCCGCGCTCGTCGACGCGATGGTGATCAGGCGGTCGGCGAAGCCGGTCTCGGACACCTTGGTGCCCGTCCCGGTGACCGAGGTCACCGTGTGGCGCACGCCGAAGTCCGTTCCCCACACCCAGCGATAGCCGAGGCTCACCGTCTCCTGCGCGAAGCCTCGGTAG
The DNA here is from genome assembly GCA_964419905.1 of uncultured Enterobacteriaceae bacterium. GTDB lineage: Bacteria > Myxococcota_A > UBA796 > UBA796 > JAFDJI01. Next base: position 2,962 of record CAYQSE010000259.1, read on the forward strand.
TCCACCGAGAACGTCCACGTGTCGGGACCGTGCCGGACCAGCGAGACCTCGCACGGGTCGGCAGGCTCGACGGGATCCTCGATCTCGCAGTTCGAGCCGGACCAGCCCTCGGCACACACACACGCGGGCGGACCCGCGCCGACGTCGGTGCACGCGCCGTGGTCGCCGCAGCCACCGAACACCTCGCAGCTCGGCGCGCTGCAGTCGTCGCCGGTCCAGCCGTAGTCACAGTCACAGGCCGCCGTGTCCTCGAAGACGTAGCAGTTGCCGCGGTCGTTGCAGTGATCCAGCGCTTCGCATGGGTCTTCCGGCTCGCCCTCGAGCTCGCAGGGCGCGCCATCGATCGCGAAGTCGTAGGGGTCGGTGGCAGCCCCACTGCCGTGGTTGCCGAACACGTACCAGGTGCCTTCGGGCGCGATCCCGCTCACCGTGATCTGGTGGGGATCGCCGGCGAGGTAGCTCCCCAGCGTGCCGTTGCCCTGGATCCCGAACACCTTGTGCTCGAGCGCCCAGTGATACGTGAGCGCTGCGGACGACGCGGTCAGCCCGGTGTAGGTCACGACCATGTCCCATTCCTGCAGGCCACGGCGCGCGAAGCTGACGGTGCAGATCGGGTCCGTGGGGTCGGCCACGGAGCAGTCGTCACCGCCCCACCCCTCGGCGCAGTGACAGGAGGCGACGTCTCCGTCGGCGACGCAGGCGCCGTGCTCGCCACAGTCGAGCCCCTCACACGGATCGCCGGGCTCGATCTCCAGCGTGCACGGCGCGCCGTCGATGGCGAAGTCGGTGGGATCGTCGATCACCGGACCGCCCAGGTCGACCCCGAGCTCCCAGGTGCCGCTCGTCGCGCCGACGTCCACGACGACCGCGCCCGGCGCGCTGGCCGCCCCGTCCAAGCCGCCGTCGCCCTCGACGTACACCACGTCGTGCGGCGTGCTCCACGCATACGACAGCGTCGCCGTCGAGGTGGTCACATCCGCATAGGTCACGACGAAGTGCCAGAACCCCGGGTCTCGCTGCACGACGACCGAGCAGGTCGCCGCCGTGACCGGCACATCGCAGGCGGTGCCCGTCCAGCCGTCGTCGCACGTGCAGACCGCCGCATCGTCCGCCCCGTACACGCAGTCCCCGTGCTCGCAGCCCATCAGGCCACAGTCGGGCGGCAGGCGCTCGTCGCAGAACGTGCCGGTCCAGCCCTCGTCACAGGCACACTCGGGGAGCTCGCCGGGCACCTCGACGCAGGTGCCGTTCGGGTCGCAGCCGCCCAGGAACGAGCAGTCCGGCAGGTCACAGGACGCTCCGGACCAGCCCAGATCGCACTGGCAAGCCGGCGCGCCGGCGTCGAACACGCAGGCCCCATGCTCGCTGCAGTCGTCCAGCGCGGCGCAGTCCGGCAGCTCACAGGAGGCGCCGGTGTAGCCGTCGTCGCACACGCAGGTCTCTGGCGCGACGCACGTGCCATGGCCACTGCACGCCGTGGTGCAGACCGGCTCGGTGGGCTCCTCGCAGGACGGCCCCTCGAAGCCCTCGTCGCACGCGCAGGCGGGCTCGAAGCCCGGACCGTACACGCACTCCCCCTGCCCGTTGCACGCGTCGAGCGCCGCGCAGTCGGGCGGCAGCAGGACGAGCACGTCGGCCGCGGGCCCCCGCAGCGCGGCGCCGTTCACCTCTGCGGCGGGGCGAAGGTAGAGGGTGGTCGGTTCGTCGACCCCGGGCATCACGATCTCGGCCTCGATCTCGTCGGTGCCCGGCACGGCGAACGCCGCTACGTCGGGGAGGCGAGCCCAGGCGTTGTTCGGATCGGCCGAGCGCGAGACCTCGATCCGCGCGTGCGCCCAGGCGCTCGCACCACGGATCCGGAACCGCACCGCGACCGTCTCGCCCACCTCCGCGGTCTCGGGCGCGTCGAGCGCTTCCGCGCACACGTTGGAGATCGTGAACGGCTCGTCGAAGTCCGGCACTTCGCGGCCGTTCTTGCCCTTCGGCGCCTTCGGACCGCGCCGCACCGCGTGCTCGGACGCGTCCAGCGCCCGCTGCGGCAGGAAGATCAGCTTGGTCTCCCCGAGGGGGACGACCGCGCCAGGGTGCTTTCCGATCGCGTTCGGGTTCACGATCTCGAGGCTGTCGTCATCGATCGAGTCCGGATCGAGCGGCTTGCTGAAGTAGACCTCGATCGGGTCCGCGGTGGGACACGCCCCGTGCTCACCCGGCGCATGACTGATGCCGTGCACGATGGGCGGCGGGGTCGAGGCGAGCGGCTCGCTCGGCGCCCCGGGCAGACCGAGGACGAAGGTGTCGTCGGCGAGACCGAGACCGGTCGGGAGCTCGGGCGTGTCGATCCGCTCGACGAGCTTCGGCGCCGTCGGATCCGAGACGTCGAGGAACAGGACGTAGGTCTGACCGTCCTTGAAGTGGGTGCAGGCGAACGTCCCGTCGATCAAGCTGATCCCGAGGTTCCAGGTGGGGTTCGTCCCGCCGCGGATGACCTTCGGATCGTAGGGGTCCCGCACATCGTAGAACACCAAGCCGCCAGGGCCGTAGGAGACGGCGATCCACCCGCCGCCCCACACGATGTCCCAGCCGCCCCAGCCCCCGCCGCCCCACGAACCGAAGCTGCCGCCGCCGGTGCTCCAACCGCCGAACCCGCCGCCGCCTCCGCCGCCTCCGCCGCCGCCGCCGCCGCCGCCGCCGCCGAACGCGCCCCACACGCCGCCGCCACCGGTGGCGAGGCCCGTGACGCCGGTCGCGCCGCCACCGAGCACGCGCCACGAGCCGTCCGTCAGGTCGTACGCGCGAAGCTCGTCGCCCACCGCCGCGTACAGGTAGCGGTCATCGCCGGTCAGGTGACTGCACTCGGCGTCGATCCGCCCGCGGTACAGCCCGCACTCCTCTTCGAACACGGCCAGGTCGAACAGCAGGATGCCCGCCGTGCCGCACGCGACCGCGAGGATGTCCCCGACGATCTCCGCCGACGTGCACTGCAGGCCGTCCGCCACGTCTTCCGGCAACGGCATCGGACCGCGGAAGATCGGATCGGTCGGATCCGACAGGTCGAAGCAGCCGACCCCGTCCTCTCCCATCGCCGACCACGCCGTACCGTCGCGTCCCACGGCGTCCACGAGGTCGCCTGGCTGCGGAGCCGGTGCCTCTACGCAAGCGCCGTCCCGGCATTGCCCGTTCTGCCCGCAAGCGGCCGCGTCATCCGCCGCCTCGGGGACGCACACGCCACCCTCGCACGTTGCGCTGACGATGCAGTCGCCAACGACGTCATCACAGGTCACGCCGTCGCAGACGCAAGCGTCGCCGCTCTGATCGGGATCGAACGCGTCGGGACAGACGTCGCAGGCGTCCCCGACGCCGTCACCGCCCGTCGCGCCACAGGATCCCGCGCCGTCCAGGCGCTCGCCGTACCCTGGACCCTCCCCGCTCGCGTTGTTTCCGGCCTTCACCCACACCGCGACGATCGCTTGTCCGGCCGGGCCGGCGAACGTACCCGTGCGACCCGAGAGGCCCTCGAAGCGCAGCCTCGAGCCGTCGGCGAACTGCAGCACCACGTTGGAGAGATCGTGGTCGAACGCGGTGACCTCGACCGCATCACAACGGAACGTCGCCGACGCGGTCGCGCCGCTCACGCTCACCGGGCCGGCAGGAGGCGCGTCGGGCTGCACATCGGAATCTGCCTGGTCCGGGTTGGGAATCGTCGGACAGTTATCGGCCCAGTCCGGCACCCCGTCCTCGTCCGCGTCGACGGCTGCCGCGCTGATGTGGAACGCGATCGGGAGCTTCTTTCCGTCGACGAGCGCGATGTACTCGTTCGTGTCGACGTTGCGGGCCTCCCGGTTCGACGTGACGACCTGCACGTCGGCGAAGCCGAGCGCGCGCTCCCCGTGGTTCGCGAACACCGAGATCCGATAGAACCGGTCCGGGTCGAGGTCTGCGGTGGAAGTGTCCCAGGACGCGCGCCAGTGGCCCCCGCTCAGGCTGAGCGGGCTCGCGTCCGAGGTCGTCGCGAACGTCGCGAACGTGTGCACGACGGCCCCGAGCGAATCCACCTCGTCGACCTGCACGTACGGCCCCGCGGCCGGCGCGAGCGGAGGGAGCTCGCCGGGATCTCGGACGAGCGGCGGCAGGAACCAGAACCCGTGGACCTGGTCGCTGTACTGCGCGTCATGGATGCGCTGGTTCGAGGGGGCCTCGTCCTGCACGAGCGTCGTGCAAGAAGACCCGAGGAACAACGCGAACAACAAGGACGACTGCGCTCGGACGCACGTACCCATGGGGACCCCCCTCGCCTGGTCTCGTCGCGACGGACCGTGCCTGCGCCCGGAACCACTCGGGCAGCCCGAAACTACCAAACGACCTTCGTGTCCGCAAGAAGGCCACCCCCAGTATCCTGCGGAGATTCGCCCCTTGTGCGCTGGCGCGCTCGCAGTGATGATCGGGAACCGTAGGCGACGGCGCCCCCCCCGCCGACCGAATGCACCCCAATCAGTCGGGGCGAATCGGGGTACCGGCACCGCCCCAGCCGTGCAGCATGCCGTACAGCCCGAGCGCCGCGCCCAACACCAGCCCACACACCCCGATCAGCCGCCCGAGGCGCTCGGCCCGGAGCGCGCCTGGATCGCGTCGAAGCGCGTCGGTGAGCGCGAACGCACGCGGCAACAGCGCCAGCTGGACGTAGGTGAGGATCGCCGTGAACGCGGTCATCCCGAGGATCATCCCGACGCCGCCGCCCACGACGACGCCCGCCGCGAGCTGAATGACACCGAACGCGGTGAGGTTCCGCGCGCGCCGCAGCACCGCGAGCCGATCGGGGCGGGTGACGCGCTCCGCCAGCCGATACCCGAGCAGCACCGCGAGCAGACCCGCGCCCGCGGCGCCCACCACCATCCCGCCCGACGCGCCCGCGGCCGACGCGGCGCCCGCCGCCAGCGCCGGCGCAGGCGCCAGCGCGCCGAGCACC
>CAYQSE010000260.1:0-7818 GCA_964419905.1 uncultured Enterobacteriaceae bacterium
GACCGCGGGCGCGAGCCACCACGGGATCACCGTGCGCGATCCTCGCGATCCGCCACGGGGTTCTCCAGCGTGCCGACGCCGTCGATGAACACGGCGACGCGGTCGCCCGCGACGATCGGGGCGACGCCGGGCGGGGTGCCGGTCGCGATCACGTCACCGGGCTCGAGCGTCATTACCGCGCTGATGTAGACGAGCAGCGTCGGCACGTCGAAGTGCATGTCCGACGTGCGGCCCTGCGCGCGGATCTCACCGTTGACCGCGGTGTGCAGCGCGACGTCGCGCGGATCGAGCGCGGTGTCGATCCACGGCCCCACCGGGCAGAACGTGTCGAAGCCCTTCGCGCGCGCGAACAGCCCGTCCTCCTTCTGGAAGTCGCGGCAGGTCACGTCGTTGAGGCAGGTGTAGCCGAACACGGCGGCCATCGCGTCGGCTGCGGTGGCGCGGGAGAGGCGGCGCCCGATCACCACCGCGAGCTCGCCCTCGGGGTCGACGCGGACGGTCTCGGGCGGGATCGTGATCGGCGCGCCGGGGCCCACGAGCGCCGACGGGGGCTTGAGGAACAGCCGCGGGCGCGGCGGGACCTCCTTGCCCATCTCCGCGGCGTGCTTCGGGTAGTTCGACGCGACCGCGACGATCTTGCTGGGCGTCACCGGCGCGAGCAGCGTGGCCTGCGCCAGCGGGACGCGCGCGCCGGTGGGGGCGCCGCCTTCATAGGGGGCCCCGTCGAGCGCGACGAGGTGCTCGCCGTCGACGCGCGCCCAGCGCGGGCCGTCCTCGGCGAGGAAGCGGGCGAACCTCACGCGCCGACCCGGGCGGCCGAGGCCTCCGCGGGGCGGTACTGCGCGATCAGCGCCGCGAGCGCGCCGCGATCCTTCACGACCGCGCCGACCTGCGACACCGTGAGCGCGGCCACCGACGTCGCGAGCTGCGCGCACGCGGCGGCGGGCCAGCCATGGATCACGCCGTACAGGTAGCCCCCGGCGTACGCGTCGCCGGCGCCGGTGGTGTCGACCGCCTTGACCGGGCGGATGCCGACGCGCTCGATCACGCCGTCCTCGAGCACCAGCGAGCCCTGGCTGCCCAGCTTCACGATGACGGTGCGCACGCCGGTGCGATCGTGGATCGCCCGGGCGGCGTCCTCGGCGTCGAGCCCGGTGAGCACGCGCGCCTCTTCGGCGTTGAGGAACACCACCGAGGTGTAGTCGTTCAGCAGCGACCACAGCGTGTCGCGCATCGCGCGGACGACGAACGGATCGGCCGCGTCGACCGAGACGATGGCGCCCGCGTGGTGCGCGCGATGCATCGCCTCCATCACGAGCTGACGCATGGACGGGTCGAGCAGCGTGTAGCCGGTGAAGTGGGCCACGCGGGTCTGGGTGAGGACGTGTGCGTACTCGCCGAGGTGCGGCAGCGTGACGGCCGCGCCGAGGTCGGTGAGCATCGTGCGCTCGGCGTCGCGCGCGCTGATGATCGACAGGCACTTGCCGGTGGGGCGGTCCTGGCTGTACTGGAGCGCGTGCTGGCCGCAGGCGTCCATCATCGCGGCCGCGTACATGCGGCCCATCTGGTCGTCGCCGACCTGCCCGCAGTAGATGGCGCGCGCGCCCAGGTGGCCCAGCGTGGCGATCGTGTTCGCGCACGAGCCGCCCGAGTCGAAGGTGACCTTGTGGCGGCGGACGCGGTCGTAGACCTCTTGCCACCGCTCGTGGTCGACGGGGTGCATGGTGCCGCGCACCAGGCCGAGCTCGTCGATCAGCGCGTCGTCTTCGAGCACGACCAGCGCATCGATCAGGGCGTTGCCAAGACCGGCGACTTCCCAGCTCATGGGGCCTCTCCCAAGGCAGACGGGCGCTCGTAGCCCCGATGGGAGGGCGCGTCAAACGGCGTGACCGCGGGCGGACAGCCGCGTGTCGGGATGCTAAGGCGGCCGCCCGGGGGTCGCGCGTGCGGCCAGTGGAGGTCGCGTGAACCGCAAGGCCAGAGTTCGCCTCGCGCTCGCGCTCGCCGTCACCTTGGTGTTCCTGTGGCTGTTCCTGCGGGGGCTGCACTGGCGCGAGGTCGGCGAGGCGCTCGCTGGCGTCCGACCCGCCTGGATCGCGCTCGCGGTGACGTTCGCGCTCTCGGACTACGGTGTGCGCGCGGTCCGATGGCTGGTGCTGTTCCGCCACATCGACGCCACCGTGCCGCTCGAGACGCTGTGGCGCGGCACCGCGATCGGGGCGGCGCTCAACACGGTGCTGCCGCTCCGCGGCGGCGATCTGGTGCGACCGGCCTACGTCGCCAACCGCCGCGCGGTGCCGTTCACCACGGTGCTGTCCACCACCGTGGTCGAGCGCCTGCTCGACATGGTGGGCGGCGTCGTCGCGCTGCTCGTGCTCGCGGTGCTGCTGCCGTCCGATCTCGCGGCCGGCCCCGAGACGCTGGCGCGACTGCAGCGCTGGGGCATCGGCGCCGCGATCACCGCGCTGATCGGGCTGGGCGTCGTCTCCTTGTTGGCGACGCGCCGGGCGCGAGAGATCGCCATGCTGCTCACCCGCCCGTGGCCCGGCCCGGTGCGGATGCGCATGATGCGGCTCTACCTCCAGCTCGCGCTCGGTCTCGAGGTCGGCGGTCAGCCCGCGCGGCTGGTCGCCGGGCTCGGCCTGACCGCGCTGCTGTGGGCCGTGACCGCGGGGATGGGGTGGGCGGTGTTCCACGCGCTCGGCGTCGACGCCCCGCCGCTGCTCGGCCTGTTCCTCGCGGTCGCGATCACGGCCGCCGTCGCCGTCCCGCAGGCGCCGGGCTTCCTCGGCGTGTTCCAGGTCGTCGCCGCGCAGGCGGCGCTGCTGTGGGGCGTGTCCGCCGCGGTGTCCGAGGCGTCCGCGATCGCGCTGTGGGTGGTCTACGTGCTGCCGATCACCGCGATCGGGCTCGGCTATGGCGTGGTCGAGGGGCGCGGGCTGCTCGGGTACGCGCGGGTGATCGAGGAGAAGGCGGCGAGCGTCGCGGTCGAGCCGTGAGCCCTGCCCGGTGGCCAGGTGCCGCGGCGCGTCAGGTGGAGGGCCTCCGGGCGCGCGCGAGCAACAGGAGCACGACCGCGACCACCTCGGCGAACACGACCGCGACCAGCGCCGGGTGGGCGCCAGACAGCGTGGCGAACGTCACCCGGCCCCACGATCCGACGCCCGCGAGCAGGGGCATCAGGTAGGGCTGCGCGGCACCGAACGCCAGGGCGCCGACGAACAGGCCCGCGACGCCGGCGAACAGCGCGTCGAGGCGCCCCTCCCCGACCTCGGCGACGATGGTGCCCGGGCAGTAGCCGGCGGTCGCCATGCCGACGCCGAACACGACGCCGCCCACGAGGTTCGCGAGCAGGTGGGTCGGGGGGATGGGGAGCGCCGCCGCCATCCCGAGGCCCACGAGGATCTGCACGCCGACGGCGGCCACCGCGAGCGCGGCGAGCATGAACTCCAGCACGCCGAGGTCGCGGAAGCGGTACACGCCGACGATGCGCGCGTAGTGCGTGAGCCCGCCCTTGTGCAGCATCCAGCCGAACAGGAAGCCCAGCGCGAGCGCCTTGAAGAGGTCGATCACGCCCGCCTCCTCGACCACGCCCAGGCGGTCGGGATACCGCCGGCGAACATGCCGGCGACGAACACGAACGCTGCCGGCGCGAGCAGCGCGCCGCCCGAGATCGCGAGGCCGCTGGTGCAGCCGCCCGCGATCCCGGCGCCGATCTGCACGAGCACGGCGCCGACGAACGCGAGCCCGAGCCTTCCGATGCGAGAAGGGCCGTGCGTCTCGGTCCAGCCGGTGTCGGGGAGCCAGCGCGCGCGCAGGGTCCCCGAGGCGGCCGCCGAGGCGGCCGAGCCCGCGAGGAGGCCGACGAGCAGCCAGACCTGCCAGGTGATCGCGGGCGGGACGACGAAGCGGTAGTAGCTGCTGTCGGGCATCAACAGGACGCCGAGATAGGCCGCGAGTCGGTCGATGCCCCCGGACACCGCGATCGGGCGACCGCAGACCGCCTCCGAGACGGTGACCACCAGCCCGAGCCCCGCGCCCGCCACCGCAGGCGCCCAGCCGGGCGCGCGCAGGGCGGCGAGCACCGCACCGGGTGTGCGGCGCGTGGTGAGCGCGGCGATCACCAGCCCCAGGAACGTGGCGACAGCGAGCAGGAGCAGGTTGCCGCGCGACGCGCCGGCCACCGGGTCGGCGGACGCATCGGGCGGCGGCGAGGGCGGGGAGGCGGACGACGACTCGAGGAGGGGGAGCCACGCCTCGGCGCGCTCGATCGCGTCGTCGTGACAGCTCCCGCAGGTCGCTGAGGGCGCGGCGAGGGGGTGGACGCGACCCGCGTGCGCGCCGGGGTCCATCACCTCGCGGTCGCCGCCGTGGCAGCCGATGCACAGGTCGGCATACGCGTGCGCGGAATGCCACGGGGTGCCGTCCTGGCTGGGCGGACGCGCCCCCCCCTCGTGGCAGACGACACACGACGACGCGTTCGAGGGGCACTGCGCGCGGGCGACATCGAGCGATGCCAGCGCGAGCACGAGGAGTGTCCCCACGCGGATCACGCGGACACCTCCTCCGAGCGGATCAGGTCGATGCGCGTGTCGCCGCGCTGGGGCAGCCAGGGCACCAGGAACACGGGCAGCCCGAGCCCGCCCACCTCGTTGAGCCACGGCGCCTCGTGGGCCCGCCGGCTCACCAGCACCGGGTCGCGCACGGAGAGCGGTGTCAGCGACTGGTTCACGATCCACGCGAACACGGGGATGTCGGCCCGCGCGAGATCGCGCTGGAGCGCGCGCGCCTCGTGGACCGGCGTGGCCTCGGGGATCGTGACCAGCAGCACCTTCGTGTAGGCCGGATCGCGCAGCCGCGGCAGCAGCGCGCGCACCTCGGGCGGCGCGTCGCCGACCTTCTTCAGCACCTCGCGGTGGTAGCTCTCGGCGGCGTCGAGGAGCAGCAGCGTGTGCCCCGACGGCGCGGTGTCGAGCACCACGAACCCCGACTCGGCCTCGGCCACCGTGCGCGCGAACGCGCGAAACACGGCGATCTCTTCGGTGCACGGGGAGCGGAGGTCCTCTTCGAGCAGCGCTTGTGAGGCCGCGTCGAGCCCGGCGCCCGCCGTCGCCATCACCTCGTCGCTGTAGCGGTGCGTCTCGTGTGCCGGGTCGATGCGGCTGAGGGTGATCCCGTCCACGGCGTCGCCGAGCGCGGCCGCGACGTGGGCGGCCGGATCGGTCGTGCTCAGGTGCACCGCGTGCCCGCGCCGCGCGAGCGCGACCGCGATCGACACCGCGATGCTGGTCTTCCCCACACCCCCCTTGCCCATCGTGAAGATCACGCCGCGACCGCCCTCCTCCAGCGCCGGGATCAGCGCGTGCAGCCCCGGGAAGGCGGGCGCCGTCTCGGAGGGCAGGGGAGGCGCCTCCGCGGCGGCGCCGGTGAGCGTCCGCAGCGTGCCCAGCCCGATCAGGCCGAACGGCATCAGCGGGACGTCGACGCGCGGGAGCGCGGCCAGGCCGGCTGGCATCTGGGTCAGCGCCTCGGCGGCGCGCTGCGCGATCAGCAGGGCCACGGGATCGGTGCGGTCGGTCGCGGTGAACAGGCCGTTCACGACGAGCCGCTGGCGGCGGATGCCGAGCTCGGCGAGCTCGATCCGCGTCCGCTCCGCCTCGCGCAGCGCGGCCCGATCCGGCCGGGTGACGAGCACGAGCAGGGTGCGCTCGGCGTCGGCCAGCGCGGTGCGCGCCGCGTCGTAGAGCGACCGCTGCGCCTCGAGCCCGGCGAGCGGGCCCAGGCAGGAGGTGCCGCCGACGTTGTCGTCGAGGAACCCCGACCACGCGGTGGGGAGCTCCAGCAGGCGCAGCGTATGCCCCGTCGGCGCCGTGTCGAACACCACGTGGTCGAAGTCCACCGTGGTCGCCGGGTCGCCGAGCAGGGCCGCGAACTCGTCGAAGGCGGCGATCTCGACCGTGCACGCCCCCGAGAGCTGCTCCTCGATCGAGCGGATCGCCGCCTCGGGCAGCACGCCCCGATACGGCCCGACCACCCGCTCGCGGTACGCGCGCGCGGCCTCCTCGGGGTCGACGTTCATCGCCGACAGCCCCGGCGCGCCCGGGACGGGCGTGGGCTGGCCGGAGAGCGCGAGGCCGAGCACCTCGTCGAGGTTGCTCGCGGGGTCGGTGCTGACGAGCAGCACGCGGCGCCCGGTCTCGGCGAGCGCGAGCGCGGTGGCGCTCGACACCGAGGTCTTCCCGACCCCACCCTTGCCGGTGAAGAACAGGAACCGGGGGGCGCTCTCGGTCAGCAGCACGAGCCACCCGGCGTCGGGGCAGGGGACTTCGGCCCGCAACACGCGCTCTTCGGGGCGACCTCGTCCACCTCCACCCCGAGCAGCTTCGCGAGCACCGCGCGGCTCGGGTAGTGACCGGTCGCCACGGTGGCCGTGTCGAGTCGCACGATGGGCAGGGCCGCCTCGCCCATCGCCTCGAGCGCGTCCCGGATGGCCGGCTCCACGAACGCGCCCGGCTGCTGCGCGAGGTTGAAGCGCTCGACGTGAACGCCCTTGGACGTCAGCCACGCGACGTCGCCGGCGAACCGGGCCAGCTCGGGGTCGACCGAGGGGCCGCAGACCCCCGTGGCGCAGCAGAGGGCGGGATCGTACACGCGCAGGGACTTCATGGCGGCTCCTTCAGCGGAGAGGGGAGGGGGGAGAACGCTGCAGGAATCGGGCCAATCGTGGGGCCGCTCACGCGTCGACGAGGGACACGGGCGCCTGATCGGCGGGCATCTCGGCCAGCTCGGCGTCGGTGAGCCGCGCGTAGACCTCCACGAGGTTGCCGCCCGGATCCGTCAGCCACAGCTCGTGCAGCGGCGTGCCGCGCCAGGTCGTGCGTGCGGGCTGCTGAATGGGGAAGCCCGCCGCCTCGGCGCGGCGCTGGGCGTCGATCACGGCCGCCTTGTCTCGGACCTCCACGCCGAGGTGGTAGAGCGTGTCGTGGTGCAGCGCCCTGCCGTCGGCGACCAGCAGCACGAAGTTCGTGCGCAGGCGCTCGCTGACGAAGGTGACGTAGCGGTGGGTCCACGCGCGCGGCTCCACGCCGAGGAGCCACGCGTAGAACCGCGCGGCGGCAGGCAGGTCGGGCACCCGCACGCTGGCGTGGAACTCGGTGGGGGCGAGCGGCTCGGGCAGGTCGCGCAGCGCCGCGAGCACCTCGAGGCGGGCGTCGATGGCGTCCCGCGCGACGCGGAAGTGGTGGAGGCGCTCTTCGTCGGTGAGGTCTTCGTGCTTGCGATCGGGATCCGGCATCGCCCAGCTCATCCGGGGCGCGTCGCCCAGGAAGAGCGGACACGACTCCTCGGCGCACAGCGTGATCACGAGGTCGACCGACTCGGGCGCGATCGTGTCGACGTGCTTGCTGTGGTGTGCGCTGGCCTCGATCCCCACCTCGGCGAGCGCGCGGACGGCGTAGGGATTCACCCGCGACGGCTCGCTGCCGGCGGACTGCACCCGCACCGCGTCGCCGAAGCGCTTGCGCGCGAGCCCCTCGGCCATCTGGCTGCGGGCGGAGTTGGCGACGCACAAGAACAGGACGCTGTCGAACTGCATGCGGACCTCAGGCGGCGGCGCGGGCCTCGAAGGCTGCGCGGGTGCGGTTGGCGAAGGCGACGAGCGAGAGCATCACCGGCACCTCGATGAGCACGCCCACCACCGTCGCCAGCGCCGCGCCGGATTCGAGTCCGAACAGGCTGATGGCGACGGCGACGGCCAGCTCGAAGAAGTTCGAGAACACCAACATCACCACCGTCCCCCACATCTCGAGCCCCACGCGC
>CAYQSE010000261.1:0-7809 GCA_964419905.1 uncultured Enterobacteriaceae bacterium
ATCAGGTGCGTTCGACCCGACTTCACGATGTGACCGAACGCGCGGACCTTCTCGGCGAGTGCGTCGGCGAGTCGTTGGAGCGGGGGCAGCAGGTCCTCGTGTAGCGCCAGCGCGGCGGCGACGTGCAGCGCTGTCGGGATCACGTCGTTGCTGCTCTGGCTCCGGTTCACGTCGTCGTTGGGGTGGACCCTCGCGCCGTCACCGAGGAGCTGTGCCGCGCGCGCGGCGATCACCTCGTTCGCGTTCATGTTCGTCGACGTGCCCGAGCCGGTCTGGAAGATGTCCACGACGAACTGCGTGTCCCACTTGCCAGCCACCACCTCGTCCGCGGCGCGGCGGATGGCCGAGAAGGTCGTGTCGTCCAGCTCGCCGAGCTCGGCGTTCGCGCACGCGCACGACCGCTTCACGAGGCCGAGCGCGTGCAGGAACCTGCGCGGGAAGCGGTACCCCGAGATCGGGAAGTTCTCGACGGCTCGCTGCGTCTGCGCGCCGTACAGCGCATCGGCGGGCACCTCCAGTGCGCCCAGACTGTCTCGCTCGATCCGCGTGGTCACGGTACACCTCCGCTCAGACCCCCACGGCGTCGGGACTCCACACCACCTTGTGCAGCTGGAGGTTGAGCCGGGCGGGGAGCGCGTCCTCGAGCATCCACGTCACCAGGTCGCGCGGCTCGATCATGCCCCACGCGGGCGAGAGGAGCACGGTGCACCGCGCGCCGAGGTCGTGCTCGGCGATCACCTGGCGGGCCCACTCGTAGTCGCGCCGAGACGCGAGCACGAACTTCACCTCGTCCTTGCGGCGCAGCAGTGGAATGTTCTCCCAGTGGTTCGCCTCTACCTCGCCCGAGTCGGGCGCCTTCAGGTCGAGGATGATGTGCACGCCGTCGGGCACGCTGGCGATCGACAGGCTGCCGGACGTCTCGAGCAGCACCTCGTGCCCGAGGTCGAGCAGGCGCTGCATCAGCGGGATCACCGCGGGCTGGAGCAGGGGCTCGCCGCCGGTGATCTCGATCGTGTGCACGCCGAAGCCGCGCGCCTGATCGACGACCTCGTCGATCGCCTTCCAGGTGCCGCCCTTGAACGTATAGGTCGAGTCGCACCACGCGCAGCGCAGGTTGCACCCGGTGAGCCGCACGAACACGCACGGCTTCCCGGCGTGAGTGCTCTCACCCTGCACCGACGCGTAGATCTCGGTGATCCGCAGACGGGGCGCGGAGGTGGGCTCGGCGCGCACCGCTGGCATGGTTGGCTCTTCGGGCGGCGCGCTAGGCGACCGCCTCACGGAAGTGGTGCGCGCGCTGATCGACGGTGGCCCAGAACTGCTTCCACGGGCCCTTGCCCAGCAGATCGCCGCCGAAGTAGACGGGCGGCTTCACCGGGGCGAACCCCTCGGGGATCACGGCCATCTGCTGGCGGCGCTCCTCGATGCGGTCCTTGTACTCGTCGAGCATGCGGACGTGGTTGTCGATGAACTCGTAGAAGTTGCCGAGGATCTCACCGAGATCCTCGGGCGGGATCGACGTCTGCATCGCCTCGATCCAGGACGACGCGAGCACGTTGAGCGCGTTGCGGAAGCTCAGGAAGCTGCGGTTCATCAGCTCGCGGGCCACGGCCCACTCGCTGGGCGCGAGCTCGTCCTTGCGCTGCAGCAGCAGCATCAGCCGCTTGAGGCGGAGCTCGGTGACCGAGAGCATCGCGCGGACGAGCAGCAGCGTGTTGCGCGCGCCCTCGGGAGAGGGGTGCCCCGCGTGCCACTTCAGCTTGCGCTCGTGGCGCTCCATGAACTTCTGGATGCCGTCGGAGATCGCCTGCTCCTGCGGAAAGTCACCGACCTGGTCGGAGGTGATCTCGAACCGCGTGAGCGGGTCGTTCAGCGTCTCGGAAGTGACCGAGCGGGGGATGTTGAGGCGATCGAAGAACTGGGCGGTGCGCTCGTGGTCTGCGTCCGCGATCACCTCGAGGACGGCGGAGACGAACTCGGCCTCGTCCTTCGAGGCGCTTCGCACCAGGCTCGCGATCGTCGACTTACCCTTGGCCATGCGTGCTCCGTTGGCTTGCGTACTTGCGGAAGGCGGCGTCCCGTGCGACCTGCCCTTCGCGACCCGGCGCCCATAATGCGCGCACGGGATTCAATCAAGCCGCGGAGACGTCGCATGCGCCCCCTCCTCACCCTCCTCCTGGTCGTAGGGATCGCACTGCCGGCCCATGCTCAAGACGACTCGGGCCTGCTCGAGGACACCGACGTGATCACGATCGATCCCGGCGACGGCGCGGCAGGGCTGGCCGGCGACGCCGGCGGGGCGCCGCGGTGTGGCTGCGACGTGACGGCGACCGGCGCGCTGGGTTGGCTCGCGCTGCTCGGCCCGCTGCTGATCGCGCGCCGGCGGCGCTGAGCTACTCGCTGTCCTCGACGAGGAGTCGAAGTACGCCGCACTGGACGAACGTGGGCAGGGGGCCGAGGTGGTCGGCCTTGGTGCCCTTCGACGTGGCGGCGAGGCACGGGATGACCGTCGCGCGCGCCGCCACCTCGGCGGCCATCTCGATCGCGAAGTCCTTCTGCGTCGGGCCCGACTCGTCGATCACCATCGACGGCGCCGTGTTGCGCGAGAACTTGAGGTCTTCGTACCCGATGAGGAAGTCCGCCGCGTAGAACTTCAAGAGGCGCGCCAGGATCCAGAAGTCCGTGCCTTCCTCGGGGACGTCCTTCGCGCGGGTGCCGAGCGCCTTGCCGAGCGCGGTCGCGATCGCGCGCGCGTCCGTCCGCTCGTCGTCGCCGGCGAGGTACAGGCACTGGAAGCCGCCCTGCATGCCCGCGCCCTCGGACTCGATCTCCTCGTTCTTGAACTCTCGGCTGCTGCCGCCGAGCGTGGCGCGAAGCGCCGCCGCCTTCAGCTCGAGGTCGTCGGACGCGGCGAGCCCTGCATCGGCGAGCGCGTCGGGCTGCACCGACATGCCGAGGTTGGTCGCCTGGCGGAACGTCATCAGCATCGGGCCGCGCCCACAAGCGCGCGCCCCCTCGGAGTTGCGCGCGAGGAGTCCCCACTGCCGGTCCGGGACCAGCCCGGGGTGCGCGGCGGTGTAGGCGAACACGCGGGTGAGGTCGGGCCCCAGCTCACGCTCCAGTCGGCCCATCACGTCGGTGAAGTCGCTCTTCTTGCGCTGGTAGACCCAACGGAACTGGTCAGAGCGAGCGTAGAGCGCCTTCAGCCGCGATTGGAACTTTGCGTTGAACGTCGGGTCGGCCTCGAACGTGTGCTGCCACTTGCGATCCTTCAGGATCGCCTGCGCGAGACTCATGACCGTGGGGTCCTCGCCGCTGTCGCCGGCACCACACGCGTCGAGATCGGCCTTCAGGTCCTCGATCTGCTCGGCCTTCTTCGCCGAAGAGCGCTGGAACGAGAACGCCGCGCAGCTCATGCCGCCCGCCATGAACAGCGGCACGATCATCATCATCCCCATGACGATGTAGCGGGGCGAGAAGATCGTCCCCGTCTTGATCATCATCCAGGCGGTCTGGAAGAAGTTGCCGATCTTCGACGAGAAGAACTTCGCCAGCCCCATGCGCTTCATCTCGGCCATGACGCCGCCGCCGAGGCTCTTCTTGTCGTCCTTCGGGGGCGCCACCGCATCCTTGGTGGCCGCGCGCGTGGGCTGCTCGACGAGGATGATGAAGCGGGGGCCTTCGGCGGTCACCAGCGAGAACGCGTCGCCCGTCTGCACCGCGGTGGGCGTGGTGAGGTGGCGGGGCGGGCGCCCGTCGTTGCGGTGCAGGTAGACCGCGGCGGTGCGCTCGGTGGGCGCGAGGATGAAGCTGTTGTCCTGCTGTTTGACGACGCGGACGTGCGCGGGGAGGACGCCGAGCGCCTCGGGCAGGACGATGTCGTTGCGCGTGGGATCCGAACCGAGGCGGACTTCGACGCCGGGGAACGGGCCGAACTTGGTGCCGCCGAACTCGGGCGCCAGCTGAAGGAAGGTCGAAGCGGTGGCCATCTGGGCTCCAAAGGTCACCGCATCCTATACGAGTCGGAGCGATGGGGGACAGGGGGCGGATCACGCAGCGGGTCCTGAGCCCCAGACGGTTCCGCAGTGAGGTCGCGTGGGGTAGAGTCCCGGCGTCTCGAGGGGCCCCCGATGAACATCTACCTCGTACCCTACAACTGGACGCGGCATGTCGTCCCCGCGCTGTTCGGCGCGGGCGCGGGGCTGCTCACCTGGTGGGCGTTCCTGCATGTCCGGGTGTGGTTGGGCCCCACGCTGTTCAGCTGGGGGATCCTCTACGCGCGGGGCATCGAGGGGCCGCTGTTCTTGGGGCTCCTCTCGGGTGCGATCGCGTTCTCGTCGGTGCTCGTCGAGCAGAGCCTGCGTCGCAACGCCGTCTACCTGCGCGCTGCGTACAGCCTGGTGGCGGGTCTGGTCGCGCTGCTGTGGACGATGATCGGGTACGCGGTGCTCGCGCTCATCGTCGGCCTGTTCGCGAAGCGCGAGATGGCCGAGATCGTCACCGACGCGGCGCTCGCGAGCCACCGCCACCACGTGTGGATGTGGATCGCGGCCGGGTTCGGCGCAGGGCTCGGTCCGCTGATCGTCCGGCGCGGGAAGGGCGCGTTCAACCACCTGATGGGTGGGATGGTCGCAGCGGGCGCAGCGGCTGCGTTGTGGCAGTACCTCGGCTACCACATCTTCCAGGATCTCTACCTCGCCACCGGGCTCGCGGCGGTGCTGTGGGGCGGTCTCTACGGCCTGTTGTGCTGGGGCGTGCCCGACGAGCTCTACGCGGGCTGGGTGCGCGTGCTCTCGCCCTACCGCTACGGCTACCGCATCCCGGTCGATCGCGTCGACGGAGGCGCCGCCGAGCGCTTCATCGGGCACTTCCCGCGCGGCCTGGACCTCTTCCTCCCGGTCGAACAGGGCGTCGCCGAGCTGCACACCAGCTTCGTGCGCGCGCCGGACGGCCACTACACCGTGCGTGGCCTGAGCCAGCAGCCCACGGTGGTCAAGCGCCCGCTCGAGCGCATCGACATCCGCTACGACGCGTCCCGCCCGGCGCCGCTCGAGACCGAGCTCCAGAGCGAGGACATCGTCGTGATGAGCAATGGTGCCCAGGAGACCCAGGTGGAGTTCATCATGCTCCCGAAGGAGGAGCGCTGATGTTGCGTCTGCTTGCCGTCGCGCTGGGGCTCGTGCTGTCGATCTCGTGTGCGAGCTCGGATGGGCCGCGGCCCGTCGAGGGCTCCACGTATTGGATCGGCGAGCCCACCCAAGGGAAGGGCAACGAGCTCTACCTCAAGGTGTTCACGAACCGCGAGGAGTGCCGCACCACGTTCGACGACGAGACGGCGGACGACTGCGTGCCGGTCGTCGATCGCGCCACGGGCCAGGTGCGCCTGTCGTTCCAGACCCTGAACCGCTCGGACATGATCCCGTACTACCTGCCGCTCAAGCAGGAGCACATCCAGGTCGGGCACAACAAGCGCCCGATCCGGGAGGGCCAGAAGAGCGGCTTCGAGCTTCAGCAGCACGGAGAGCGCCGCGCGGGGCAGCTGTTCATCCTCCTGCTCGACGGCTCGTCGTCGATGTACGACAACGAGGCGGAGCTGATGACCAAGCTCTACCGCGCGCTGCTCAACCCGAAGGTCAAGGACGCGTTCTACCCGGACGACGCGCAGACCGGCGTGGTGCTGCTGCGGTTCACCGGCACCGTGAAGGGCATCGACGGCGGCCCGCCAAAGGTGCTCGAGAGCAAGCGCCAGTACGAGGAGGAGATCAAGAACCACCTGTTCTCGTACGACCGCGGCTGGACGCACTTCTACGAGGCCGTCGACTTCGCGGTCGGCCCGCTGATGGAGGCCCAGAGCGTCAAGGACTGGCTCGCGATCCACACCGCCGAGCCCACGATCGTCGCGCTCACGGACGGCTTCAACAACCACACGTCCTCCGACACCTGCGCCACCAACGTGCCCCGCCTGCAGAACACGCTCGAGGGCATCGAGGTCGCGCGCAACCTCCCGCTCGGCCTGCGACCGACCATCTTCACCATCGGGCTCGGGCGCGGGCTGTTCAACAACCTCGAGGAGATCCCGCGCGGCCGTGTCACCGCACGCGACCTCTGCGGAAAGCACGCCGACAGCGTGATCAACGGCTACCTGGAGGGCGCGGGCATCGACAACAACTCGCTGCGATGGATCGCGGAGCGCGGGGGCGGGGCGAGCTACGTGCGCAACAACACCGCGGGGCTCGCCGAGGTGTTCCAGTCGGCCGCCGCGATGCGCTACCAGTGGTACACGGTCAGCTACAAGGTCGATCCGTTCTACCACCGGCAGAAGTTCGAGACGCGGATCCGGCTCACCTCGTATGCGAACGCCGAGGTCAACCTCGAGGTGTTCCCCAGCGGCTGGCTGGACGCGCCGACCGGTGAGCGGCCTTCGGGATCGCGCTGGACGAGCGCCGCGCCGATGCGTCGGACCTTCGGCTTGGTCGTCCCGCTCCTCGGGGGGCTGGTGCTCATCGCGTTCGCAGGGCCCGCGGGCTTCAACGCTCGGCGGGCAGTGTTCCGCCGTCAGCGCGGGAAGGCGCCGCCAGCGGGGCCGCCGCCGTCGTGAGCGGAAGGGCGGTGCGGGCGACAGGTCTGCGCGCCGTGTGTTGATCCAGGAAGGGGTGGTCCGGTACCTTGGTGCGGTCCCGACGCCACGTCGGGCAGGAGAGCGAGCAGGTGACGCCGCGCTACATCGGTCAGTACGAGGTCGTCCGGGAGCTCGGCGCCGGTCACTTCGGGACGGTGTACCTGGCGGAGGGGGAGGTGCCCGGCAAGGGCGCGTCCGGGCCGCGGCGTCGCGAGGTGGCGATCAAGGTCCTGAAGGACCCCGGCGACGCGGACGCGTTCGAGACCCTGGTGCAGGAGTTCGACCTGCTCGATCAGGTCAAGCACCGCACGATGACCCGGGTGTACGAGTTCCTCGAGGCCGAGGCGGCGGTCGTGATGGAGGTCGTGCACGGCGTCACCCTCCGAACCGTGATCGAGGCGTGCGACGCGAAGGGCTTCCCGGTGATGACCGAGGCGGCGGTCGAGATGGGGATCGAGGTCGCAGACTGCCTGTACCAGGCGTGGGCCACGCCCGGGCGACGGGGAGAGCCGCTCCATCTCGTCCACCGCGACCTGAAGCCCGAGAACGTGATGCTCACGCCGCAGGGCGAGGTGAAGGTCCTCGACTTCGGGCTCGCGCGCGTAGCGGCGGAGGGCACGGATGGCGTGGTGATGGGCACGCCGCTGTACATGGCGCCCGAGCAGGCGCTCGGGCGCGAGGTCGATCATCGAACCGATCTGTTCGCGCTGGGTCTGATCCTGTTCGAGCTGCTGATGAACCGGCCGGCCTACGAGGTGCCCACCTCGGGGCCCGACCCGGTGCGGGAGGTGATGCGACGCATCGAGCGCGCCGAGCTCAACAAGGAGATCCGCGAGCTGGAGTCGCGCCTTCCCGGGCCCGGCCCGGTGGTCGCGCGATGCCTTCGCGCCGAGCCGCGGTCGCGCTACGACAATGGCCACGAGCTGATGCTCGACCTGCGCCGGCAGCTCGTGAAGGATCGCGGCGCGTACCTTCGCGACTTTTCCGACATCTTCTTCGGTACGATACACCCCCAGGAGGAGTCGGCGCCGTCCCGCGGCGGCTCCCCGGCGTCAGGCGCGCGTGGTCCCGCGCGCCTCGGCAGCCCCGACCCGAGGCGAGCTGATCCCATGTCGAACAACAAGCCCCCCCGCCCCGGCGGTCCCCCTCGTCCTGGTGGACCGCCCCGCCCCGGCGGCCCCCCTCGCCCG
>CAYQSE010000262.1:0-7747 GCA_964419905.1 uncultured Enterobacteriaceae bacterium
GCCGAGACGGCCGGCCCACGGCTCATCGTCCCGGCCGACCTGCCGCGAGGCTAGTCGTCCGAGGAGAGGAGCGCGTCGAGGTCTGACGCGGCCTCGTCGTCCTCGGACTTCTTCTTGCGCTTGCGCGTGGTCTTCTTCTTCGGCGCGTCGTCCTCGACGAGCTCGAGCGCGTCGTCGAGCGAGGCCTCGGCTGCGGGCTTCGCCTCGTCCTTCGCGTCGTCGGCGTCGTCGGTCGACTCGGTCGGCTTCTTCTTGCGGCGGCCGCGGCTCTTCTTCTTCGGCTTGGCCTCTTCGGCCTTCGCGTCGTCGTCCTCGTCGAGGAGCACGGCCTCGCCGATCTCCTCGCCGCCCGACTCCTCGGTGGGCTCGACCTCGAGCAGATCGTCGAGCGCGTCGTCGTCGCCGCCGCCCTCGTCGACGTGCGAGGCCTGCAGCCAGGCGACGACCTCCTCGATCTCGCGGCTGCGCTCGGTGTCACCGAGGAACAGGTCGGCGAGCAGGGCCGAGCCCGACAGATCGACGCCCTCCTCGAACAGCACGTCGAGGTAGACGTTGGTGAGCGCCTTGTTGATCGCTTCGGCGTCCTTCTGCAGGTCGAACGGCGCGAGCCCGGTGCGCACCGGGGTGCCGTCGCGGTGCAGGAACACGCCCGCGCGCATCAGCGCGTTGAACACCTGGCGCTGGGCCTTCGGCGGCACGTCTGGGTGGGTCTTCTCGAGGCGCTTGCGGACGTCTTCCTGGATGAAGTTGACGCTCGTGCGACGCCGCCGCTTCTTGCGCTCGCTGACGCACTCCTCGAGGTGATCGATGATCGCCTTGCGGGTGGGCGCGGAGAGCGGGTTGAAGTTCTCCTCGGCGAGCACGACGATCAGCGGCTCGGTCCCGGGCGGCGCGTACGGGTCGATCCAGTTGCCGTCGGACTCCTCCTTCGGCGCGGGGCGGTTGCTGTTGCCCGGCGCGGCGCCCTTCGAGGGCTGCGACGCGTCGACCCGGTAGCCGCCCGACTTCTCGTCGCGCGACAGGCGGACCTTGCCCTTCTCCTGGGCGGCCTCGAGGAAGCGCCCGAAGCTCGAGAACTTCAGGTCGGACTCGGCGAAGTCGGGGCTCTTGCGCTGCAGGGCCGACTTCACGACGGACGCGAGCGGCGGATCCGGGTTCTCGCGCTGCAGCCCCTCGACGGCATCCAGCAGCAGGTCGAACGCCTCGGAGAGGTCGTAGCCCTTCTGGTTCGCGGGGCGGATCCGGCGCTTGCGCGCGTCCTGCGCGATGCTGTCGTAGAAGAAGAACTCGTCGCACGCCTCGATGAGCAACCGCGACGTGCTCGAGCGCGTGCCGCAGCCGATCACGCTCTTGCCGAGCTCGCGCATCTTGAGGACGAGCGGGGTGAAGTCGGAGTCGCCCGACACGATCACGAACGTGTCGATGTGCTCGCGGGTGAACGCCAGCTCGAGCGCGTCGACGACCATCGCGATGTCGGCGCGGTTCTTGTCGTGCATGCCGTGGCTCGTGAGCTCGTACATGGTCACGTTCGCCATCAGCAACGACTGCTTGAAGCGCGCGAAGCGCCCCCAGTCGGCATACGAGCGGGCGACGAGGATGCGTCCCTTGTCCTTGACCCGCTTCATCAGGGCGTCGACGTCGAATCGTCCGAGCCCTTCCTTCTCTGTCCCCGCCGCGATGTTCTCGAAATCGATCAGGACGGCCAGCTTTGCTTCCAAGCGCTCTCTCCCGCGGATGAATGACTCCGCGTTGGATGTTTTCACCTGGCGGGTTGGCGAGGACGTGATCCGCGCGCGAGGGCCGCCAGGCACGGACGTGGGCCAAACCGTTCGCCCCAGTCCGCACTCCGGCTATTCCGGGCGCCCTCGGAGCACAAGGTGGGGGCCGACGTTAACGGTAGGCTTCCCACAGGAGCCCTCGATGACGTCGTTTGAGCAGTTCTCCGGGACCGAACGCTACATTGCCGACGAGTCGCTGATGGCCTCGGTGAACGCAGCCGTCACCTTACAGCGCCCCTTGCTCGTGAAGGGCGAGCCGGGCACCGGCAAGACGATGCTCGCCGAGGCGGTGGCCAAGGCGCTCGGGATGCCCATGCTCACCTGGCACGTGAAGTCGACGACGAAGGCGATCGACGGGCTCTACCACTACGACGTGGTGCAGCGGCTCAACGACAGCCGGTTCGGCGATCACGACGTCAGCGACATCCGCCGCTACATCCGCATGGGCGTGCTCGGGCAGGCGTTCCGCGCGCCGTCGCGCGTCGTCGTGCTGATCGACGAGGTCGACAAGGCGGACATCGAGTTCCCCAACGACCTGCTGCGCGAGCTCGACGAGATGCGCTTCCACATCTCCGAGCTCGACGAGACGGTCGAGGCGACGCATCGTCCGGTCGTCATCATCACCTCGAACGCTGAGAAGGAGCTGCCAGACGCGTTTCTTCGTCGCTGCGTGTTCCACTTCATCTCGTTCCCCGATCGCGAGCGCATGGAGCGCATCGTCCGCGTCCACCACCCGCGCATCGATCAGGATCTGCTCGACGCGGCGCTGGGGCGCTTCTTCGCGTTCCGCAAGACCCAGGGCCTGCGCAAGCCGCCGTCCACGTCCGAGCTGATTGACTGGCTCACGGTGTTGGTGCGCGCCGGGCTCTCGCCCGACGAGGTGCTGCGCGCGGACCCGTTCCTCGGCGTGCTGTTCAAGCAGGAGCAGGATCTCGTGGCCGCCGGCGGAAGGCGGCGCGGCACGGCGGGCTGAGCGGTGTTCACCTCGTTCCTCTTCGCGCTGCGCCACGAGGGGATGAAGGTGGGCCTCGGTGAGTGGCTCACCTTCCTGCGCGCGCTCGCGGCGGGCCTGGCCACCGACGTCGACGCCCTCTACCACCTGGGCCGCGCCATCCTGTGTCGGTCCGAGACCGAGTACGATGCCTACGATCTCGCGTTCGCGGCGACGTTCGACGGCGCGACGCTGCCCGAGGGCCTGCGCGAGAAGGTGGCGGCGTGGCTCGAGCAGGCGCTCGCGAAGCGGGAAGGGGAGATCGTCGACTACAGCGGCGTAGATCCCGAGGAGCTGATGCGTCGCTTCGAGGAGACGCTGCGTGAGCAGCAGGAGGCGCACCACGGCGGCGACCGGTGGATCGGCACCGGGGGCACCAGCCCGTTCGGCCACTCCGGTCGCGCGAAGGCTGGGGTCCGGGTCGGCGGGGCAGGCGGCGGTCGCAGCGCGGTGCGCACCGCGATGGAGCGGCAGTGGGAGAGCTATCGGGGCGATCGCGTGCTCGACGTACGCGACTTCCAAGTGGCGCTGCGCGCGCTGCGCAGCCTCGCGCGCGAGGGGCTCTACGAGCTCGATCTGGACGAGACGATCGATCAGACCGCGAAGAACGCCGGTGATATCGAGATCGTCGAGCGGCGCGCGCGGCGGAACCGCCTGCACGTCGTGCTGCTGATGGACGCCGGGGGGTCGATGGGGCCGCACGCCGAGAAGGTGGAGCGCCTGTTCAGCGCCGCGAAGGCGATGAAGACCTTCAAGAGCTTCCACCACTACTTCTTCCACAACTGCGTCTATCAGCACCTGTACGAGGACTTTCGCCAGAACCGGCGCACGCCCACGCACGAGGTGCTCGCGAGCCTGACACCGCATCATCGGCTCATCTTCGTCGGCGACGCGTCGATGGCGCCCTACGAGCTGTTCTCGAGCTACTCGTGGCCCAGCGAGACCTCGCTGGCGGGCATCGACTGGCTGCAGCGGTTCCATCAGCGCTGTCCGGCCAGCGTGTGGCTGAACCCGGACAGCCAGGACTTCTGGCGCCACCCCACCGTCGAGGCGATCGGGCGCATCTTCCCGATGTATCCGCTGAGCGTGCTCGGTCTGAAGGAGGCGGTGCGCAAGCTGCGCGCGCCCATCTGAGGTCAGATCCCGAGCGCGGCGATGACCTCGTGCTTGCTCGAACCGAACGTGAGGATGTCGAGCGCCAGCGCATAGCGGGCCTTGTCGGTGACCGATGGGAACAGCGCGATCAGCGCATCGCGGCGACCGCCGTCGAAGGTGCACAGCGCCGCCAGCGCCCGGGCCTCGTCCGTGGTGAAGCGCGCGCTCGGCGCGATGCGCGCCATCACCTCGACCTTGTCCGCGTCGAAGTGCTCGCGCGTGATCAGCGCGCGCGCGTCGTCGAACGACAGCAGGTCGGGCCCGGGGTCGGCGCCGAAGTGCAGCGCGTAGCGCGCCTGGTGCACCGCGAGCTCGGCGCTGCGGATCCGCGTGACCATCTCGCGCCGCAGGCGGGGGTCGTAGATGCCGACCGTGAGCGCGTCGAGCGCGGCCAGCTCGGCGGCTGCGACCTCGAGCCCGAGCAGCGGCTCGATCGCGGTGTGTCGGCTCGCCGCGGACGGAGAGGTGAGGGTCAGCGCGAGGAGGGCGGCAGCGGCGGCGGCGCGGAGGTCGAGCATCGCGATTCTCCCGGATCGGGTTCGCCTACAGGGACGCGGCCCCGCGAGCGCTCTTCGTCGGGCTCGGTCCGTGGGTGTCACGCGCGGTCACCGCGCGCCTTTGGCATCCGACCCCGACCGGGCTAGGGGGGCCGCGGAAGCCACTGGGGCGTCGTCAAGCGGTAAGACACCGGGTTTTGATCCCGGCATTCGCAGGTTCGAATCCTGCCGCCCCAACTCCCTCCAGACCCGAACCCCGGCGGCACGATGTACGGCGAGATGGTCCTGTTCTCCGGGAACGCGAACCCAGCCCTGGCGCGCCGCATCGGCGAGCGACTCGGGCATCCGCTCGCCGAGGCGAGCGTCGGTCGGTTCTCCGATGGCGAGACGCGGGTCGAGCTCTACCAGAACGTGCGCGGTCGCGACGTGTTCTTGCTGCAGCCGACGTGCGCGCCCGCGAACGACAACCTGATGGAGCTGCTGATCATGGCCGAGGCGTGCAAGCGCTCGTCGGCGGGTCGCATCACCGCGGTGATGCCGTACTTCGGCTACGCGCGGCAGGACCGCAAGGTGCAGCCGCGCGCGCCGATCACCGCGAAGCTCGTCGCGGACCTGATCCAGGCTGCGGGCGTCGACCGCATCCTGACGATGGATCTGCACGCAGGTCAGATCCAGGGGTTCTTCAACATCCCGGTCGACAACCTCTACGCGCAGCCGCTGCTCTACCGGTTCATCCGAGAGTCGCTGCTCACGCCGGACTCGATCGTCGTCTCGCCAGACGCGGGCGGTGTGGAGCGCGCGCGCTCGTATGCGAAGCTACTCAAGTGCGGTCTCGCGATCATCGACAAGCGGCGTCAGGCGGCGAACGAGAACGAGGTCATGCACATCGTCGGCGACGTGAAGGGCAAGCGCGCGCTGCTCATCGACGACATGATCGACACCGCCGGCACGATGACCAAGGGCGCCGCGGCGCTGATGGAGGCGGGCGCCGACTCCGTCTCTGCGCTCGTCACCCATCCGGTGCTCTCGGGCCCTGCGGTCCAGCGCATCGAGGAGTCCGCGTTCGACAGCGTCATCGTCACCGACACCATCCCCCTCGACAAGGGTGCGATGGCCTGCACCAAGATCCGCAGCATCTCCGTGTCGAGCCTGTTCGCGGAGGCGATCCGGTCGATTCACTTCAACGACTCGATCTCGCGCCTGTTCCTCTCGGAGTTCTAAGCGGGGTCGGCGCCGCAGCGCGCGCTTGACACGGCCAGGGGGCTTCGTTACGGGGCGGCGGCCTCGGGGCGGAAACGCTCCGAACTCAACCCCTATTCGCCCAAGCACTGTCCCGGCCGAGCTTAGTCTCGGCCCGCTCGTCCAGGGGGTGGTCATCGGGGCGGGCGCTCGTCGTCCGACCTTCCCTGACGCCATCTGACGCGCGGCAGGAAGGAGAACCCATGGACACCAGTCTGGACGCTACCCTCCGCGACCCCTCCCAGGGCAAGTCCGCAGCGCGCAAGGTCCGCATGGCGGGCAAGCTGCCAGGCGTCGTGTACGGACGCGGCTCCGAGGGCACGCCGATCGCGGTGGACCCGAACACCCTGAACACGATCTTCCGCAAGTCGCAGGATCGGAACACGATCGTCTACCTCGAGATCGACGGGGCGACGGTGCCGTGCCTGGTGCGTGAGGCCCAGCGCCATCCGCTCTCCCGCGAGATCCTGCACGTCGACTTCTACAAGCTCGAGCCGGGTCAGGAGGTCGTGGTCAAGGTTCCGCTCGAGACCACCGGTCGCCCGCGCGGGTTCATCGTCGGCGGTCGTCTCCGCGCCCTTCGCCGCGAGGTCCCGGTGCGCTGCGCGTGGGACAAGATCCCCGAGAAGCTCACCTACGACGTGTCGAAGATGAACATCGGCGACTTCGTGAAGATCTCCCAGCTGGTCACGCCCGCTGGCGTCTCGCTCGTCTTCGACACCGACTACAACGTGCTCACCGTCTACGGCAAGCGCACCGCCGCGGGGCAGGCGCTGCTCCTCGCCGAGGACGAGGCCGAGGCCGAGGCCGCTGCCGAGGCCGCCGAGTCCGAGTCCGAGTCCGAGTGATGTTCCTGGTGCTCGGCCTCGGCAACCCGGGCCGCAAGTACGAGGAGACCCGCCACAACGCGGGATTCCTCGTCGCGGACCGGCTCGCCGAGCGCTGGGGCACCAGCCTCGAGGAGCGCCAGTTCAAGGCCCTGATCGGCAAGGCGCGCATCCATGGGAAGCCCGTGATCCTGGTGAAGCCCCAGACCTTCATGAACCTGTCCGGTGAGGCCGCTGTCTCGCTGCGTGGGTACTACAAGGTGCCCGATGCGCAGATCGTGGTGGTCCATGACGACGTGGACATCCCGTTCGGCGAGGTCCGGGTCAAGAACGGCGGCGGCCATGGCGGTCACAACGGGCTGCGCGACCTGAGCCAGCGGCTCGGCGGCGGTCACTACATCCGGGTGCGCTTCGGCGTGTCCCGTCCCCCACCCGGCTGGGACACCGCGGACTACGTCCTCGGCGCGTTCTCCCGGGACGAGTCCTCGCAGGTCGACGCGCTCGTCGATCGTGCGGCGGACGCGGTCGAGGCCGTCGTGCGCGACGGCGTGCTCGCCGCAATGAACGTGTTCAACACAGGCAACCCAGGTGCCGGCACCGCCCAGGCGCCCGGCGCCGGTTCCGCCTGATTCCACCCTTCAGCGCGTCCGCGAGGGCGCACCGGAGCAATCCGTGAGCAATGTGATCTTCCTCGTGCCCGCGTCCGGGCTTCTGGCGCTGGCGTTCGCCTACTGGCGCGCCGCCTGGGTCACCCGGCAGAGCCCGGGCGACCAGACCATCCAGGACCTGATGGCGGCCATCCGCGAAGGCGCGATGGCGTTCCTCGCCCGCGAGTACAAGGTGCTGGCGATCTTCGTCGTCATCGTCGCGGCCGCCCTCGTCGGCGCGAGCTTCGCGACCGGTGACCAGACCCCGATGATCGGCGTGTCGTTCGTGGTCGGCGCCGTCGCGTCCGGCCTCGCGGGCTACTTCGGCATGCGCGTCGCCACCAGCGCGAACGGGCGTACCACCCACGCCGCGAAGACGGGACTCGCCGAGGCGCTCCAGATCGCGTTCTCGGGCGGGTCGGTCATGGGCATGAGCGTCGTCGGCCTCGCGCTCGTCGGCCTCGGCAGCCTCTACCTGATCTACTCGATCCTCGTGTACCCCGCGACGGGCGGCACCGATGCGGTCAACTTCGCGAACCTGAGCATCGGCATCAACGTGCTCACCGGCTTCTCGATGGGCGCCTCCTCGATCGCGCTCTTCGCGCGCGTCGGC
>CAYQSE010000263.1:0-7740 GCA_964419905.1 uncultured Enterobacteriaceae bacterium
CAGCGCGAGCACATCGGCGCGATCCGCGAGCCCGGCCTCGGCCAGCGCCGCCTCGAAGCCCTCGGCCATCGGGCGGAGCTCCGCCGGCGCGTCGGCGGCGGCGACACCGGCCATCCGCAGCTCGTGCAGGGTGGAGGCGAGGGCGCGCGGCAGCCCGGGGAGGTCGGCGACCGGCCCGAAGCGTCCGAGCCCTCCCGCCGCGTGCAGGCGCGCGACCACGCGATGGCACAGCGCCACGAGGGTGAGCTGCGAGGCAGGCGCCCGGTCGGTCGCTGCGAGCAGCGGGCGCGCGAGGTCGGCGGCGAGCCGCGCCAGCGTCGCGCGATGCCAGCCCAGGCTCGCGCCCTCGCGCAGCGTCGCGCGGCGCACGACCTCGGAGGCGGCCTCGCCGGTGGCGCCGACGATCAACGCGGGGGTGGTGGGCCCTCCCTCACACAGCGCGGCGACGCACGCCTCCAGCCGGTCGTTCCCTCGCGGGGCGACGAGCAGGACGCGTGCGGTGGGCTTCGTCGCTTGCATCTCCGAGGCGTACCACGTCGCGCGACCAGAAACTGACCGGGGCTGCTCAGGGCGTGATCGCTTCTCGCACCGAGCGGGCGAAGCGCACACCCATCCCGGGGGTGTCGTACCAGCCGGCGCGCCGCAGCACGCGCTCCGGCTGCGGCTGCACACCCACCAGCGTGATCTCGACGTGCCGTCGACCGAGCTTGCGCACCAGCGACTCGAGGTTCACGAGCGCGGTCGCGTCGATCGCCGGCACGCGGGAGAGATCGAGGATCGTATGCCGGGTCGCGTCGCTGACCTGCTCGAGGGCGGTCACCGCCTTCTCGGCGACGCCGAAGAACAGCGGCCCGTTCACCGCATACACCGCGACGTCGGGTGGGAGCTTCAGGTCGCCCTCCACCTCGTCCCGCTCGATCAGCCTCACGTCGCTGACCTCGGCCATGCGGCGCATGAACATCAGCGAGGCCAGCACGACGCCGACCGAGACCGAGAGCACCATGTCGAACGCGATGGTGAGCGAGAAGCAGGTCAGGAGCACGAACACGTCGCTGCGCGGCGCCCGGGTGAGGATCCGCGCGAAGTGCGGCAGATCGGACATGTTCCACGCGACGAGCAGCAGCAGCCCCGCGAGCGAGGCCATCGGCAGCAGGCTCAGCGCGGGCGCCAGCGCGATCATCGCGGCGAGCACCACGGCGCTGTGCGTGATCGCGGCGATGGGCGAGGTGCCGCCGGCGCGCACGTTCGTCGCCGTGCGCGCGATCGCGCCGGTGGCCGCGATGCCGCCGAAGAACGGGGCCACGAGGTTGGCGAGTCCCTGACCCATCAGCTCGGCGTCGGGGTCGTGGCGCCGCCCGGTGAGCCCGTCGGCGGCGACGGCGCACAGCAGCGACTCGATCGCGCCGAGCATGGCGATCGCGAACGCGGAGGGCGCGAGCTCGCGGATGAGCGTCCACGACAGCTCGAGGCGCGCGCCGCCGGGACCCGGCAGATCCCACGGCACGCCCAGCGGCGGCAGCGCGGCCGGGATCGCGCCGAACCGCGTCCCGATTGTCGCGATCTCGAGACCGGGCACGACGGCCACGGCGATCGCGGCGGCGATCGTCGCGACGGTCAGCGCGACGAGCGGCGAGGGGACCTTGTGCGTCACTCGCGGCCACAGGAGCAACACGGCGAGCGTGAGCGCCGCGATCGCCACGTCCGGGGCGCGAAGGGTGGGCAGCGCGGCCGCGATCGCCATCGCCTTGTCGAGGGTGTGCTCGGGCAGGGGGCCCACCGTGAGTCCGAGCGCATCGGGCACCTGCAGCAGCGCGATGACGACCGCGATGCCTGCGGTGAACCCGGTCACGACGGTGGTGGGGACGAACTGGATCAGCCGTCCGAGGTGTCCGATCCCCATCAGGAGCAAGACGCCGCCGGCCATCAACGAGGCGAGCGCGAGTCCCGCGACCCCGTACTTCGCGGCGATCGGCGCGAGCAGCACGACGAACGCCGCGGTCGGCCCCGTGACGGCGACGCGCGAGCCGCCTGCGAGCGCAGCGACGGCGCCGGCGACGACCGCGGTGAACAGGCCGTGGGCGGGCGGGACGCCCGACGCGATGGCGAGCGCCATCGACAGGGGCAGCGCGACGACGCCCACCACCAGCCCGGCCATGACGTCGCTGCGCAGCGTCGCGCGATCGTAGCCCTCGGCGAGGGCTTCCCTGAGCGCGGCCCCGATGGGCCCGATGTGTGCTTTCATGGAACGTGCGTGGACGCCGGTTTGTTGGCCTGCCTGGCGTCGTGGGCGTCGACGTGACGCTCCGTGCGCTGCGCTGCGGCTCCGGTGCCCGGACGATAGCTATCCCGGCTGCGGGCCGCGTGTCCCTGCGCGATCAGCGGGGCGTCACGCCGCCGTGGTGTCCGAGGTGGACGGCGAAGGTGCCGGTGTGGTTCACGAAGTCGCCGGCGTCGGGCGGCACGACGTTGCGCGGCAGGTTCGTGTGGTTCCAGTCCAGCGTGTACGCGAGCGAGAGCGCGAACTGCGCGCCCCACGGGCCCTGGAGCGGCGGGACCCACGCGCCGAGCGCGCGCGCGGCGAGCCCGACGTCCCGGCGACCGTAGTGCGCGAGGTCGCCCCCATCGCCCGTGCGGAAGTTGCGCTGCACGAGATCGGCGCCGAGCACCGCGCGGAACGGAGCGACGTACAGGCCGCTGGTGTCGACGCCGACGTCGAGGCCCCATCGCGTGCCGGCCCACGAGGGGTCGACCTCGCGCCGGGTGGTGCTCGGATCGTCGCCCGCGGCGATCTCGCTCGCGAACCCGCCGCGGGCCTCGACGAACAGCAGGTCGACGGGCAACCAGCGGACGCGCGCGCCGGCGTCCCACAGCGACGCGCTCCAGCTCTCGAGCCCGCGCGGGTACTGCGCGACCTGCGCGCGCAGCAACGGGCCGACCGTCAGCCCGGTCGCGGGCGTCCACCCGCCGGCCAACTCGCCGCCGACGCTGCGGCGCACGCCGTGGATCCACGTGTCGGGGAGGGGATCGTGCAGCGCGGGATCGGGCCGGGGCAGCGGCCGATCGTAGGCGTGTGGGTTCGCGAGCAGCGCCATCGTGACCCAAGCCTCGCCGCGCGGCGCCATCGCGCCGCGGTGGGGCCCCTGGCCCGCGCGAAGCGTCGTGCTCAGTGCGACCCGCAACGGGCTGTCGGCCACGTTCGGCGACCGCAGCAGCACGCGACCGTCCCAGGCGGCGGTCAGCGAGGTCGGCGCGTCCAGTACGCTGAACGACCACCCCGCGGCGACGTGCATGCCCAGCGGTACGCCGGCCACCGAGTCCATCGGCCACGGCTGCCCGGGGTCGCGCAGCGTGTAGCCGCTGTCGGCCAGCGCGAAGCGCTTCTGCTCCTCGGTGGACAAGCGCAGCGGGTTGCTCGACGCGCCGCCGCTGACGCCGAGGCGGACGCGCCACGCGCCCTCGCGTCGATCGGACGGCGCGCGGTCCCAGGCGTCCACCAAGCGCCACGGCGCGACCGTGGCGGGTGGGGGCGCCGGCGGCTCGGGGGTCTGCGCGTGTGCGGCGCCGCTCAGCACCGCGAGCAGGAACAGTGGGGTCATGCAGACGCTCATGGCACGCTGAACGTGGCGGTGTGCTCGGTGCCGAGCGGGTTGCCCGCGGTGTCCGTCACCGCGGCGTCGACAGTCACCGTCCAGGTGCCGTCCGGCAGCGGATCGACTGGATCGAGCGTGACCGTCGCGCCGTCGACGTGGACGCACAGGTAGGCCTCGTCGACTTGCGACAGGCGGATCGTGCCGTCGGCGCCGACGATGCTCTCGATGAAGCTGGTCTCGTCCATGCGCTCGCTGAACGTGACGACGACGTCCGTGTCGGGCGCGGCGTTGGCGTCGGGGGACACCGAGACGACGGTGGGCGCGACGGTATCCACGGTGAAGGTCGACGAGAACGCGACCGCGGGGTTCCCCGCGGTGTCCGTCGCGCCGGTGGTCACCGAGACGGTGTAGGTGACGCCCGCGTCGAGGTAGCCCACCGGCGTGAGCGTCGCGGAGAGTCCGTTCGCGGCGATCGCCAGCGTGGTGTTCACCGGGTTGCCGCCGGCGAGCAGGCGCACGGTGGAAGCCGTCAGGCTCGCCTCGTCCATCCGCTCGCTGAACGTGACGGTGACGGTGGCGTGGCCGGGCACCTGCGTCGTGCCGTTGGTGGGGGTGACGCCGGCGACGGTGGGGCTCGTCGTCTCGATTGTCGAGTTGAACGACGAGGCCCCCGCCGCGAGGCGCGCGAGCCCGGTGATCCCACCCGGCGTGGAGAGCGTGTACGGGCTCTGTGCGCTGCGCACGTAGGTGAGCGGCCGGATGTACACGCGCCGGGTGCCGTCCTGACTGTATTCGTCGACGACGTAGGGGACCACGACGTTGTCCTTGTCACGCAGCACGAGCGTGTCTGGGCGAACGCTGGTGATCAGCAGGTCGATGCTGCCGCTGACGAAGTAGCGCGCGTGCCCGGTCGCGCCCTCGCGCCCGAGGGTGAGCGTGGGGCTCGACTGCGCCGCGCCCGAGACCGTGAACGTGGCGCTCTCGGTGGTGGGGTACGGGTTGCCGAGGTGGTCCTCGAGCAGCGGGTTCACGGTGACCCGGAAGCTCGTCGAGTTCGCGAGCGTCGTCGTCGGCGTGATGCTGACCACCTGCGAGGCGGCGTACCACGCGAAGTTGACGCTGACCGGGACGTTGGCGTTAATATTGAACACCTCGATGGCGTCGTCGCCCATCGTGAGCGGGTCGATCGGCCGGTCGAACCGAAGCTCGATCAGCGCGCCGGTGGTGACGCTCTCGCCGGGCGTCGGGGCCATCGCGAAGTCGTTCGCGGGCGACGTCCGGAACGTCACGATCGCGTCCTCCATCAGCCAGTCACCCCGGGTGTCGAGCACGCCGTCGAGGCCGCTCGCCACGGTGAGTCGGTACGCGGTGTCGAAGTCGAGCTCGGCGTCGGGGACGAACCACACCGCGTGCGCATCATCGCTGACGCTGACCGTGCCGGCGACCGTCGGCCCGTCGACCTCCTCGAGCCATACGGTCGCGCCCTGCACCGTGCCGGGGTCGAGGGCGCGGTCGAACCGGACCTCGATTGGGGACACGCGGATCGGCACGTCCGTCGCGGCGTCATCGGGATGGGTCGAGGTGACCAGGGGCGCGCTGGTGGTGGTGAACGACCAGGTGTAGGTCTCGCTCAGCGTGTCGCCGGTGCCCTCGAGCGCGAGGCCGGTGGTGATCGTGACCGCGTAGGTCGTGTCGTAGAGGAGCGGGCGGTCGAACGCGCAGTCGTACTCGTCGACCTGCGGGATGAAGCAGACGACGTTCGAAGGTGTCGTCTCGTCGCGCGCCCAGCGCACGGACTCGGTGCGCCCCCAGTCGTCGAGGAAGGTGGCGTAGAAGGTGGTGTCGTCGACCGTGCCGAGATCCACCGCGTTGGTGAACGTCCCGCAGATGCGCGTGGACACCGGGACGTCGAGCTCGTCCTCGGTCGGGTCGGTCGCGATCAGGATCTCGCCGACCCGGGTGACGAAGCGAGAAGTGGTCAGCACGTTGAGCGGATCGCCGAGCGTGTTCGTCACCCCGGTGGTGATCGTGACGGTGTACTGGGTCAGGCCCTCGAGCATTGCGTCGGGGGTGAGCACGACCTCACGCGGACCGGGGAACGAGAAGGTCGCCGCGACCGCCTCGGAGAGATCACTCGTGCCGCCGGGGTTGAGCCACACGGTGGACTCGGTCACCGAGAGCGGGTCGACGTCCTGGTTGAAGCGGATCGTCACCTCGGTGGTCAGCGCGACGCCGGTGACGTCGTTGGCCGGCGTGATGCTCGCCACCTTGAACGCCTCGAGTACCTCGATCTCGACCTCGGCGTAGTCGGAGACCGCGCGTCCGTCGTCGACTCGCAGCCGCGCCACGACGCGCCCGGGCGCGTCGGCGAGGAAGCTGGGGTTCACCGCGTTCGGCTGGTTGAAGGTGCCCTCGAAACCGGACGGCAGCGCGCGGAACGACCAGTGGAAGTTCAGCGCGTCCCCGTCGGGATCGGTGCTGGTGCTGCCGTCGAGCTGCACGAACTGGCCCTCGCGCACGATGAGCTGCGGGGCCGGGATGTCGGCGGGGCAGCGGGGGGCTCCGCCCAGCGGATCCACCACGCACGCGACGGCCACGGGCGCCTGGTTGGCGCCGGTCGTGGTCAGCGTCACGCGGTCGGTCGCCTCGAACTCGCCGTCGGAGACTTGGAGCTCGATCACCCAGGTGCCGTCGACGTCTGGGATGAACGACGGGCTGTCGACGGTGACGAGGTTGAGCGCGGCGGAGGCGCCGGGCGGGACGCTGACGAACCGCCACAGGAACGTGAGCGGGTCGTTGTCGGGGTCGGCGGAGCCGGAGCCGTCGAGCGTGACGAGCGTGCCGGTCTGGGCAGCCTGATCCGGGCCGGCGGCGGCGGTCGGCGGCTGGTTGCTGCCCGCGGCGACCGCCTCGACGGTGATCTCGGCCACGTTCGACAGCGCGAGGCCGTCCGACACCTGGAGGCGGAAGGTGTAGAAGCCCTCGACATCGGCCAGGAACCAGGGGTTCTCGATGCTCGGATCGTTCAGCGTGGCCTGCGAGCCAGCGGGCGCGCTCACCGGCCACCAGGTGTGGAACAGCAGGTCGTCGTCGGCGTCGGTCGCCGTGCTGACGAGCTGGGCGATGGCGCCGCGCGGCACGGTGATCGGGCCGGTGGCCGACGCCACCGGCGGTGCGTTGCCGGAGAACACGCCGATGGTCACGGTGCTCGGCGCGCTCTCGAGCCGACCGTCGCTGACGACGAGGGCGAACGTGTAGTCGCCCGGCACGTCGGCGACGAAGCTCGGGTTCACGACGGACGACAGGTTCAGCGCGGCGAGCGAGCCCGCCGGGAGCTCCAGGATCTCCCAGTGGTACGCGAGCAGATCGAGGTCGGGATCGCTCGACGCAGAGCCGTCGAGCGCGACGACGCCCCCGGACGGCACGGACTGATCCGGGCCGGCATCCGCGATCGGCGGCCGGTTGCCGCCCGTCGCGGTGAGCACGACCTCGTCGGGTCCGACCTGGTGGACGCCGTCGGAGACGGTGAGGTGCGCGACGTACACGCCGTCCACGTCGGGCGTGAAGCTCGGGTTCATCACGTGGGGGTTGTTCAGGCGCGCGGCGGAGCCAGTGGGCAGCGCGACGAGCTGCCAGCGCCACGACAAGGTGTCGCCGTCTGGATCCGACGAACCCGAGCCGTCGAGTTGGGCCACCTCGCCGGTCGGGATCTCGCGATCCGGGCCGGCGTCCGCGGTGGGCGGTGCGGTCTCGATCACCGCGCGCACGACCACCTCGTCCGGCGCGCTGGTCTCTGCGCCGTCGTCGACCACGAGCTGGGCGCGGTAGGTGCCGGGCACGTCGAGCGTCAGCGCAGGCGCCACGGTGTCCGCGCCCTGCAGCGCGGCGAGGCTGCCGTTCGGGCGCTCCGAGAGCGTCCACGCCCAGGTCAGCGCGTCGCCGTTCGGATCGACCGACGCGCTGCCGTCCAGGGCGATCGTGTCGCCGACCAGCGCGAGGCGGTCGATGCCGGCGTCCGCGACAGGTCGCAGGTTCTCGCGCCCGACCGTGATCGTCACCCGATCCTCGTCGCTGCTGAGCGCGCCGTCGCTGACGACCAGCGACCAAACGAAGCGCCCCTCGCGCGCGGCCACGAAGCGCGGCTGCGCGG
>CAYQSE010000264.1:0-3867 GCA_964419905.1 uncultured Enterobacteriaceae bacterium
GGATGTCGCCCATCATGCGCAGGGCGAACTCGGTGCTGAAGATGCAGGTGTTCTGGGCCTGGTCCTCCTTGAGGATGTCGGCCTGCACCGTGCCGCGCACCGTGCGCAGCGTCTCGGCCTCGATCGCCGCGCGCTCGTCGTCGGTGGGCGCGCGGCCGTGCTCGGCGACGAACCGGTCGACCTGCTGGTCGATCGCGGTGTTGAAGAACATCGCGAGCAGGATCGGCGCGGGCCCGTTGATCGTCATCGACACCGAGGTGGTGGGCGCGCACAGGTCGAAGCCGCTGTAGAGGATCTTCATGTCGTCGAGGTGCGGGACGCTGACGCCCGACTCGCCCACCTTGCCGTAGATGTCTGGGCGCTCGGCCGGATCCTCGCCGTAGAGGGTGACCGAGTCGAACGCGGTGGACAGCCGGGCGACCGGCTCGCCGCGGCACAGGTAGTGGAAGCGCGCGTTGGTCTTGGCCGGGCCGCCCTCGCCCGCGAACATGCGCTTCGGCTCCTCGTCGGGCCGCTTGAGCGGGAACACGCCGGCGGTGAACGGGAACGCGCCCGGCACGTTCTCGCGCAGCAGGTAGCGGACCAGCTCGCCGTGCGCCTGCGTGCGCGGCAGCGACACGCGGGGGATGCGCTGGCGCGACAGGCTCTCGTGCGCCGCCGGCTGCTCGATCGTGCGCCCCCGCACGACGTAGCGGAACGTGTCGCCGCCGTAGTTCGCGACGGTCTCGGGCCATGCGTCGAGCGCGTGCCGCGCCTCCGGGGCGAGCTTGTCCTCGGCCGCGCGCAGCTTCGACTGCAGCACCGGCTCGGCGGGCGTGCCGCGCACCTCGTCGAAGGTCTCTCGCAGGCGCTGCCGATCCGCCGCGACCTTGGCCTGACGCTCGGCCCACGCGTGGTAGCCGCGCACGGTCCGCGCGATCTCGCCGAGGTAGGTCAGCCGATCGGGCGGGATCAGCGCGCCGCGCGGCGGGCTGTGCTTGAGGTCCGTGCGTGGCAGCGTCGAGTCCCAGGTGCGCTCGAACCGCGCGCCGAGCGCGTCGAGCAGGCCGTGGTACAGGGCGGTGACGCCCGGATCCGCGAACCGGCTCGCGACGGTGCCGTAGACCGGGAGCTCGTCGTCCGCCGCCTCCCACAGCGCCCGGTTGCGGCGCACCTGCTTGCGCACGTCGCGCAGCGCGTCCATCGCGCCCCGCCGCTCGAACTTGTTCAGCGCGATCAGGTCGGCGTAGTCGAGCATGTCGATCTTCTCGAGCTGACTCGGCGCGCCGTACTCCGGCGTCATCACGTACAGCGTGACGTCGGCGAGGTGCGCGATGTCCGTGTCGCCCTGCCCGATGCCCGAGGTCTCGACGATCACCAGGTCGAACGCCGCGGCCTTGCACACCGCGACGGCCTCGCGCACCGCGCCCGAGAGCTCGCCCTTCTGCTTGCGGGTCGCGAGCGAGCGCATGAACACCCGCCGTGGATCGAGCGCGTTCATCCGGATCCGGTCGCCGAGCAGCGCGCCACCGGTGCGCTTGCGGGTCGGATCGATCGAGATCACCGCGACGCGGTCGTCGGGGTGGTCCAACAGATAGCGCCGGAGCAGCTCGTCGGTGAGCGACGACTTGCCCGCGCCGCCGGTGCCGGTGATGCCCAGCACGGGCACCGACTTCGTCGCGCCAGCGTCCTCGAGCGCCGCGCGCACGTCGGCCGGCAGACGGCCCGGGTGGTCGAGATCCTGCTCGGACCGCGTGATCATCCGCGCCACCGCGCCCGCGTCGCCAGCACGCACCGCCTCCAGGCTCAGCGGCGCGACCTCGGCGGGATCGAAGTCCGATCGCCGCAAGATGTCGTCGATGATCCCCTGCAGGCCCAGGTTGCGCCCGTCCGCCGGGCTGTAGATCCGCTCGACCACGCCCTGCTCGAGCAGCGCGATCTCGTCGGGCACGATGACCCCACCGCCGCCGCCGAAGATCTTCACGTGCCCGGCGCCGCGCTCGTCGAGGAGCTGACGCATGTAGCGGAAGTACTCGACGTGCCCGCCCTGGTAGCTCGACACCGCGATCGCCTGCGCGTCCTCCTGGATCGCGGCCGTGACCACGTCGAGCACCGAGCGGTTGTGCCCGAGGTGGACGACCTCGGCGCCCGCGCTCTGGAGGATGCGCCGCATGATGTTGATCGCGGCGTCGTGGCCGTCGAACAAGCTGGCGGCCGTGACCACGCGGATCGGGTGCTGGGGGACGTAGTGCTCGGCCATCTCTGGGCGTCCTCTGGCGAACGGGCTCCTTATCACATCGCGTGACAGGTCGGCCCCGAGGCTCCGTGGTACGGGGATCGGCTGAACGGAGGCGCAGATGCGCGTAGCTTCGATGGTCGCCGCGGTCGCGGTGGGCCTCGCGGGGACGGCGATGGCAGGCGAGACACCGGACGATCCGTACCTCTGGCTCGAGGAGGTCCAAGGCGAGGACGCGCTGACCTGGGTGAAGACCCAGAACGACGAGAGCCTCGGCGAGCTGACGGCGGATCCGGCGTACGCGGGGTTGCAGCAGCGCCTGCGCGCGATCCTCGACTCCGACGCGAAGATCCCGGCCGTCGTGAAGCGCGGCGACCACCTGTACAACTACTGGCAGGACGCCGAGCACGTCCGCGGGCTGTGGCGCCGCACGACGATGGCGTCGTACCGCACCGCGCAGCCCGCGTGGGAGACGGTCCTCGACGTCGACGCGCTCGCCCGGGACGAGGGCGAGGCGTGGGTATGGCACGGCGCGTCGTGCCTCCCGCCGGATTACCGCCGCTGCCTCGTGTCGCTGTCGCGGGGTGGCGCCGACGCCGACGTGGTGCGCGAGTTCGACACGGTCGACCGCAGGTTCGTCGACGGCGGCTTCGCGCTGCCCGAGGCGAAGAGCAGCACCGCGTGGGTCGACGCCGACACCCTGTTCGTGATGACCGACTTCGGCGAGGGCTCGCTGACCGACTCCGGCTACCCGCGGCAGGTGAAGCTGTGGCGGCGCGGCACGCCGCTCGCCGACGCCCCGCTGCTCTTCGAGGGGGAGTCCACCGACGTCGCGGTCGGCGCGTATGTCGACCACACGCCGGGCTTCGAGCGGCAGTTCGTGTACCGCGCGATCACCTTCTACACCCAAGAGACCTTCCTGCGGCGCGACGAGGCGCTCGTGCGCGTCGACGTGCCGGCCGACGCGAACGTGTGGCCGCACCGCGAGTGGCTGATGATCGAGCTCCGCAGCGACTGGGAGGCGGGCGGCGCGACGTGGCCGGCGGGCTCGCTGCTCGCCGCGCGCCTCGACGACTTCCTCGCCGGAGAGCGCGCGCTACAGGCGGTGTTCACCCCGACCGAGCGCAGGGCGCTCGCCGCCTCGACCCGCACGGCCGATCACGTCGTGCTCACCGTGCTCGACAACGTGTCCAGCCGCGTGCTCGTCGCCAGCCCCGAGGACGGCACCTGGCGCACGCGGCCGGTGGGCGCGCTCCCCGAGCTCGGCGACATCGAGGTCGCCGCGGTCGACGCGTTCCACACGAACGACCTGTGGGTGACCACCGCGGACTTCCTCACCCCGACCACGCTGTCGCTCCTCGCGCTCGACGCCGGTGGGGCGCCCGAGCCCCTCAAGTCCCTCCCTGCGTTCTTCGACGCGAAGGGGCTCACGGTCACGCAGCACGAAGCGATCTCGAAGGACGGCACCCGCGTGCCCTACTTCCAGGTCTCGAAGGGCAAGCTGAAGAAGAACGGGAAGAACCCGACGCTGCTGTACGGCTACGGCGGGTTCGAGGTGTCGATGACCCCGTCGTACGGCGCGACGAGCGGCGCGGCGTGGCTCGAGGCGGGCGGGGTGTACGCGCTCGCGAACATCCGCGGCGGCGGCGAGT
>CAYQSE010000264.1:3908-7682 GCA_964419905.1 uncultured Enterobacteriaceae bacterium
GCTCAAGGACCAGCGCCACCGCGCCTACGAGGACTTCGCCGCGGTCGCCACCGACCTGATCGCGCGCAAGATCACGCAGCCCCGACACCTCGGCGCGATGGGCGGGTCGAACGGAGGTCTGCTCGTCGGCAACATGCTCGTCCACTACCCGCACCTGTTCGGCGCGATCGTGTGCCAGGTGCCG
Organism: uncultured Enterobacteriaceae bacterium; assembly: GCA_964419905.1. GTDB lineage: Bacteria > Myxococcota_A > UBA796 > UBA796 > JAFDJI01. The sequence goes on from CAYQSE010000264.1 coordinate 4,093, forward strand.
CTGCTCGACATGCGGCGCTACCACACGCTGCTCGCCGGCGCGAGCTGGATGGGCGAGTACGGCGACCCGGACGATCCGGACCAGTGGGCGTTCATCCAGGACTTCTCGCCCTACCACCTGGTGCGGGCGGGCGGAGCGTACCCGCGCGTGCTGTTCACGACGTCCACCCGCGACGACCGCGTGCACCCCGGGCACGCGCGCAAGATGGTCGCGCGGATGAAGGCGCAGGGGCACGACGTGCTGTACTGGGAGAACCTCGAGGGCGGGCACGGCGGCGCGGCGAACAACGACCAGCGCGCGACGATGTGGGCGCTGACCTGGCGCTTCCTGTGGCGCGAGCTTCAGTAGGCCCGCCGCTCAGGCGGTGAGGAAGGCCCGCACCGCCTCGTTCACCACGTCCGGCTTCTCGATGTGCACCGAGTGCCCGCCGCCAGCGATCGCCACGAAGCGCGCGCCGGGGATCCGCCCCGCGAGCGCCTCGCCGTTCGCCGGATCGGTGAGCGCGTCCTCGGCGCCCACGAGCACCAGCGTCGGGTTCCGCACCGCCGGGAGCCGATCCCACGCGTCGAAGCCCTCGTAGGCCTCCCACTGCCGCGCCAGCCCGCGCGGATCGGGCGGGTTTCGCTCGCGGCTGCGGGCGAGCGCCCGCATCGAGCCCGCGTTTCGCTCGCGGTAGTCCGGCGCGAACAGCAGCGGCACGATCTCGCGCAGCCAGCCGTCCGCGTCCAGGGTGCCCGCGCGGCGCAACGGCGAGTCCCCCTCGCGATCGAGCCGATGCGCCTCGCCCGCGGTGGTGTTCTCGAGCACCAGCCGCTCGACGCGCTCCGGCCAGCCCAGCGCGAGCTCCATCGCGATCTTCCCGCCCATCGACACGCCCCAGACGTGCGCGCGCTCGATGCCCAACGCGTCGAGCAGCAGCACCACGTCCTCGGCCAGATCCGCCATCCGCGTCGGCGCGTCCAGCACCGACGTGCCGCCCATCCCCCGGTTGTCGAGCGTGAGCACCCGAAACACGTCCGAGAACGCCGGCACCTGGCGAAACCAGCCCTCCTTGAGCCCGCCGAGCCCGGTGAGCAGCACGAGCACCGGCGCCCCCTCGGGGCCGGCGAGCGCGTAGCTGATCGTCAGGCCCTCGCGGACCTCCACATGCGGCATCGGGCCTCCTGCGCGTCGGTGTTAGGCTCTGACCGACTACCGGAGCCCGCCATGATCCGCCACCTCGTCACGTTCACCGCCGTCGCCGCGCTCACCTGCGGCGCGTGCCTGTGGTGGCTGCACGACGGCGACGTCGCGGACGCCGTGCGCCCCGTGCTGCCGGAGTGGGACGCCGCCGAGCTCGCGCGCCGCGCCGGCGTCGCGCAGGACCCACCCGCCGAGCCGGCGCCGTAGCCCCAGGCGCCGTTGGACCCGACACCGGGCGTGCGATACGACAGGCGACCGCCCCGAGGCTCTGATGCCCACCCAGCGCGAGCGCAAGCCCAAGCCGCCTTGGCTCAAGGTCCGCATGCCCGGCTCTCCGCGGTACCACCGCATCCGCGAGCGGGCGCGCGAGCTGAAGCTGTCCACCGTGTGCGAAGAGGCGCGCTGCCCGAACATCGGGGAGTGTTGGGGCGGCGGCACCGCCACGTTCATGGTGATGGGCGACACCTGCACGCGCGGCTGCCGCTTCTGCGCGGTCAAGACGCTGAAGCGCCCGCCCCCGCTCGATCCCGACGAGCCGCGCAACGTGGCGCAGGCGATCGCCGAGCTGCAGCTCGACTATGTGGTGCTCACGTCTGTCGACCGCGACGAGCTCGAGGACCAGGGCGCCGGGCACTTCGCGGCCTGCGTGCGCGCGATCCGCGAGGCGGCGCCGCGCACGCAGGTCGAGGTGCTCATCCCCGACTTCCGCGGTCAGCGCGAGCTGGTGGCGATCGTCGTCGACAGCGCGCCCGAGGTGATCGCGCACAACGTCGAGACCATCGCGCGGCTCACCCCGCGGGTGCGCGACCCGCGCGCCGGCTACCAGCAGTCCCTCGACGTGCTCGCGGCGATCAAGGCAATCGACCCCACCCGCTACACGAAGTCCTCCCTGATGGTGGGCCTCGGCGAGACGCCCGACGAGATCCTGGCCGCGATGGCTGATCTTCGCGCCGTCGACTGCGACTTCCTCACGATCGGGCAGTACCTCCAGCCCACGCACAAGCACCTGATGGTCGAGGGCTTCGTGCCGCCCGAGCAGTTCGAGGCGTGGGCCGCAGAGGGGCTGGCGATGGGGTTCAAGTACGTCGCGTCCGGGCCGCTGGTGCGCTCGAGCTACAAGGCGGGCGAGTTCTTCATCCGCGAGTACATCGAGAAGCAGAAGGCCACCGCCTGAGCGTCGGGGGGAGCATGACGACCACCACCACCGCCGCCGCCCTTCGGGCCGTCCTCGAGGACGCGCTCGCGCACGACGACGACCTCGTGATCGTGGGCGAGTCGGTCGGCAACGGGGGCGGTCTGGCCGGCACGACGCGTGGGCTGCGCGAGCGCTTCGGGCCGGCGCGGGTGGTCGAGGTGCCGGTGGCCGATCGCGCCGCGGTCGGCTTCGCGGTCGGGCTCGCGCTCGGCGGCCGCACCGTGGTCGTGGAGCTGAGCTCGACGGGGCGGCTGCCCGCCGTACTCGAGGCCCTCGCCGAGGCGTGCGCGATCGCCGCGAAGGGCGAGTTCCGGGTGCCGCTGGTCCTCCGCGTGCCCTACGGCGACGAGGCGGGCGAGCGAATCGACCGGCCGCTCGGCGACCTGCTCGCGGGCGTACCCGGGCTGACGGTCGCGTGCGGCGCCGACACGGCGACGATGACCGGCCTGCTCCGCGCGGCGCTCCGTCGCGGCGGGCCGACCCTGCTGCTCGAGCCGCGCGCGCTGTACGCCGAGCGCGGGGAGGCCAGCGACGCGACCCCGCTCGCCGCCCGCGTGCTGCGCGCGGGCCGCCACGTCACCGTGGCCGCTTGGGGAGGCGGCGTCCGCGCCGCCCTCGCGGCCGCCGACACGCTCGCCGGCGAGGGCATCGAGGTCGAGGTGATCGACCTGGTCACCCTCGCCCCGCTCGATCGGGCCACCCTGTCGGCGCAGGTCCGCGCGACCGGTCGCCTCGTCGTGGCGCACCCCGAAGACGCAGCGCTCGCCGAGCGCGTGCTCCGCCTCGGTCTGCACGAGGCGTTCCTCTACCTCGAGGCCCCCCCCGCGGCGGCCCCCAGCAACGTCGCCGCCGTGGCCCGCGCCGCGCGCGACAGCGCGACCTACTGACGCTCGGAGAGATTGTCACCATGGCGTTCGTGTACCAGATGCCGGAGATCGGCGAGGGTGTCCTCGAGGGCGAGATCGTCGCCTGGCTCGTCAAGGTCGGGCAGCACGTCGATCGCGACGCGCCGCTGTGCGAGGTGATGACCGACAAGGCCACCGTCGAGATCACCTCGCCGGTGGCCGGCGTGGTCAGCAAGCTGCACGGCGAGCCCGGCGACATCGTGAAGGTGCACACGCCGCTCGCCGAGTTCGATCAGAACGGCGCCGGCGCCCCCGTCGCCGCCCGCGCGGCCCCCGCGGCCCCCGCCTCTGCGCCGCCGCCGGCCGCC
>CAYQSE010000265.1:0-7632 GCA_964419905.1 uncultured Enterobacteriaceae bacterium
ACCCGCCCATCGCGTGCACCGACTGGGGCGTGAGCCCGACGTGCCCGACGACCGGGATGCCCGCGGCGACGATGCGGGCAATCGCGGGCGCCGAGCGCTCGCCGCCCTCGAGCTTCACCGACTGGGCCCGGCCCTCCTGCATCAGGCGCCCGGCGGACGCGAGCGCCTGCTCGGGGCTCACCTGGTAGGACATGAACGGCAGGTCGGCGACGAGGTGGGCACGCTCGAGCCCGCGTCCGACGTTCTGGGTGTGGTAGACCATGTGGTCGAGCGTGACGGGCAGTGTGTCGGTGTGCCCCTGCTGCACCATGCCGAGGCTGTCGCCGACGAGCACCATGTCGACCCCGGCGGCATCCACGAGCCGGGCCATGGTGTAGTCGTACGCGGTGACCATCACGATGCGCTGGTTATCGGCCTTCTTCTGGCGAAGGTCCAACACGCTGATCCGGCTCATGGGCCTGTCCTCCGTGGGCTGACCCCGCGCCGAACAAGCTCGGCTCGACCTCCCGGTCCGAGATGGATCCAGGGGCCTCGGGATCGGTGGGACCCGCCAGAGCGGCCTCGATGCGTGACAGCACCGCGGCACGACCCGCCGGATCGTCCACATAGTTCATAGCGCGATTGTCGATTCGGACGAGGGGGCACGCGGTCCACCGGGACCACATCCGCTCGTAGCGGTCGCGGAGGTCCTCGAGGTAGTCCGCGGTGATGTGCTCCTCGCCGGGCGCAGCGCGCCGCGCGATGCGCTGCAGCAACACGTCGGTGGGCGCCTCGAGGTAGACGACGAGGTCCGGCGCGGGCGCCTGGGCGTCGAGCACCACGCTGAACCGCTCGTAGAGCTCCATCTCTTCGGAGTTCAGCGTCTTCTCCGCGAACATCCGGTCCTTCGCGAAGTGGTAGTCGCTGACGATCGCCTCGGCGAACAGGTCTTCCTGGCGGATCGTGCCCTGCTGCCGCCACCGGTTCATCAGGTAGAAGAGCTGGACCGGCAGCGCGTAGCGGGCGGGCTCCTCGTAGAACGGCTCGAGGAACGGGTTCGTCTCGGACGGCTCCAGCACGAGTCGAGCGCCCCAGGCGTCGCGCAGCAGGCGACACAGGGAGGTCTTCCCCACGCCGATCAGGCCTTCTACGACGACGAAACGGCGCACCCGCCCCCCTGGTCCGCGCCCCGCATATCGCGCCAGCGGATGCGACGCGACGCGCCGAGGTAGAGTCCCCACCTGGAGCCCCGATGACCCCCGGACCTCGCCTCGATCACGACGGACCGCCCACCCCCTGGATCCTGTACTGGGTCGGGCGGCTGATGCTGCGGCTGGGCGGCTGGCAGATCGACGGCCGCGCGTGCGGGCCGAAGGCGGTCGTGCTCGGCGTGCCGCACACCTCGAACTGGGACCTGTGGTGGCTGCTGATGGCCTCGTGGGTGCTGCGCACGCGGCTGTCCTGGATCGGCAAGCACACGCTGTTCCGACCCCCGTTCGGCTGGCTGATGCGCCTGCTCGGCGGCGTGCCGATCGATCGGAGCGCGCCGCAGGGCCTCGTCGGGCAGATGGCCGACACCTTCCGCGCACGCGACAAGCTGTGGGTGTGCGTGCCGCCCGCGGGGACGCGTCGGTTCACCGACCACTGGCGGTCTGGCTTCTACTACATCGCGAAGGAGGCCGGCGTCCCGATCGTGATGAGCTACCTCGACTACGGCACGCGCCGGATGGGGCTCGGACCCACCCTCCATCCGTCTGGCGACCTTCGCGCCGACATGGACCAGCTCCGGGCGTTCTACGCCGACATGCAGGGGAAGTACCCGCAGAACAAGAGCACGATCCGCCTACGCGACGAGGACGGCGCGCCCGGCTGACGCCTACTCCTCCCCGGGCTCCGGCTCGGGCGGGCGTCGCAGGTGCACCACGTTGTCGCGCTCGTCCGCGATCAGCTCGTCCTTGTCGAGGTAGGGGTGCGCCAGCGCCTGCACCTGCTGGAGATCGTCGAGCAGCACCTCGAGGCGACGGCGGTAGCGGCGTTGGTGCATCCAGCCGGCCAGGTCGGACGCGAACGGCAGCGCGACCACCGCGAACAGCCCGAGCCACAGCGCCGGCACCCGGATCACCCGCGCGCACGCCAGCGCGATCATCACCGCGACGAGCCCCAGGATCACCCGCCCGCGTGGCTCGCCCCAGCCCCCGAACCCGAAGTTGTCGTCCTCGGCGCGGTTCATCGCGATCGCGAGTCGGGTGTAGCGCGGCACGAACGTGTTCAGCACCTCGCGCCGCAGCAGCCGGGCCTGTACCTGTGGCCGGTCCGCGAGCGCCACCCCCTGGTACTCGCGGATCGCCGCCTCGACGTGCTCGCGCGCGAGGCGCTGGAACGCGACCACCGCGCGCCGCTCATCGCCGGCGTGCGCGCGGCGGATCCCCTCGAGGCGCTCGATGAGGCGCGCGCAGACCTGCTCGAGTCGGTAATCGGTCGGGACCATCGCCACCTGATCGCGCTGGGCTGGATCGCCTTGACGCGCGCCACGGACCTTATAAAGGGTGGGCGCTGCGGCCGCTTAACTCAGCGGGAGAGTGCCACCTTCACACGGTGGAAGTCACTGGTTCGAATCCAGTAGCGGCCACCACCGATCGAGCCCGTCAGAGCATCGCTCCGGCGGGCTTTTTCGTTGCACGACATCGAGCAACCAGACTGCACGGCGGAACGCCACCCCCGATGGACCCCGTCCAGCCCGATGGCTATGCTGATGGCAGAGGATTGCCATGAGCACTGCCATCGATTCTTCAGGACGCCTCGTCATCCCCAAAGCCGTGCGGGACGCGGCGGGCATCCAGCCGGGTACGCCACTCGAGATCCGCTTCCGCGACGGTCGCATCGAGATCGAGCCGGCGCCCCTGGACGTCTACATCCAGAACGTCGATGGCGTCGCAGTCGCCTCGCCTCGGGAGCCCGTGCCGGTCCTGTCGGCCGATACCGTCGCCGTGATCCGTGACCGACTGCGCGATGAGCGAGGCTGACTTGCCGGGAACAGCCCTCGACACCAGCGTCATCATTCCAGCCTTGCTTGGTTGGCACGAGCATCACGCCGCCGCACTCCCGATTGTGACCGCCGCACTCGCCGAAGCAGACCCGGTCATCGTCCCCGTTCCAGCGCTCGTCGAGGCGTTCGCGGTCCTCACCCGTCTCCCACCCCCATGGCGAATACGGCCCGCGGCCACGCGGCGTCTGTTGGCCGACACCTTCCGCGGCCGCTCGCGCATCGTGGGCCTGGACGGAGACGAAGTCTGGACGCTCCTCGACGAGGTGCTCGTCAGCGACGTGTCCGGAGGCGCGACCTACGATGCCCACATCGCCGCGTGCGCGAGAAAGGCCGGAGCCGAGCGCCTGGCGACCTTCAACCGCCGCCACTTCGAGCGTCTCGATCTGGGTGAGGTCGCGCTGTTGGTGCCCTCGCCGCCCTGAGCCCGGCGTGTCGAGCGAGGACCTCGACGCATCCAGCAAGCACCTCACCCTATTCGTCGTCCGAAGGCCGACGAGCTGCCGTTGGAGAGGTCGAGGGCGACCCTCGTCGCCCTCGACATGCGCCCTTCCCTTGCGTCCAGGTTCCCTCGCGTCGTCGGCGGCGTGCCCAGCGACATGGATCGAGAAAGCGCAGTGCGCTCCAGTGGCAGGCAGCGTGCCTTCACCTCGGGCGCACGCGTCCTGGGTGGCGCGTCGCCATCGGGCCATTGGACCTTGGCGTGCTCGCGCACCGAGTCCGGGCGGGAAGGGCTCGGCACGAAGCCACCGGTCCCCCTCCACCCTCGCGACTGCGTCCAGGTCCTTCGTCGGGCGCTCGATGGGTCCGAGGCGCAGCAGCGCCCCGCCACCGATGACGACGACGTCGTACGCCTCGCAACGGTCCTGGAGCAATTAGCCGAGGGTGGTCAGCGCTGCCTCCAGGTCAGAATCGATGAATATCTCGAGAGGATATTCTTCCCTGTTCGCGAACTCCATCTTCTCGCCTCTGCCCCAGGAAGGGTCGCACGCGCGGTCGTCGACGCGCCCTCCGTCCAACTCGACCGCCCAAGTTCTGAACTCGTCGAACATCGCCCACCACCGATCGAGCCCGTAGGAGCATCGCTCCGGCGGGCGCTCTCGTCTTGGGTGCACGAAGCGCGACCGTGCCCCCTCGTTCTCGCCGCGCGCCATCCACCGGGAATCCGGCGACCGCGAATCCAGCGCGGACCCGCCGCACGCCCGGGCCCGCATTCCCAGGGTTGACGTCGCGATGTGGCGAGCGGGACCCTGCGGCGAGACGTGGAGGGACGTATGCGCGGTGTGCGGTTCGCGTTGGGTTTGGGGACGCTGGTGGTCGCGTTGGCGTGTGGTGGCGGGGCCGGCGGCGGGCTCGGGATCGGCGGCGGGGGCGTCGGGGAGTACGCCAGGACGTTCGCCGCCCACATGGAGGCGACCCACGGCCTCCCCTGCCCCACCTTCCGCAAGGGCGACGAGGTGAAGCTGGGCGACGGCACCTACGTCCTCGCCGACGCACGGATCATCGAGCCCGACCGCAGCTACGGGATCAGCGGCACGGATCCGAAGCTGAAGGATCCGAGCGTGAAGGGGCTCGCCCTCACCTGGCGGGTCCGCAACGACACGCCCCTCAAGGCGCGGATCCTCCAGGGAAGGCACGAGGTCACGACGAACCTCGGGGAGCGCGCGTACTACGTCGGCAACGCGACCGAGACCTACCGCAAGCCGCACGGCTACGTGACGTTGGAGGACCTCCCGCCGGGGACGTGGCTCGAGACCGCCTACGTGTACGCGTCGCCCCCCGAAGCCGCCAATGGCGCGGTCGTGCGCATCTACCGCGAAGAAGAGCGCAAGGACGCGCGCGGACGCAAGGAGAAGTTCCTGGCCGAGCACGTCTGCGTGGACATCGGGACGCCCACCGACGCGCTCGCCGACTGAACGCGCTAGGCGCGGCTGTCGACCCACTGGCGCCAGAGCTCTTCCTTCATCCCCGCCTGGGCGTGCCGCGCAAGCGCGCGCGCGACGGTCTGCGTGCCGGTGTGCGCGGTGTAGTTCGTGGACGCGTCGATCGCGGCGGCCAGCACCTCGGCCCCGCCGCCCACCATGCCGAGCGCGCCGGAGATCTGCTTGGTGACCTTGTCCTGGCTGATCCCTTTGTCCTTGACGAAGGTGGTGACCCAGTCCGCCGCGCTGTCGAGGGTGTCGACGACGAAGCCCCGCTTCGCGTCGATGTCCTTGCCCGGGATGTGGCTGCCCAGCGCCTGGAATGCCTTGTTGGAGGCGAAGTTCTCGGCCGCGGCCCCGCGCAGGCTCTGCCGCACGCGGTCGACGAACGCGGGCCCGAGCGGCAACATCCCGTCGAACACGACCCAGCCCGCGAGCCGGATCAGATCGAAGCGCGCGTAGTCCTCGAGCGCGGCGGCGAACCGGGTGAGGCCCTTGCTGCCCTCGGTCGGCCGACCCTCGAGCAGGCCGAACGCGATCGCCTCGGCGACCAGCTTGAGGCCCGCGTCGATCGCCTGGCTGGTCGCGGGCTTCGGGGTGAACTTCTCGAGGAAGCCGAGCCCCCCGAACATCGCGCCGATCTTGCTCGCCATCGCCGCGCCTGCGGCCACCTGATCGACGGTGTCCACCAGCGTGAACACCTTGACCGCCTGCCCGTACCGCGGGTTGCCCGCCTCGAGCTTGATCGCGCGCTCGCGCAGCGCGTTGTTCACGCCCAGCTTCGTCTCGCCGCTGACCTCGCGGAGGATGTCCTCGAACGAGGTCGTGTTCACCCACTGCCCCGGCACGATCCGGTCCAGCAGCTGCAGCGCGGTGATGGTGAGACCTGACGTGGGGAGCGCATCGACCGCGCGAATGACGGACATCTCGACCTCCTGTCCGAGCAACCTACTCCCCGTGGCCGCGGCGTGTCTCCCTCGATGCTTACAATCCGGGACGTGCGGATGAATAACTTTTGAATACCTATTGGAGCAGACTTGGCGGTGAGGTGAACATGTTCGGTTGGTTCTCGAAAGAGGCACGTCTCCTGCGCGCCTACGTCCGCAAGCGTGAGGAGGCGGAGCTGAGCTTGTCGAAGCACGCGGATCGGGCGCTGCACGCGCGCCTCACCGCCGAGGCCGAGGCGCTGCTCGCGCAGCTCGACGCGCTGCGCGGGGAGGTTCACGGTGGGCGGTGAGCACGTGCTCGTGGTCGGCGCGTCCGGCGGGATCGGCGAGGCGCTCGTCGCGCGACTCGCCGCGCGCGGCGCGCGGCTCACCCTCGCAGCGCGAGACACCGACCGGCTCACGCCCCTGGCCGCGCGCTACGACGCGGTGGCCGAGCCGTTGGACGCGCGCGACCCCGACGCGCTCGCTGCGGTGGTCGCGCGCGCCACTGAGCGCGCGCCGCTGACCGGCGCGGTGAACCTCGCGGGCAGCGTGCAGCTCAAGCCCGCCTACCGCACCAGCGTCGACGAGTGGCGCGAAGTGATGGCCCAGAACCTCGACACCGCGTTCCACCTGATGCGTGCCGCACCGCCGCGGATGAAGGGCGGCAGCATCGTGTTGGTCGCGTCCGCCGCGGCCACGCTGGGCCTCGCGAACCACGCCGCGATCGCGGCGGCGAAGGCCGGCGTGATCGGGCTGGCGATCAGCGAGGCAGCGACCTGGGCGCCCCGCGGGGTGCGGGTGAACGTGGTCGCGCCCGGGCTGGTCGAGACGCCGCTCACCGCGAAGATCACGGGCAGCGAGGCCGCGCGGAGCGCGTCGATCGCGATGCACCCGCTCGGCCGCCTCGGCACGCCAGATGACGTCGCGTCCGCCATCGCGTTCCTGCTCCACCCCGAAAACGCGTGGATCACCGGACAGGTCCTGGGCGTCGACGGGGGGCTGGCCTCCCTGAAGCGGTGACGCTCACTGCCCGTGGACGCAGCCCGCGCACACCTGCGGGACCGCGCCCGTCGACGCCTCGGCGCGCAGCGCGTCGAGGCCCCGGTAGTGGGTGGTGTCCTTGATGAAGCAACACGGGAGCTCGGTGCCGTCGATCGCGTAGTAACGATGCGACGCGCCCTGCAGGAACGTGCAGCGGAACGGCGTGCGGCGCGCGATCGGGGGCGCCAGGGTCGGATAGCGCCGCGCGTAGTCGGCCTTCGGCTGGAGGGGCTGCACCACGTGCCGCAGCCCGCGCTGCGCGCAGAACTTCGCGACCGCGTCCAGATCGCGCGCGATCGCCACGGTGTGCACGGTGACCCGAACGTGCTCGGACAGCCGCTCGATGAACCGGAGCACGCGCGGCAGGTTGTGGCGACCGATCCCGCGCGCCTGCGCCGGGTCCAGCGTGTCGAGCGACACGCCCACCGCCTCGAAGTGCTCGGCGAACCGCTCGGGGTGCTTGGCCGTGCCGTTGGTGATCGTCGCGGGACGGCTGCCGAGCGTGCGGACGTAGGCGGCGAGGTCGAAGAAGCGAGGGTGCAGGGTCGGCTCGCCCTCGCCCTGCAACGACACCTCGTCCGGCACGCCGTAGCGCGCGACGTGCGCGTCGAGGAGCGCGACCGCGCGCTCGTACGGGAGGTCCGCCTGGGGCATGAGCCGGCCGGCGCAGTAGAAGCAGTCGAAGTTGCAGCGGGTGGTCAGCTCGATCTGCACGTAC
>CAYQSE010000266.1:0-7578 GCA_964419905.1 uncultured Enterobacteriaceae bacterium
TCTCGGCCGACCTGACCCTGCGCTGGCCGGCCGGGACGGCCGGCCCACGGCTCTGCGGCGGGTCCTGCGCCGGCCGGCCGGGACGGCCGGCCCACGGCTCTGGGCCAGGTCCTGCAATGGCCGGCTGAGAGGCGCTAGCGGGGGTCGGTGACGCGGCCGATGAACAGGAGCTGGTCGGCGACGTCGTCCCACAGGCCGAACACGAACGGGCGATCGGCGCGAAACACCACCGGCTCGGAGGGCGGAGGCTGAATGCTGGTCTTCATCACCATGCCGACCGCGGTGGCGGCGGCGGCCTCGGTGCCCTCCTCGTCGACCTTGATGAACGCCTTGTGGATCACCTTGTCGATGCGCAGCTCGACGTCCTGGCTCATGCGCGAGAAATCAGCCGCGTTGGTGAACGCGACGCCCATCCCGAGATCGTCGAGCGGCGCCTCGAGGCCGTAGGTGGTGTCGTGCTCGAAGCGCGGCAGCCAGGTGCGAACGCGCTCCCAGCGCAGCGCCTCACGCGCCGAAGTGAACAACGCGGCGTCCAGGCGCCCCTCGAGGTCGGCCAAGCCGCCTTCCGACGGGAGCAGGACGACCATCGACAGGCGGTCGCCCTGGTAGGGGAGCTTCAGCACCTGCACGCCGTCGAGCTCGGCGTACTGGAGCTGGCGCTCGAGGTGCATCAGCGGCACGTCCACCGCGCTGCCGTCGAGGAGGGTGAAGGGCGCGTCGTGCGTGGCCTCGGCGGGGAACGCCCACGCCCACTTCCCGTGGAAGTAGACCGCGTTCGTGAGCACGAGGGTGCTCAGCGGCGTCAGGAAGCCGTCGGGAAGCAGCTCCGGGATCCGATCGCGGGTCTGCGCGCCCACCCAACCGTTGATCGCGGCACGGCTGCCCACCGGATCGCCGCGCAGATCGAGCTTCGCGGCGCCCGCAGCGTAGTGACGCTCGGTCAGATCGAGGAACGCGGGCTCGAGCGAGATCCCGTCCTGGATCCACAGCCGGTTCGCGATCGCGAGGTCGTAGGGGCGCTCCTCGGCAGCGGCGAGGTCGGCGAGCCACGCGCCGTACGCGGCGTGCACGGCGTCGGGCTCGGGCGGCAGGCGCAGGGCCTTCGCCATCGCGTCGCGCGTGGCGCCGTCGGCGCCGGCGAAGGTCATCGTCAGCGCCATGCGCACGCTGACCGGCGAGAAGAACAGGTTGGCGTCGTCGTCGGCGAGCGCCCGGTACAGCGACGCGGCGAACGCGAGGTCGCCAGCACCGGTGGCCTCGGCGCGAACGGCTTCAGCGGCGGCGGGCTCGGGCGCGGTGGCCACGGTCGGTGCGCAGGCGGCGAGGGCGAGGGCGAGCAGGGATGTGCGCATGGGGTCTCCTCCTCCGGGTCGGCCAACGGAGGGCCGGGAGGTCCCCTTACACCGCCTCCTCGACCCACGCAGGCCGCCACCACCACAGCGCGAGGAGCGCGAGGTCGAGGACCCCATCGCGACGATGCCCACCAGACCGAGCGGGGACACCAGCAGATCGCTGCCGATCAGCACCAGCGCGGTGATCCCGCCGCCCGCGTTGAAGGCGCCATGAAACACCGCCGCAGAGATCACGGTCTGGCTACGCGCGCGGAAGAACGCGAGCAGCGGCGACATCGCGACGCAGCCGACGATCATCACGAGCACGCCCGCCTGCCGATGGTCCGGGAAGTTGTGTCCCTGCAGGATGATCGGGGCGTGCCACAGCCCCCACAGCGCGCCGGTGAGCAGGCTGGAGCGCCAAAAGCCGAGCGGCCGCAGCGCCTCGTAGAGCCACCCACGCCACCCCAGCTCTTCGCCGAGCGCGGCGAGCCCGTTGACCGGGAGGCCCGCCGGGATCATCGCCAGGAAAGCGAGCGCGAGCGGATGCACCGGCAGCCCCGCGAGTTGCTGCCGCGCCTGCTCGACGGCCTCGGACGGGAGCTGCCCCTCGAGTCGGGCGAGGAACGCTTGCAGGGTCGGATCGAAGCCGACACCTGGCAGCGCCCAACCCACCGCGAGGATCAAGGCGTAGACCAACAGCGGCGCCGCGACCGCGGCCGCGACCCAGCGCAACCTCCCGAGCCGCAATCCGAGCGGCCCGGCGACAGGCTCGCCGTTCACCCGCTGCACGATCAGCGCGGCCAGCGCAGGGGTCCACATCATCCCCACCAGCACCAGCACCGGCACCACAGGCAACGGGGACGTGAGCCAGAACCCGAGCCCGCTCAGCAGCGCGCCGAGGAGTGACAGCCCATAGAACATCCCGACCCTTCGCCAAGCCACCTTCCCCATCCCGTCCTCCGCGCTCGCCCATCCTACGGCCGAGCCAGCACGCCATTCCGCGGATCCGTGGGATAGGCTGCGCGCATGTGGCCCCGCCTCCCCCTGCTGTTCGTCCTGTCGCTGCTCGCGTGCGAGGACGGCGTGTTCACCATCACGCCGCCCGTCGAGGACGCGTGCGACGACGGGATCGACAACGACGACGACGGCGCGATCGACTGCGACGACGACGACTGCGACGGCGCTGTCGAGTGCACCTGGCCCACCACCCTGACCGTCGAGGGCCGCTTCGAGTTCGAGGCGAGCCTGCTCGGTCAGCTCGGCGGGGCACAGGACTGCACCCTCCACTACACCTCGCCGCAGACCCGCGAGCGGCCGTCCGAGTGTGCGGCGTGCGACCGCACCTACCACGGGCCGTTCGCCTACCTGACCGACGACTGCCCGCCCGACGCGGAGCGCCCCACCGAGGGCTCCTACGGCCTCGTGTTCTCGGCCGAGACCCGGTGGCAGGCGTGGTTCCGCGACACGGACGGCGCGTGGACGATGATGGGCGTGGCGAACCTGAGCGGTGACGGCAGCTACGTGTTCACCACGACCGATCCGGTGATCGTGCAGAACGCAGAGGTCGGCGAGATCTACACCACCTACCGGTTCACTCCGCCCTGAGCGCCGCGTCGACCCAGGCGGCGAGCGCGTCGATCGCGGCGCCGCGATCCGCGAACCGCATCGCCTCGTCGCCGACGAGCAGCACCAGCTCGCCGAGGCGCCCGAGCACGTTCGCGAACACACGGTCCGAGCCGGTGCGCACCCGCTGCGCACGAGCGATCGCCTCGAGCTCCGCGTCGGTCGTCTCCGGCGAGGCCGCCTTGAACGTCACGAACGGCCCCGTGAGCCCCCACCCGCGCACGTGGTCCGCGATCTTCGGCGTCGGTCGCAGCGTCAGCGTCAGCGTGTCCTGCCCCGAGCGGATCTTGGTCGCGAGGGCCTCGACCTCGTAGTCACCGACCGCGCTGGCGTGCAGCACGGCACCGCGCGGGTTCGCACGCACCCACCGCGCCATGCGCGCCATCAGGTCACGCGTGGAGCCGTAGACCTCGCCGCGCAGGTGCGGGGCGCGCAGCAGCGCCTCCTCGGAGCCGAGCAGCAGCACGTCGTGACCGCGCGCTACCAGCGCGTCGGCGAGCGCGACGCCGGTGCGCCCGGACGAGCTCGCCGACAGGTAGCGCACCGCGTCGACCGGGTTCCGGGTCGCCCCGGCGGTGATCAGGACCGCGCCCACGCGATCAGTCGCCGTCGCCGGCGTACATCTCCTCGATCTGCGCGGCGTACTTCTCGTTGACCACCCGCCGCTTTATCTTCATCGTCGGGGTGAGCTCGCCGCCGTCCACGCTGAAGTCCTCGCCGACGACCTGGAACTTCCGGACGTGCTCGACGCGGGCGAACAGCTTGTTCACCTCGTCGACGCCGGACTGGAGCGCGGCCCGCAGCTTCGGATCGGCGTGGATGCCGACGATCGGCAGCCCGTGCTCGTCCGCGAAGCGCTTGGCGGCGTCGGGATCGAGGGTGACCAGCGCGGTGAGGTACTTGCGGCGGTCGCCGATGACGACCGCCTGGCTGACGAGCTCGAAGTTCTTCAGCGCGGCCTCGATGTTCTTCGGCGCGATGTTCTTACCGCCCGCGGTGATGATGATCTCCTTCTTCCGGCCCGTGATCGACAGGAAGCCGTCCTGGTCGAATGCGCCGAGATCGCCCGAGTGCAGCCACCCGTCGATCAGCGCCTCGTCGGTGGCCGCCTGGTCCTTGAGGTAGCCCTTGAACACGTTCGGGCCGCGAACGAGGATCTCGCCGTCCTCGGCGATCTTCACCTCGACGCCCGGGAACGGCGGGCCGACGGTGCCGAAGCGGGTGCGACCCGGCAGGTTGAACGTGGTCGGTCCGGTGTCCTCGGACTGGCCGTAGACCTCGTAGATCATGATGTCGAGGCCCGCGAAGAACTCGAGGATCTCCTTGGCGATCGGCGCGGCCCCGCTGACGCCGAACCGCAGGTTCCCGAGCCCGAGCGCCGGCTTGATCTTGCTGTAGATCAGCTTGTCGGCGAGGCGGTATTGGAGCGCCAACAGCCCGCTCGGTTGCCCGCCGCGGTTCTTCACGTCGTTGGCGCGGCGCCCGACATCCTGGGCCCAAGCAGCGAGCCGCGCCTTCAGGCCGGTCGCCTGGGCGAGCTTCGCGCTGACGCCCGCGTAGAACTTCTCCCACACGCGCGGCACGCCGAACACCAGCGTGGGCTGGACCTCCTTCAGGTTGTCGGCGACCTTCGCGAAGTCCTCGGCGAAGTAGACCTGGCTGCCCACCGTCGCCGGGATGTGGATCGTGAACACCTGCTCGGCGATGTGCGAGAGCGGCAGGTAGGAGAGGTTCGAGTCGGTGTCGTTCGCGTCGACCACCTTGAGGCCGGACTTCGACGTCCACGCGAGGTTCTCGTGCGTGAGCGTGACGGCCTTGGGTGGACCGGTGGTGCCCGAGGTGTAGATCAGCGTCGCGTTCTGGCTCGCCTCCAGCGCAGCCACGCGGGCGTCGATCTCCCCTGCGTCCACGCCCTCGGCCTTCGCGACGAACTGCTCCCAGGACATCACCAGCGCGTCGTCGATCGCCGGCGCGTCCTTGAACATCACGACGTGCCGGAGCAGCGGCAGGTTCGCGCGCTGCGCCTTGATCTTCTCCCACTGCGACGCGTCCTCGAGAAACACGATGCCCGACTCGGCGTGGTGCACGATGTACTGCACCTCCTCGGGCGAGCACGTCGTGTAGATGCCAGCCGGCACACCACCCGCACACATCGCCGCCATGTCGGCGATCACCCACTCGGGCCGGTTGAACCCGAGGATGCACACGGTGTGGCCCGGCTGGAACCCGAGCCCGATCAGCGCACGGGCGGCGGTGCGCACCTCGTCGACGTAGGTGCGCCACGAGGTCGCGAGCCAGTTCCCGCCGCGACGGACGTAGTAGGCGGGCCGATCCGGACGCTGCTCGGCCTGGGCGAGGAAGCGCGCGGGGATGGAATCGTAGGGCATCGGTGCTCCAGCAGACGGGCGCGGAGGGTACGCGACACCGCGCTCCCGGTCAACCGAGACACCCTCCTGACACGCCGAGGATCGGCGCCTCCAAGCTGCGCGGCCCCTCACCAGCGCCTTACTGAGAGGTTGTCGCTGCGCGGACGGCGAGCCACACTCCCTGTGGCAGGTCGCGCGAGACCGTTGTGCATCCCACGGCGGCTGGGGTGCGCACCTGCTCCGAGCCGAGCACGATGAGCACGATGGCATGAGCACGACCGACCTCGACGCGTACCGCGCGCTGGTCGATCGTGCGCCGACGATGCTCTGGCGCACGCGCGCAGACGGCGAGCGGGACTTCTTCAACGCGACCTGGCTGGCGTTCACCGGACACACGCCCGAGCCCGAAGACCCGTCGACGTGGTCCACCGCCCTGCACCCGGACGATGTCCAGGAGTACCTGAAGACGTTGCGGGAGCACTTCGAGCGGCGAGAGTCCTACGAGCTAGAGTATCGACTCCGACGCGCAGATGGTGCGTACCGCTTCGTGCTCGAGCGCGGCGCGCCGCTCACCGACGACGCGGGTCGCTTCGTCGGCTTCGTCGGGAGCTGCGTCGACGTCGACGAGCGCCGCGCCGTGCGCACCCCGACCGGCGCCGACGACTTCTTCGAGCTCTCGCTCGACAACATCTGCGTGGCCGGCCTCGACGGCTACTTCAAGCGGGTGAACCCGGCGTGGACCCGCACGCTGGGCTGGACGACCGAGGAGCTGATGGCGCGGCCCTCGCTCGACTTCGTGCACCCCGACGACCGTCCCGCGGTGCTCGAGGTGCGCCACCGCCTGCGCCGAGGCGAGTCGGTGCACGGCATCACCAACCGCTACCTGTGCAAGGACGGCAGCTTCCGCTGGTTCGAGTGGCGTCCCGCGGTGCACACGAGCCGCGGACTCGTCTATGCCGTGGCCCGTGACATCACCGAGCAGCGGCACGCCGAGGAGCGCCTGCGCGCGGCCGAGGCCGACCAGATCCAGCTTCGCCGGCAGCTCGTGTTCGCCGATCGGATGGCGTCGATCGGGACGCTGGCGGCGGGCGTCGCACACGAGATCAACAACCCGCTCACCCAGGTCCTCGCCAACGCGGCCCTGCAGCTCGAGGCGCTCCGCGAGGCAGGCGACGCGACCGAGATGAGCCGGATGGCCGCCGAGGTGCTCGCTGCGGCAGAGCGCATCCAGAAGATCGTGCGCGGGCTCAAGACGTTCTCGCGTGCCGAGGAGGAGCATCGGCGCATCGTCGACGTCGGGCCGCTGCTCGACCTGTCGATCGGCATGACCGCGAACGAGGTGCGCCAGCACGGCGCCCGCGTCGTGACCTCGATCGGTCCGATGCCCCCCGTGGAGGCCGACGAGGCTCGGCTCGGACAGGTCTTCGTGAACCTGCTCGTCAACGCCGCGCAGGCCTTCCCGGTCGACGCCGCCGAGAAGGAGATCCGCGTGAGGGCGTCGACGGATGCCTCAGGCCGCGTCGTGATCGAGGTGCAGGACACCGGCATGGGCATCCCACCCGCGCAGGTCGATCGGATCTTCGACCCGTTCTTCACCACGAAGCCAGTCGGCGTGGGCACCGGCCTCGGGCTGTCGATCTGCCACAACTTGGTGACGGCGCTGGGCGGCGAGATCTCGGTGTCCAGCGTGGTCGGTCGGGGCGCGACGTTCCGGGTCACCCTGCCGCCCGCCGCCGCCGCACCCGCCCCCGCGCTGGTCTCCGCGCCCCCCGAGGCCCCACCCCAGGGCGTGCGCGTGCTGGTGGTCGACGACGAGCCCACCATCGGCTCGCTGCTGCGCCGCAGCCTGCGCGATCACACGGTGACCGCGTTGACCGACGCGCGCGAGGCGCTCGCGCTGCTCGAGCTGGGCGAGCGCTACGACGTGATCATCTCGGACCTGATGATGCCCGAGATGACCGGAATGGCGTTCTACGAAGTGCTGACGCGCCGCTTCCCCGACGCCGCAGAGCGGGTCGTGTTCATCACCGGCGGCGCGTTCACCCCCGCAACCGCCGCGTTCCTCGACCGAAACACGCGTCCGCTCGTCGAGAAGCCGTTCCGCCCGGCGACCATCCGCGAGGTCGTCGAGCAGACCGCCCGCGCGCGCCGCTGAAGCGCAGCCTCCACCGAGTCGCCCCAGCGGAGTCCCGACGGTCGGCCGGGACGGCTGTCGATCCTACACATCTCGCACCGTACCTGAGATCACGTGGGGC
>CAYQSE010000267.1:0-7361 GCA_964419905.1 uncultured Enterobacteriaceae bacterium
GGCGGGACGCCCGACCCACGATTGGGTTGCCTGCCCCTCGAGCACCTAGCGCCGAATCGTGGGCCGGCCGTCCCGGCCGGCCTCCGCCTACTGCGTGATCGCGATGTCGAGGAGCCCGCGGTTCGGGCCCGAGGTGTGCCACGAGTCGAGCCCGAGCCACAGCGTCTGGCTGGTGCCTGTGCTGTTCAGGTGGGTGATCCGCTCCGGGTCACCCGCGTCGGAGCCGACGAGGCAGGTGTCTGGATCGCCGCAGGTCGACAGCAGGTAGATCGAGCCGTTCGCGATGCCCGAGGTGCTGATCGACGGATCCCACTCGGCGGTCAGGCGCTCACCGGGCGCGAGCACGACCTTCAGGAACGCGTCGACGCCGCTGGTGCGCTGACCATCGGTGCACGGCGTGCCCGCGCCGTCCTCGAGATCGAGGTCGTCGCTCATGCCACCGAGATCGACCCGCCACAGGCCTGACGTGATCGGGTCGAGCCCGGCGGCCTCGGAGCAGGTGTCAGCCGCCTCGAGCGGCCACACGGGCCGATAGACCGACACCTCGAGGTAGCCGTCGTCGGGCGCCTTGAGATGGCCGGCAGGGTAGGCGGTGTCGACCACGGCGTAGACGACGGTGGCCGCCCCCGGGTTGTACCAGCTCACGACCTCGGGTGTGCCGTCGTCGGAGCCGTCGAGGCAGGTCGCCGCGTCGTCGCAGTCCTCGAGCAGGTAGAGGATCGGATCACCCAGGCCCGCCTCGAACGCGACGTCGAGCGTCTGTCCGGCGCCGACCGCGATCGGGACGAAGGTCTCGGGCCCGCCGGCGACGAGGCCGACGTCGCAGCCGGTCCCGTCGTCCGGGTCCATCGTGGCGGTCGCCTGCGCGAAGTCGAGGAAGTACAGTCCGGTCCCGACCGGCGTCTTGCCCTCGGCGAGCGCGCAGGTGTCGGCGCCGGCAGGCGGCGGCGGAACGAGCGCCACCGTGAGCGTGCCGGGGTTGGTGAACGACGGCACGCAGGAGGACCACGCGTCCATCGACACGACGATGTCCTTCGCGCTGCTCGAGTTGTTGGTGTAGGTGACCCGCTCGGGGTTGCCGTTGTCGGCTCCGTCGAGGCACGAGTCGAAGTCGCCACAGGTCTCGTACAGGTAGAGCTGCACGTCGCACGACGCCGAGTAGCTGACGTTGAGGGTTTCGCGAGCGCGCACCCGCACCTTCACGAACGCGTCGGCGCCTGCGCCCGACCAGTTCGAGCAGCTGTTGCTCGAGGGGGGCGACATGTCGTTGGTGTGCCCCTCGAGGACGACGATGTGCGTGCCCGGGGTGACCATCGGGATGTCGTCGAGCTCGGCGCAGGTGTTCGCGATCGGGATCTCGCCGAGCGGCACGCGCAGCGCGATCGACAGGCTGCCCGAGGTCGGGGCCTGTGCCTCGGTCGCGGCGTAGCGGCTGTCGATGACCAGGGTGACGACGGCGGCGGCGCCGGTGTCGTTCACCCACTTGATCTCCTCGGTGGAGCCTCCGTCGCTGCCCTCGAGGCAGGTGTCCGCGTCGTCGCAGTCGGTGAGCAGGTAGAGCGCCGCGTCGCCGACCGCGGTGGTGAAGCGCGCGGTCAGCTCCTGACCGTCGGGCACGGTCACAGGGACGAACACGTCCTCGCCGGGCGTGGCGGCGCCCGTGCAGCCACCGGCGCCCAGGTCGAGGTCGTCGCCGGCCTCGTCGAGCATCACGAAGTGGGTGCCGACGCCGAGCGGGGTGAGCGCGTCGGCGTCCGCGCAGGTGTCGCCGCCGACCGGGCTGCCGCTCGCGAACGTCAGCGTGAGCGTGCCCGGATTGCCGGCGGTGACGCCGCAGGTGCTGTACTGATCGAGGACGAGCGCGAACGCGCCCGCCTGGCCGGTCGTGTTCGTGTAGGTGAGGGTCTCGGCGCCGCCGCTGTAGCTGTCGTCCGCGCCCGCCACGCAGGTGCCGAGGTCGCCGCACGTGGACTTCAGGTAGAGCACCTGATCACAGAACGGGTGGCTCCAGCGCGCGGTGACGGTGTCGCCCTCGTCGAGCCAGATCGACGCGACGCCGTCGGTGCCGGCGCTGTAGGCGCCGTCCGCGCAGCCCGACCCGCTCGCGTTCCAAGCGCTGGAGAAGCCGTCGAGCGAGACCTCGTAGGTGCCGCTCTCGTCGATCGGGTCGAGCGCGTCGAAGCCGGTGCAGTTGTTCGTGACCGCGAGCAGCTCGGGCGGGACGTAGACCTCGAGGCTGACGTCGAGATCCCAGGTCGTGCCGACCGGGTCACGGCTGTCGAGCACGACGAACACGGTCTTGGCCAGCCCGGTGCCGTTCGACCAGGTGAGGTTCTCGTAGGCGTTGCCGCCCTGCGCGTTCACCGACGCGAGGCAGTTGCTCGACACGTTGCAGTTCTCGACGAAGTACAGGCGCGCGTCGTTGCCCACGCTGCGGTACGCGACGCTCAGCGAGTGGTCGGGCGGCACCTCGATGCGGAACAGCTTGTCGGGGCCCGCACCGCTTCCGGCGACGCAGGTGCCGTCGAGAGAGGGCAGCCAGTCGTCCATCGTGCCCGAGTAGGTGCCGGGCTCGAGGTCGATCGCGCTGGCGAGCGCCTCTGCGCAGTCCTGGAACAGCCCGATCGACGCGGTGGTGTTCGGGACGTCCGCGCCGGTGTCGTCCGTGTCGGCGCTGTCGGAGGTGTCGGCAGTGTCGTCCGTATCAACCGGAAGATTGCCGATCGGGCCACCACAGGCGACGAGGAACAGGGTGAGGAGCGAGGTGCGGATCATGTCGGCCTCTGGGGCAGCGGTGCGGGCGCGCGGCCCAGATGCCCGATCCGAACGCGATCCGCAAGCACGGAGCTGTCAGGAAGCGCTGACCGGCGCGCTCAGCACGGCGCGGTCGTCGCGCCCGCTTCGGCCAGCACGGCGCGATACCACGCCGCGGTGGCCGTCGCGCGGCCCGGCAGCGCGGTGCTCCCCCAGATCACGGTGAGCGTCCGGGTGGTCTCGGGCGAGGTCTTCGTGCGCTGGCTGTCCTTGACCGCGTTCGCGCACGGCCCGAGCGCGTCGAACAAGCAGAGCAGTCCGTCCACCCGGATCTCCTGGCCCGACGCGTTGAACACGTAGGTGGTGTCGCTCGGCGCGACGCCCACCCGCAGCGGCGGCGTGGCCCGGTCGAGGTCGATCACGCTGATCGGCAGGCCGCTCCAGTACGAGGCGGCGTTGCACGCGTCTACCGCGGCGTTGATCGCGTCGAGGCGCCCCTCGGGGATCGCCGCGCGGACGTACTCGCTCGCGGGCTTGCTGCGTCCGGCGGGCTTGAACCCGCTGTGCCGCAGCAGCGCGCGGACGATTGTGGGGTCGATGTCGTCAGCGAGCACGTCGGGTCGCCCCCGCGCCACCAGCGCGGGGAGGTCGGGCGCGTCTGCCAGCGCGCCGAGCGGGGCGGGGAACATCGCGGTGAACGCGACGGCTTCGAGGAGCGGGTGTGGGTCGAGCGTGAGCAGGGCGTCCTCCCATCCGGGGACGCCTATCGCGATTCACGGCTGCCCGACGGCCCCATGCACCTGGTGGTTGCCGGTCACGAGCGCCTGGCTGACCTCCACGACGTCTCCACCCACCTCGAGCACGAGGTGCATGCGGTCCCGGCTCGCCGGCTCGCCGCCGTCTACCATCCGGAACCACACGTCGGCGGTCTCGGCGCCGAGGGAGCCGCGCCCGGCGCCCACGACCGTGTTGAACGCGGGCAGCGGCTGGCTGCCCTGGACCCACGGGTCGTCGAGGCAGACCGCCCAGTCCAGGGTTTCCAGGACGAAGTGCTCGCCGCCGCCGAGATCGACGCGGAGCTGGTTGTTCGAGAAGGTGCCCGCGCAGTGGATGGCGAGGGTGTGCTTCACCGTGCCCCACGGGTCGTCCACCGAGCCACCGCCGGTCATCCGCGCGAGGCCGGACGTCGGCACGACGTCGTCGTCGTCCGGCTCGGACCACGGGTCGTGCCACCAGGCCTCGGGGGGATCGACCAGCGGCGGACCGACCTGCGTGACCTGCTCGGCCGGGGACGTGGTCGCCGTGCCGGGCGCGTCCTCCTCTGGCAGGTCGGCGGGCGCCGCGTTGATGTGGAGATCGGCGGGTCGCGTGGGGCCGGGGGGGACCGTCCCGTCGATCAGCTGGAGCTCGTACTCGAAGCAGGCAGGCAGGAGAAGCAGGAGCAGGGCGGTTCGCATCGGCTGGCCTCCGGGACCGCTCGACGTCTCTGCATCTTCCATGCCAGGGGTCGGGGATGCCCTGGGTTGTGTCCGATCCGCGTCGCGACACGAGAAGTGTCGAAAGTTTTCTTTCGCCGCGTCGTGCTGTGCTGTGCGCCGCAGTGTGCGCGCACAGGCGTCGCACACCTAGCCGTTGCTCTTCTGCACGCGGCGGAAGGGCTGGAGGAAGCTCGCGAGGGCGGGCGCGTTGCGGGTCTGGACCCACAGGCGCCCGTGGCCGGTGAACTTGCACACCAGGCCCTCCTGCGACAGGAACAGGCTCTTGAACCCGCCCACCTTGGTCACCGTGAACGTCAGCGACTCCTCGAACGCGACGATGTGTCCGGTGTCCACGGTGTAGGCGCCGTTGACGTCGACCGGATGGATCGCGCCGTACGAGGCGATCCACAGCGTGCCTGTGCCGGTGGCCCGGAGCATGATCAGCCCCTCGCCGCCGAAGAACGAGCGCGCGCCGCCCCACTTGGCGGTGATCTCGACGTCGCCGTGGTGCGCCATGTACGAGCCGCGCTGCACGATCACGCTGGAGCCGGCGAGGGTGACCTCGGTGAGATCGCCAGGGATCGACGGCGCGAGATCGAGGGTCTGCCCCGGGCCGGTCGCGGTGTAGGTGTTCAGGAACACCGACTCGCCGCCGAGCGCACGCTTCGCGGCGCCGAGCAGCCCGCCCTTCATGTTCGTCTCGAGCTTCAGCGCGGGGTCCATCCCGATCATCGCGCCGGGCTCGGTGATCACCTGCTCGCCCGCGTCGATCTCGACGTGGAGAGAGGCGTAGTCGGGACGGTTGCGGATCTCGGCGCGCATGGCGTCTCCCTAGCCCTGCCGGGGGGGCAGCTTCTGGCCGATGAGCTGCCCGAAGCTGTTGGGGTTTCGGGTCTGGATCCACACGCGGCCCTTGCCGGAGAACGTGCACACCAGCCCCTCGCCGCCGAAGATGAAGCTCTTCCAGCCGCCGCCGAAGCGGGTCACCTTGAACTGGACGCCTTCGTCGAACGCGACGATGTGGCCGGTGTCGACGATGAACTTGCCGTCGACGTCGACCGCCTTGATCGCGCCGAAGCAGCTGAACGCGATCGGGCCGTTGCCGGTGGCCTTGAGCATGATCAGCCCCTCGCCGCCGAAGAACGTGCGCGCGCCGCCCCATTTCGGGTTGATCTCGACGCCCTCGCCCGCGCAGATGTACGCCGTGGACTGCAGGTAGAGCGTGCCGCCGTGCAGCTCGGTCGTCTCGATGTCGCCCTGGAGCGCGGGAGCGAACGTGACCTCGCCGCGCGCGCCCTGCGCGGTGAACCGGTTCTGGAAGAACGACTCGCCCGCGACCATGCGCTTGAGCCCCTTCATCAGCGAGCCCATCAGCCCGTCGCTCTTCGCGCCGGCCGAGGTCTGCATGGTCACGTTGTCGGACATCGACATCATCGCGCCGGCCTCGGCGACGACGGTCTCGCCGGGGTCGAGGTGAACGGTCGCCATCGCATAGGCGGGTCGGTGCTGCAGCTCGAAGCGCATCGTGGCTCTCAGCGGGGGAGGAGGGGGGCGATCCAGGACAGCAGGGAGGACAGGCTGCGGGTCTGCAGCCACACCGTGCCCTTGCCCGTGAACTCGAGCACGAGTCCCTCGCCGGACAGGAGCGTCGACTTCCACCCGCCGACGCGGCGAATGGTGTAGCGGAGATCGCCCTCGAACGCGACGACGTGCCCGCTGTCGACGACGTACTTGCCGTCGATCGCGCGCTTCTCGATCGCGCCGTAGGCGTTGATCAGCACGTCGCCGTCGCCCTTGCAGCGCAGGAAGAACGCGCCCTCGCCGGCGAACAGCATCGAGAACCCGCCCCAGATCAGGTCCATCTTCACGCCCGGCGTCGACGCGAGGTAGCTCGTCGCCTGGACCGTGATCGGCGCGTCGCGCGTGCTCTCGACGACAATGTCGCCCACCATCGTCGGCGCGATCATCACTTGCTGGCCGTCCGCCCGCGCGCGGAACACGTTGACGAACAGGGTCTCGCCAGCGAGGTACTTGCGCACCAGGCCGACAAACGCCGCCTGGAGCCAGTCGATGAGCCCACCGCCGCCAACGCCGTTGAACGTCGTGTCGACCGAGAGCCCGTCGGTCATCGCGACCATCGAGCCGCTCTCGACCGTGAACGCCTCGCCCTTGTCGAGGGTGACCACCGCGAGTCCGTAGGACGGTCGTGACTCGACGTCGATCTGCATGCGCTCACCTGCGCTACGGGGGAGCGAGACGATGCCCCCGCGGCGCCGGCGCTGTCAACGTGGGTGGCGCGGCCGACGCGTCGTGTGAGGATCGGGAGCACGGGAGGTGTCGTGGACCGGCTGGCTTGGGTGCTCGATCGGGTGGAGCGCGTGGCGTCCTCGGGGCCTGCGCCTGTCGTGGTGTTCGATCTGGACAGCACGCTGATCGACACCGCACCGCGCAACCTCGCGATCCTCGGCGCGTTCGCGGACGCCGAGCGCGCTCGCTTCCCCGAGCTGTCGGCGCACGTCGCCGCGCTGTCCGTCGACGCGCTGGGCTGGGAGGTGCTCGAGCCGCTGCGGCGGCGTGGCTACGACCCGGACGGCCTCGCCGAGCGGTTCGAGGCGTTCTGGGCGCCGCGCTTCTTCTCGGACGCGTGGCTCCCACACGACGTGCCGCATCCTGGCGCGGTCGCCTTCGTGGCGGCCTGTCACGCGCGCGGCGCGCTCGTCTACTACCTGACGGGGCGGCACGTCGAGGGCATGGCGCTGGGCACGGTCGCGTCGCTGCGCGCGCTCGGCTTCCCGCTGCTGCGCGGGCGCACGGTGCTGCACCTCAAGCCGCGCTGGGATCTGCCCGATCGCGCCCACAAGCAGCAGGCGGTGCGTGACATCCGGTCGCACCACGCGCCGGTCGTCGCGACCTTCGAGAACGAGCCGGCGAACGCGAACCTCTTCCTCGCGTCGTTTCCCGACGCGCTGCACTTCCTGCTCGACACGGATCACTCGCCCGGCGCGCCGCCGCCCGATCCCGCGCTGATCCGCATCCCCGACTTCCGCGGCGCGGGGGAGGAGCGGCCGGAGTGAGCAGGCGGCCGGCCGGGACGGCTGTCGATCCTACACATCTTGGCTGCGGCCCGAG
>CAYQSE010000268.1:0-7307 GCA_964419905.1 uncultured Enterobacteriaceae bacterium
CAGAACCCGCTCGATCTCTCCGGTACCTTCCCGCTGCCCGCCGCCCAGCTCGATCGCTTCTTGTTCAAGGTGCGGATGGAGCACATCGATCGGGCGTCCGAGCTGAAGCTGCTGCTCAACCTCGATGCGATCAAGCATGGCGCGGGAGACGACCTGCCGCGCGTCACCCGCACCGAGATCCTGGACGCCCGGCGGGTACTGCACCAGCAGATCTTCATCTCGCCGGCGATCCATGAGGCCCTCGTCGACGTGGCCGAGCGCACCCGCAGCTCCGAGCGGGTGCTCCAGGGGATCTCCACCCGCGCGCTCGTGCTGATGCTGCCTGCGCTCCAGGCGCGCGCGCTGTCCGCGAAGCGCGACTTCGTGAGCGCGGAGGATGTCGAGGCGCTGGCACCCTTCGTGCTCGGGCACCGGCTGATGGTGGCACCAGGTGGTGGTGCCGCGGAGCGGGTGATCGCGGAGTGCCTGTCGGAGCCGATGGAGAAGCTCGCGCGTCGGACGTTGCGCCGATGACAGCGCTGCTGCTGCTGTGTCTGCTCGCGGGCGGTGCCTTCGCGCAGGCGCCGCTCGGTGATCCGCTGTGGACGGCGTACAAGTCGCAAGAGCTGGTGACGGCGCGTCGCCTCGCCGAGGAGGAGCTGCGGCTGAACCCGCGCTCGGCGCGCGCGCACCTGGTGCTCGGCTACGCGCTCGCGTGGGAGGAGGGGCGGCACGCGGCGGCGCGGCATCACCTGGAGCGGGCCGAGCGGCTGTCGCGGGTCGGACCGGAGTGGGTGAACCAGGACGCGCTGTGGAACCTCGCGCACGTCACCGAGCTGATGGACGATCGGCCGCGCCACCTCGAGCTCCTCCGCACCTACCAGGAGCGCTACGGGGTCGAGCTGCGGGTGAACGCGGCGTGGTCGCTGCTCAAGCTGAAGCGCTACGACGAGGCGCGCGCCGCGGCGCAGGTGGGCATCGACTCCGAGTTCTCGTGGATGCAGGGCAGCGGGCTCGAGGCGATGTGCGCGATCGAGGCCGAGCTGCTGGCGCGCGAGGCGGCATATGTCGCGTGCAAGGCGGCGTTCGAGCACGCCAGGTCGGAGGGCACGAGCCTGACGGTGCCGGGCTACAACGCGTCCGAGGCCGCCGCCGCGGTGCTCCGCCTCGACGAGGCGCGCCGGTACGCGCGGGAGGCGCGCAGCGGCGACGCCGGCAGCGCGGCGAACCCCCACGAGCGACTGTTGCTGCTCGCGCTGATCTCCGGGCGCGGCGGCGAGGCGCTCGACGAGGTGCGCGCGCTGCTGGCGTGGAGCGCGAAGCATCCGCCCGAGGTGCGCGATCTGAGTCTCGCCAACGCCGACGGTCTCGTCGCGCAGTTCCTGCTCGCGATGGGTCGCTCGGAGCGCGGCCTCGTGCTGATCGACCGCGCGCTGCGCACGCCCGATCGCGCCGGCCTCACCTCGGCCAACCCGCAGCAGGCCGAGGGGACGCACCTCGCGCTCCGGCTGATGCTGCGTCGTCTGGAGCGCGCGCGCCGCGCCGAGGAGGCGTCCACGCGCGGTCTGCTCGCGCGGCTCGCGTACCGCGCGGTCGCGTGGCTGCCCGATCCAGCGGATGTGGCCGATCGCGCGCGGCTTCGGGGCACCCTGGAGGACCGCCGACGGCTCGAGCGGACGTTCCGGGTGTATGGCTTCGGCGGGCTGTTCCTACAGCCGTGGCTGATCGGCGAGCTCACTCGGGATCTGGGGCCGGGGGTGTACCGCGTCGCGCTGGACGGCGCGCGAGCGGCCGAGGACTGGGAGGGGCTGGCGGCGCACTACGACGCGCTGGCGGTGGACGCCGACTTCGCGCGCGGCCGGTGGCGGGTGGCGGTGGAGGGCGCCGAAGCCACGCTCGCGGGGCTGCCCGAGGACGAGGTGATGCTGCGCGCGCGGGTCGCGGCGCTCGGCGGCGCGTCGGCGTGGCGGCTCGGTGATGTCGCGACGGCGCTGCGCCTCTACCAGACCTCACTCGGGCTCGATCCGGGCACGGTGCGTCGGCTCGGGCTGGCGATCCCCGCGACGGTGTCGGTGTCCGGCGCCGATCCCGTCGCGGTGGTGACCGCGGCGATGCTGCGCCGCTCGCCGCGGTTCGTGCGCGCGCAGGGTGGGTTCCAGGTCGTCGTGTCGGGCAGCGGCGACGCGGTCCGCGTCTGCCTGCGCGACCCGCTCGGCGGGCAGATCGCGTGTTCGGACGCCGGTGTGGCCGACAGCCCGGCTGACGACCGGGATCGGGCGCGGCACCACGCGCTGCGGTTCACCGAGCGCGCGTTCGCGCTGCCGGTGCAGTCCTCGCTGCTCGACCTCGACAGCCTGGACGGCCGTCTCGTCCGCTCGTCGGCGAGCGATCGGATGAAGGCCGAGAAGATCCTCGAGGCGCTGTGAGCGGCGCGCCCGATCAGCGCGCGGCGTGCGAGAACACGAGGAGGAAGTTGTTCGCAGGCATGTCGACGAGGCGGCGCAGCGTCAGCCCGCGGGCGGCGGCCTCCGCCTCGACCTCCTCGAGGTCGCGCACGCCGTAGGACGGGTCCCTGCCCTTGAGCCAGTCGTCGAACGCGGCGTTGCTCGGGGCGGTGTGCGCACCGGCGCGGCGGTACGGCCCGTAGAGCACGAGCGGCCCGTCGGTGAGCGTGCGCGCGGCGCCGTCGAGCAGGGCCAGGGTGCACGCCCACGGCGCGATGTGGATCATGTTCGCGCAGAACACCGCGTCGGCCTGTGTGATCGGCCACGGCGCCAACACGTCGAGCTGAACGGGCGCGAGCAGGTTCTCGGGACCCTCCTCGCGCCAGGCCGCGATGCTCGTGAGGGCGTCGTCGCTCGGGTCGGTGGGCTGCCAGCGCAGGCCTGGCAGGTGCGTCGCGAAGTGCAGCGCGTGCTCGCCGGTGCCCGATGCGATCTCGAGCACGAGACCCTCTGGCGGGAGCACCTCGCGGAGCACCGCGAGGATCGGGTCGCGGTTGCGGGCCACGGCGGTGGACGTCTGCTTCACGGCAGGGCTCCGTTCACGCGAGGTTGTGGAACACCTTCTGCACGTCGTCGTCCTGCTCGAGCCGGTCGATCAGCGCGAGCACCTCTTGCGCCTGATCGTCGGGAAGCTCGACGAGCGTGGTCGGGATGTACTCGGAGCCCGACGACCGCGTCTCGAGCCCGCGCTCCTCGATCGCGGCCTGCATCGTGCCGAAGTCCTGGAAGGCGCAGCGGATCACGAGCTCGGTCTCACCGTCGTCGTTCTCGCTCTCGCCCAGCTCCTCCAGCCCGAAGTCGATCAGGTCGAGCTCCAGGGCCTCGGCGTCGATCCCCTCGGCGGGCAGGCGGAACACGCCCATGCGGTTGAACGTGAACGCGACGCTGCCGGTGCTGCCGATGCTGCCGTTGCCCTTC
Source organism: uncultured Enterobacteriaceae bacterium (assembly GCA_964419905.1). GTDB lineage: Bacteria > Myxococcota_A > UBA796 > UBA796 > JAFDJI01. The sequence continues at coordinate 3,402 of CAYQSE010000268.1, forward strand.
TTGAAGTGCAGGCGGATGTTCGCGATGGTGCGGGTCGGGTTGTCGGTCGCCGTCTCGACGAGCACCGCTACGCCGTGCGGGGCGTACCCCTCGTACAGCAGCTCCGCGTAGTCCTCGACCCCCTCGCCCGTCGCGCGCTTGATCGCGGACTCGACGCGATCCTTGGGCATGTTCACTGCGCGGGCGTTCTGGATCGCGCGGCGCAGCGCCGGGTTGGCGTCGGGGCTGGAGCCGCCCGACTTCACCGCGATCGCGATCTCCTTGCTCACCCGGGTGAACGCCTTGGCCATGCGGTCCCAGCGCGCGAACATCGTGTGCTTGCGAGTCTCGAAGATGCGTCCCACGGTTGCCTTCCAGCGTGTGTCGAGGATTCCGACGGCGCGTTCTATTGGCCCGCGGGCTCCTCGACCATGCCCGCGGCGCTCGTGGGTGCGGGACACGCGACGATCACGTCGAGCGCCCATCGCATCCCGAGCCCCGCGCCCTTCGGGTCGGCCCCGAGGAAGGTGTCCACGCCGCGGAGGATCTGCGCTGGGGTGGCGCGGTCGAGCCCGAACAGCAGCCCGACGAACGCCGCCAGCTCGTCGCGGTCGTCGAAGTCCCAGGTGTAGGGGGTGGCGCGGTCGGTGACGATCTCGAGGCCGGAGGCGCGCATCGCCGCGCGATCGGCAGGGTCGAGGTACATGCCGCGGTGCCCCATGCTGTTGTGCGCGTGCACGAAGAGGTCGAGGAAGCGCGCCGGATCCGACCCGTCGCGCACGTCGGCGAGCACGAACCTCCCCTCGGGCTTCAGGATCCGCGCCACCTCACGGTAGAGCGCGGGGCGATCCGCGAGGTGGTGGACGCCCGCGAGGCTGATCACCAGATCGACCGAGCCCGTTGGAAGCCCGGTGTCGTGCAGCGGCGCGAGGATCCGGCGCCCGGCGCCTGGGAGGGCCGAGTCGTGGAACGTCCGGCTGCTCTCGACGCCGATGTAGTGCATGCCCCGGGGCAGCCATGCGGCGAGGTAGCCGCCGCCGGCTGGCAGATCGACGATCGTCTCGCCCGGGCGCGGCGCGGCCGCGTCCACCACCGCCCGGAACTCACGCCAGCGTGCGCGCGGGCACCGGCCCATGGCCTCGTGGTACCAGCGACCCCGCTGGTCGAAGATGTGCTCGTAAGAGTCGAACATGGGCGCCTCGGAGCGACGGGCTATCCACCTTTCTATTCCGTTGTGTAGACTGCGCGCTCCTCACCGACGGAGCCCCGCGATGTCCCTCGAGCAACTCGATCCCGACGAGCGCCTGCGCCTTGTGCGCTTCGTGTGCTCGTTCGCGTGGGCAGACCTCGAGGTCGTAGACGCGGAGCGCAAGGTGATCCTCGAGTTGGTGCGACAGCTCGAGCTCGACGACGAAGAGCAGCGGCAGGTCGACGAGTGGCTCCGCTACCCTCCGGTGGCCGACGCCCTCGATCCGCAGGACATCCCGCGGGAGCACCGCGCGCTGTTCCTCGCCGCCGCGAAGCAGATGGTCGCTGCCGACGGCGCGATCAGCGAAGACGAGCGCGAGTCCTACGCGCTGCTCGAGGCGCTGCTGGCCTGATCCGCAGGAGGGACGCATGGGCTCCGACGACGACACCACCGAGCTCTACGACGTGGCCCCGGTACGGCACGCGCCCGTGCCGACCGCGTCCGCCCTCCCCGCCGCGGCGCCACCGAACGCGCGCTGCTGGGTCGAGGACGAGCAGATCCACTACATCTTCTACGACGGCCAGTGGCGTCGTCTCGGACCGCCGCCGCGGCGGTGAGCGCCGCGCTGCGGCGGGAGGCCGATGGCCACACAGCTCGTGTACCGCGTCCTGATCACCCCGATCGGCCCGTTTCGTCTGGTCGGGGTGGGCGGCGTGGTGCTCGGCGCGGCGTGGGCGGATGGGCCCCCGCCGGGCCTCGACGCGGCGCGCGACGACGGCACGCTCGCCGAGGCCACCGCCCAGGTCGAGGCGTGGATGGAGGGCGAGCGCACGACGCTGACCGTGCCGGTCGCGCCCGCAGGCACGCCGTTCCAGCAGTCCGTCTGGGCCGCGCTGCGCGAGATCCCGTATGGGGAGACCGTCACCTACGGCGCGCTCGCGCACCACTTGCGCACCCCGAAGGGCGCGCGCGCGGTCGGCGCGGCGTCGGGCGCCAACCCGATCCCGCTGCTGATCCCGTGTCATCGCGTGGTCGGCGCCAAGGGCGAGCTGATCGGCTACACGGGCGGCACCGACCTCAAGAGCTGGCTGCTCGATCACGAGCGCCGCGTCGCCCAGGCCGAGCAGCCGCCGCTCCCGCTGGGCTTGCGTCGCCGCCACGAGTAGCCTCGGGGCGCCGCCAACCAGGACGTCTCATGGCCTCGCCCGATCGCCCCGTCAGCCGCCTCGAGATCTTCGGGTGGTCGATGTACGACTTCGCGAACTCGTCCTACACCACGGTGATCGTCACCGTGGCGTACGCGGTCGTGTTCGCCCAGGTGGTGGTCGGACCCGACGACCCGACCGCGGCGGTGCTCGAGTACCGGTTCGGGAACCTGCTGTGGAGCATCGCGCTGTCGATCTCGTACGGGATCACGGTGCTCACGCTGCCGCTGGTCGGTGCGGTGATGGATCACGTCGGGCACAAGAAGCGGTTCTTGTTTGCGAGCACGGCGCTCACCGTCGGCGCGACCGCCTTGCTCTACTTCGCGTCCCCGGGGCTGTGGCCGCTCGCCCTGGTGCTGATCGTGCTGTCCAACGTCGGGTTCTCGCTCGGCGAGTCGTTCATCGCCGCCTTCCTGCCCGATCTCGGACCGCCGGAGGCGCTGGGTCGGATCAGCGGCTTCGCGTGGGGCTTCGGCTACGTCGGTGGCCTGTTGTCCACCGGGCTCGTGATCGCCCTGCTCGGCGCGCCGGTGGCCGAGAACTGGGGACTCCAGGCGTTGATCGGGCCGGTGACCGCGTTGTGGTTCGGGCTGGCGGCCGTCCCGACGTTCCTGCTCGTGCGCGACCGTGGCCAGCGCAAGCCGCTGCCGGCGGGGCAGAGCATCTGGACGATCGGGCTCTCGCAGTCGCTCGACACCTGGCGGCACCTGCGTGCGTACCGCGACCTCATGGTGTTCTTCCTCTCCTACTTGTTCGCGATGGCCGGCCTGTCGATCGTCGTCGCGTTCGCGTTCATCTATGGCGAGCAGGTCATCGGCTGGTCGAACACCACGCGCACGCTGATGTTCGTGATCACCCAGATCTCGGCCACACTCGGCGCGCTCGGCTTCGGGCTGCTGCAGGGCCGACTGGGCGACAAGCCCACGTACGCGCTGACGCTGGTGGTGTGGGTCGCCGCGGTCGTGCTCATCTGGGGGACGCCCGGCGTCGCGGCGTTCTTGAACGGCGTGCTCGGCGCCTCGCTCGCGACCGAGCAGATCTTCCTCGGCGTCGGCGCGTTCGCGGGGCTGTGCATCGGCTCCACGCAGAGCGCGGGGCGCACGATGGTCGCGCTGTACAGCCCGCGGGAGAAGATCGGGGAGTTCTTCGGGCTGTGGGGCGTGTTCGGCAAGCTCGCCGCGATCTTCGGGCTGCTCGCGCTCGGTGGGCTCCAGGCGTGGCTCGGCCTGCAGACCGCGATCCTGGTCACCGGCGTGTTCTTCGCGCTCGGGTTGGTCGTCGTGCTGTTCGTCGACGATGCGCGCGCGCGGCGGGTGGCGGCGTCGGCAGGGTGAATCGCGCTCGACCTCGGATGTTCGCCACAGCCGACCTGCCTCTGTCCTCGGGGGTCGGCCGTCTCGGCCGACCGCCTGCTGTTGTTCGTGGGTCGGCCGTCTCGGCTGTCGATCCTACACATCGTGGCTGCGGCCCGAGATCATGTGGGGCGGGCGGGACGCCTGTCGATCCTACACATCTTGGCTGCGGCCCGAGATC
>CAYQSE010000269.1:0-7306 GCA_964419905.1 uncultured Enterobacteriaceae bacterium
CCTTCTAAGCCGTTGGTCGCAGGTTCGAGTCCTGCCGGGGGCGCCATCCTGCGCTTCATGGCACCAAGACGACCGATGCGCCCAGCACCACAGGTTCTCGGCGTCGGTCACGTCCGCCGGGCAATCGCTGACACCACGCAAGCAGCCGAGGATCGAGACGGCGCGCTCTCAGCGCCGCTGCGCACGAAGAACCGGTTCGAGGGCTGGTGAAGGGTACGTCTGATCGGCGCTCGGACGCGTCGAGCCGTCCGGCTGCTCGAGCGGTATGCGGTTCTCCCTGTTGCGGGTTCGCCCGCCCTCACCTGCCACACGGATCGTAGGCATGAGGTGCGCGTAGACGGGCTTCGATGCTGAACATCCTGACGACAGGACACGCGGACCTCGACAATGGACAACGATCGAGCGTCCACTATGCTCCAATGCCCGCCCCGAGGAGGTAGTGGCCGTTGCCCAGCAAGCGCACGCGATCACAGGACCAGAACCGCGACAAGTCAACCACGGATCAACCTCCGACGCAGCTCGTCCCTGGTGTCCCCGCCGCAAGCGCACCCGTGCCCAACCGCCGGGGGGAGCTCACGACCTACGAGATCCTGATCCCGATGTCCGAGGATGGCACCGGCGTCTTGCACGAGCAGGCCGTGTTCGATCGGTGGCAGGACGAGACCGCGCGACGCTTCGGCGGACTCTCGTTCACGGGCTTCGTCAAGGGAAAATGGTTCGATCCGAAGCAAGACTGCATCGTGCCCGACGACAGCCGCAGCTACGTCATCGGGATCGAGCCGGACCGGGAACCCGAGCTGATCGACCACGCTGTAAAGACCGCCGAGACCTTTGTTCAGCAGTGCATCTTTCTCGAGCGGAGGGGCACCGCGTTCCTCGTCTACCCGAACCGCCCGCAGCACGCCGACCACGGTGGCCCGATGCTGGCGTCCGAATCCAGCGCCCCGTTGGGGTATGAGGTCCGATTGAGCGCGGCAGAGGCCCGCTTCGTCGAACGCATCGAGCAGCACATCGCCGATGGACTGGACTACTTTCGGCTCCTCGAACTCGCGTTCGGCCCCGACTCACCGCTTCTCCGCGGGGCGCCGGTCGCGACCGCGGACATCCAGCAGCGGCCCGCCTATGTGCAAGTCCGAGACGCGATCACGGCGTACGGACGCTCCCTCGGCCTGCTGCGCAGCGTCAACGACACCTCCACACTCCTCGCAGCAGAGTCGGAGATGCCCGCCTACGGGCTGGGGTCCGACCGTAGCGCACCCGAGGAACGCTTCGTGAGCCAGCACCGCGCGGCGCGTATGCTGGGCTGGACGCTCGACGAGGTCCGGGCCGCGATCGCCAGCGGGCGACTGCGCTCCAGAAACATCGACGGCGCCCGCGTGGTGGCAGAGGATGCAGTCCGTCGGTTCTAGGTAGCGCAACGCTCATGGGTGAGAGCGGACGCTGGAGACACCGGCTGTGCTAGCCTCCGCGGACTTCACGTTGGAGGCAGAGCACCTCAGATGTCCGCCCGTTCGCCGGTACTGCTCACCCCCATGACGTGCCGCAGCATCGGATGCGCGGCATGACCACCCCGACCCTGGACATCTTCGCGCTCCGTGACAGCGTGGTCGACGAGTACAAGCGCTTCGCGACCTCGTTCACCACCATCCACGCGCCCGACATCAAGGCGCAGGTCGAGGCGATCTACGCGGAGGAGCGGTACTGGCCCGAGCCGCTCATCCAGATCAACCCGAGCTACAAGCGCAGCACCGACATCCGCAGTCTGGTCGCTCAGGGCGTGCTCGACCCGACCTGCGCCGACATCTTCCAGGTCAAGGGCGAGCCGCTCACCCTCTACAAGCACCAGGAGCAGGCGGTCGCGCTAGCCGAGGCCGGCGAGAGCTACGTCGTCACGACGGGCACCGGCTCGGGCAAGTCGCTGTGCTTCTTCATCCCGATCGTGCACCGGGTGCTCGCCGAGAAGCGCAAGAGCGGCCAGGCCCGCACGCGCGCCATCATCATCTACCCGATGAACGCCCTTGCGAACTCGCAGCTCGAGGAGCTGGGCAAGTTCGTGGGCAACGTCGCCGGCGCGCCGCCCGTGACGTTCGCTCGCTACACCGGCCAGGAAGGCACCGAGGAGCGGCAGCGTATCGCGGACAACCCGCCGGACATCCTGCTCACCAACTTCATGATGCTCGAGCTGCTCATGACGCGGCAGGAGGAGGTCGACCGGCGCGTCATGGACAACTGCGCCGGGCTGCGCTTCCTGGTTCTCGACGAGCTGCACACCTACCGCGGCCGCCAGGGCGCCGACGTCGCGCTGCTCGTGCGCCGCGTCCGTGAGCGCCTGCGCCCCGAGAACCTCCAGTGCATCGGCACGTCCGCGACGATGGCGAGCGAGGGCTCGCTGGAGGACAAGAGTCGGGTCGTCGCTCGGGTCGCGTCGAAGCTGTTCTCGGTGCCCATCCCCGAGAGCAACATCATCGTCGAGACCCTGGAGCGGATCACCGACCCGGCGGCGAGCGCCGCCTCCGTCGCGGGCGCGCTCGGGCCGGCCATCGACGCCGGCATCGCGCCTGCCGTCACCGACGCTGAGCTCGCCAACCATCCGCTGTCGGTGTGGGTCGAGACCCGCCTCGGCGTCACGTTCTCGGAGGTCGACCAGCGGTGGGTTCGCGCGCGCCCGATGACCGTCACCGAGGCGGTGCGCGCGCTCGCCTCCGACGCCGGCCGGTCGGAGGACGCCTGCCGCACGGCGCTACGCGACTACCTGCTCATCACCAGCGTGCCCGAGCGCGATCGACTTCGTGTCGAAGGCGCGAGCGACCGCAGCTTCTTCGCGTTCAAGCTCCACCAGTTCATCTCCGGCGCGGGCCACGCCTACGCCACCCTGGAGGCACCTGGCCAGCGCACGGTCACTGTCGATGGCCAGCAGTTCCTGCCCGGCCACCCCGACAAGCGGCTGTACCCGGTGCACTTCTGTCGTGAGTGCGGCCACGAGTACCACCCCGTCCGCCTCGTCGACGAAGACGGCCAGCACAAGATCCTCTCGCGGAGCATCGACGACGCGCCCCCGAGCAAGGACGACGAGAAGGCCGATCAGGACGCCGCCGACCGCGAGCAGTTCGGGTTCATCACGCTCCACGCCGCCGATGGGGACTTCACCTTCGACGACCGTGACGAGGACTACCCAGAGAACTGGCTGGAGTACGACGCCGCCGGCAACCCACGGCTCAAGCCCTACTACCGTGGTGCCCGCCCGCGGAAGCTCCTCGTCGCGCCCGACGGCACGGTCGGATCCGGTGCGCGAGCCTGGTTCCTCCCCGGCAAGTTCCGCTTCTGCCTCCGATGCGGCAACACCCAGGGCGGACCCTCGCGCGACCGCACCCGCCTCGCCTCGCTGTCGGCGGAAGGCAGGAGCTCGGCGACCACGGTGCTCGTCGCCAGCGCGCTCCGATGGATGCACGGCGGGCAGTCCGGCATGGACCTGTTCACCCGCAAGCTGTTGGGCTTCACCGACAACCGACAGGACGCTGCACTCCAAGCGGGGCACTTCAACGACTTCCTGTTCGTGAGCCTCGTGCGCGCGGGCTTCCTCGGCGCGCTGCAGGCCGCCGGCGACCGTGGGTTGCGCAGCGAGGAGATCGGCGTCGCCCAGCAGCGGTCCCTCGGCTTCGACCGCCCCGCACCCGAGATCCGCACCGAGTGGCTCCAGGAGCCCGGGCTCAAGGGCTTCAACCTCCAGGAGGCCGAGGCCACGCTGCGGCAGGTCCTCGCCTACCGGGTGTGGTTCGACCAGCGCCGCGGCTGGCGCTACACGAACCCGAACCTCGAGCAGCTCGCCCTCGTCCGCGTCGAGTACCTGGGCATCGAGGCGCTGGCGGAAGACGAGGACGAGTTCGCCGAGGCGCACCCCTTGCTACGGCACGCGACGCCCGAGGTGCGCGCGAACCTGTACCGAGAGCTCCTCGACCATCTCCGCAAGTGGATGGCCATCCGCAGTCAGGTGCTCGACCCAACGGTCATCGAGCAGATGGTCGCCCGTTCGCACAGTCGCATCCGACCGCCGTGGGGCTTCGCCACCGATGAGAAGCCGCGCGGCGCGCGCTGGCTCATGGTCGCCGCCCCGCGCCGTAAGGAGAGCTCGCTGCGCGACATGGACCTCGTGGTGCGTGGCGGCTCGCGCAGCGCGCTGGGCAAGACCCTGCGACAGAGCCGCCTGTGGAACGGCGATGGCGCCGCGCGCAACCTGAAGAGCAAGGAGTTCGACGGCCTGGTCCTCGACCTGCTGCGCGCAGCGACGGTGCACGGCCTGATCTCGGAGGAGAACACTCCCTTCGACCAGCGGGGCTGGCGGCTCAACGACGCCGCGGTGCTGTTCCGCCTGGGCACGCCCTCGGAGGAGACCCCCACCGCCACCGAGAACGCGTTCTTTCGCGACCTCTACGCGAACCTCTCCGCGATGCTCACCGCGCCGGTGCACCCACTGTTCGGCTTCGAGGCCCGCGAGCACACGGCCCAGGTCGATGGCGAGCGCCGCGCCGTACGCGAGAAGCGCTTCCGATTCGGTGACAAGGAGCGCGAAGAGCTCGCGGCCGAGGAGAAGCGGCTGCGCGAGATCGGCGAGGCCAGGCGCTTCCTTCCCGTGCTGTTCTGCTCGCCCACGATGGAGCTGGGCGTCGACATCTCGGCGCTCAACGTCGTGCACATGCGCAACGTGCCGCCCACGCCAGCGAACTATGCGCAGCGGAGCGGGCGCGCGGGCCGCAGCGGCCAGGCCGCGCTCGTCGTCACCTACTCGTCCTCGCAGAGCCCGCACGACCAGTACTTCTTCCGCGATCCGCGGGCGATGGTGCACGGCGAGGTGAAGGCCCCGCTGCTCGACCTGGCCAACCGCGACCTCGTCGACAGCCATCTACAGGCCGTGTGGCTGTCGTGCGTCGAAGAGCCCCTCGATCCGAGCATCGCCGAACTGTTGATCCTCACCGACCCCGCGCGACCGCCGATCGACTCGCTCGTCACCGGGATGAAGGAGGAGCGCGTCGCCCGCGCCGCCGTCACCCGGATCCGTCGGGTGCTCGACCTCGTCGCCATCGACCTCACCCCTGAGCTGGCCCCCTGGTACACCGGCCGCGACGCCTACGCCGACAACGTCGTCGCGAGCGCGTTGGAGCGCTTCAGCCGGGCCTTCGACCGCTGGCGCGATCTGTTCGCCGCCGCCGAAGAGCAGCGCGATGCCGCCCGCCGGACGATGGACGACTACGCCGCACCCTTCCAGGAGAAGCGCGCCGCCCAGGTCCGCCACAGCCAGGCGATGGACCAGCTCAATCTGCTCCAGCGCGGCACCTGCACCCTGTCGAGCGACTTCTACACCTACCGCTACCTCGCAACCGAGGGCTTCCTGCCCGGCTACAACTTCCCGCGGCTGCCGCTGATGGCCTACGTCCCCGCCACGTCCGACGGACGGGGCCGTCAGACCTACCTGCAACGCCCGCGCTTCCTCGCGCTGTCGGAGTTCGGGCCACGTAGCCTCGTCTACCACGAGGGCCGCGCCTACCGCGTCGTACGCGCGCTGCTCTCCCTGGGCCAGCGCGATGTCGCGACCCCCGACGTGCAGCTGCCCACCAAGTCGGTCCGCATCTGCACCCACTGTGGCGCCGGCCACTTCGACGACCAGGCTTCCGTCTGCCACGCGTGCGGCACGTCGCTGGGCACCGCCGAGATCGTGAACCACGTCTACCGCATCGAGAACGTGGCGACCCAGCCCGCCGAGCGCATCACCGCCAACGACGAAGAGCGGCAGCGCCAGGGCTTCGAGCTGCAGACCACCTTCGAGTGGGCGATGCGCGAGCACGACCTCGACGTGCGCCGCGCGACCGCCACCGACGTCGAGGGAGAGGTCGCCCGACTGTCCTACGGGCCCGGCGCCACGATCACCCGTCTGAACAAGGGCCTGCGCCGACGGGCCGACAAGAAGACGCTCGGCTTCCAGATCGACCCCGTCTCCGGCTACTGGGCCAAGAACGAGGCCGACGACGACAACAGCGACCCGACGGCCTCACCGCGCCAGTGGATCGTCCCGAGCGTGCAGGACCGCAAGAACGCCCTGCTGTTCACCCCCAGCGACTCCACGCTCTCGCAGATGGGCGTCGCCACGCTGCAGCACGCGCTCCTACGCGGCATCGAGGCGGTCTTCCAGCTCGAGGAGGGCGAGATCCTCGCCGAGCCCATGCCCACGCGCGACGAACGCAACGGCTTCCTGCTCTACGAGGCCACCGAGGGCGGCGCGGGCGTGCTCATCCGCCTCGTCGCCGAGTCCGACGGCCTCGCGACCGTCGCGCGGAAGGCGCTGCAGGTGATGCACTTCGCGCTCGACGACGAGGGCCCGCTGCCAACCGGCGCGACCGCCTTCACCGACCAGCCCGGCACCGCCTGCGTGGCCGCCTGCTACCGCTGCCTGATGTCCTACTACAACCAGCCCGACCACGAGCTGATCGATCGGCGGGACGAGGGGGCGCGCTGGGTGCTGTTGCGGCTCGCTGGAGGCACCACGACAGGGCCGGCGCTGTCCGCTCCACCAACTGCGCCCATCGGCGACGACGCGGTGCGTGCGTGGCGGGAAGAGGCGAGCCGGCGCGCGATCCCTGCGCCCGATCCCGAGCCCCTCACCGTCGGCGACGCCACAGTGCCGCTCGCGTGGCGCAGGCACTACGTGGTGGCAGCACTCCCCGGCGCGGGAGTCGCCCACATCGGCGCCTTGGAGGACCTCGGCTTCGAGGTCGTGCCATTCCTCGATCCCGGCGCGTGGGACGCCGCGTTCCGTCGGCTGGCCAGCGTCCTCGGGAGGACCCCTTGAGCGAAGCGATGTTCAGCCCCGGCAGCCTGGTCTCGGCACGCGGCCGCGAGTGGATGGTCCTGTCCGGGAGCAGCGGCGACACGCTGCGCGTCCGACCGATCTCCGGCTCGGAGGAGGACCAGACGCTGATCTACCTCCCGCTCGAGCCAGATCCGGTGCGCGAGGCCCGGTTCCCCGCGCCGCAACCGCACCAGCTCGGCGGGCACGACGCCGCCCTGCTGCTCCGCGACGCGCTGCTGCTGTCGCTCCGGCGTGGCGCCGGCCCGTTCCGCAGCTTCGGACAGATCGCCGTCGCGCCGCGCGCCTACCAGCTCGTGCCGCTCCTGATGGCGCTGAAGCTCGACCCGGTGCGCCTGCTGATCGCCGACGACGTGGGCGTCGGCAAGACCATCGAGGCCGCGCTGATCGCGCGCGAGCTGCTCGACCGCGGCGACATCGACCGCACCGTGGTCCTGTGCCCGCCCCACC
>CAYQSE010000270.1:0-7196 GCA_964419905.1 uncultured Enterobacteriaceae bacterium
GCCCGCCCCACATGATCTCGGGCCGCAGCCAAGATGTGTAGGATCGACAGCCGTCTCGGCCGACCACCCCATTCCGCACGCGCACACCGGCACGGGCGGCCGGCTGCTCAGTCGCGCGGCTCGGTGCGCAGCGCGCGCTTGACCTCGTCGCGGCTCGCGTCGAGGTCGTGGGGTACGCCGGTCTGTTCGAGCGCGAGGATGCCGAGCACCAACGCCACGAGGAGCGAGGCGACGGTGCCCGGCGTGAGGTCCGCGCGGACGCGTCCGGCGCGCTGCCCCTCCCGCACCATCTCTTCGAGCTGAGCCATCGCGCCGACCACGACGCGCACGAAGCGCTCGCGGATCGCCTCGGACCGCCTGCAGCCGTCGAGGAGGAGCTGGAGGTGCCGCGTGCCGACCGCGAGGAACGGCGAGCCCTCGCCGCGGCGGACCGCGAGGAACACATCGGTGAACCGGTCGATGCTGCGCGACAGGTCGTCGGCCCGCTCGGCGGTCTGCACGATCGTCTCGAGGTAGGCGAGGAGGATGCGCTCCATGATCGCGACGCGGAACGCCTCCCGATCTCGAAAGTGCACGTAGAACGCGCCGCGGGTGAATCCGGCGCGCTCGCAGATCGCGTCCAGGCTCGGCGCGTCGAAGCCCGCCTCGGCGAACAGCTCCAAGCCCGCCTGGAGCAGCGCCTCGCGCGTGCGTGCCTTCGCCTCGTCGCGGGTGGTCATCTCAGCCTCATCGCCCATTGGCCCCGGCGCGTCGAGCTTGACATACGGAGCCGTAGGTGAAATACACGTACGCATCCGTATGTGAAATCGCCGAGGTCGCCATGCTCCCGCTTCGTCGCGCCGTGCTGCACGGCCTGTGCTTCGCGATGCCGCTGCTCACCCTCGCCTGGGGGCTGACCGCGCCGCACCCCGGAGCGAGCGCGTGGCCGTGGGTCGCGGTGCTCGCGATCGCGATCGCGCTGGACTTCCACGCGAGCCCCGAGCGCAGCCCGCCGCTGGACGCGCCCGCGTGGCCGTTCGACGCTGCGCTCTACGCGCTGTCGGCGATCCAGCTCTTCAACGTCGCCCTCCTCGCCCGCGCGGTGCACCTGCAGGGGCTCGCCACCTTCGATGCGTGGGTGGGCGTCCTCATCGTCGGCGCGAGCTCCGGGTACTCCGCGATCGTGGTCGCGCACGAGCTGGTGCACCGCAAGCGCGCGCACCTGCACCAGCTCGGGCGCCTGCTGCTGTGCACCGTGCTCTACGAGCACTTCGCGACCGAGCACGTCCGCGGGCACCACAAGCGCATCGGCACCGCAGATGATCCCGCGACGGCGCGGTTCGACGAGCCGCTCCACGCGTTCCTCGCCCGCACGGTGACCGGCCAGCTCCGCAGCGCGTGGGCGATCGAGTCGCGGCGCATCGGCGCGGGCAGCTGGCGAGATCCGGCGCACGCGCGCAACCGCGTCGTGCACGGCGCGCTGGTCGGCTGGGGCGCCCTCGCGGCCGTGGCGCTCCTGCTCGGCCCCGCGCCCGCAGCAGCGCTGCTCGCCCAGGCGGCGATCGCCGTGCTGCTGCTCGAGTCGGTGAACTACGTCGAGCACTGGGGGCTGGTCCGCCAGGGCAGCCGAGTCACGCCGCGCGACTCGTGGGACGCGGAGGGGTGGTTCACCTACTACTCGCTGGTCGGCCTGTCCCGACACGCCGACCACCACGCGCACGCGAGCCGCCCGTGGCAGTCGCTGCGTTGCTTCGACGAGAGCCCGAAGATGCCCTGGGGCTACTGGGCGATGGTCATCACCGCGATCTTCGCGAACGGCACGCTGCGGACGCGCCTGAGGGCGGAGCTAGCGCGGCGTCGCCTCGGACCACAGGCCGCGTGAAGCAGGCACGGACGCCCGATCCGCGCTGACAGCGGCGCGCGCCGTCTGCCATGCTACGAGCCCAACAGGAGGTGGCCGTGCTGCGGACGAATGGCATGAGCGGCGCGGCCGTGCTGGCGATCTGGCTGGTGCTCGCGTGCAAGCCCACGGACACCGGCGACACCGCGGACACGGGCGACACCGACACCGGAGAGGTCGCGGCCCCTGCGACGCCCGACCTCTCGTGGCCGGGCGCCAACGCCGAGGGGCTCGCCACGTCGCTCCGGCTCGCGTGGCAGCCCGCGCGCGACGGTGACGCCGCGGCGCTGGACGTGACCTACGACGTCGAGGTCGCCCTCGGGCCGGTCTTCGACGCGCCGGTCTTCTCCGCGACCGACCTGTCCGGGCACTCGGCTCCGGTCGCGCTGCCCGCGCCAGGTGAGTACGCGTGGCGCGTGCGCGCGCGGCGCGGAGAGGTCGTCTCGGAGTGGACGACGGCGCGCACCTTCCGCGCGTGGCAGGACGCCGCCCCCCGCGACGTGCTCTACCAGCTGGTGGTGCGTCACTTCGGGAACACCACCGGGCAGAACAAGACCGACGGCACACTGACCGAGAACGGCGTGGGCAAGTTCTCGGACCTCGACGCGCGCGCGCTCGACCACATCGCTGGGATGGGGGTCACCCACGTCTACCTCACCGGCGTGCTCCAGCAGGCCACGAGCACCGACTGGAGCGGCTACGGCCAGCCGCCCGACGATCCCGACATCCTCAAGGGCCGCGCGGGCAGCTTCTTCGCGGTCCGCGACTACTTCGACGTCAGCCCCGACTACGCCGACGATCCGGCCGACCGCCTCGACGAGTTCGACGCGCTGGTGGCAAGGATCCACGCCGCCGGGATGAAGGTGCTGATCGACCTGGTGCCGAACCACGTCGCACGCAGCTACGCGTCCGACATCCGGCCCGCGCTGACGCTGGGCGCCGATGACGATCAGGACGTGTTCTTCGCGCGGGACAACCACTTCTTCTATCTCGCGGGCGGCACGCCGCTGACCCTGCCCACCGCCGAGGCGCCCTGGCAGCTCCCGGGCATGGATGGCGCGTTCGCGCTCGAGGACGGCACGTCGGGCCGGCACGCCAGGGTCACCGGCAACGAGGTGGTCAGCCACACCCCCTCGGTGAACGACTGGTACGAGACGGTGAAGCTGAACTACGGCTACGACTTCACGAACGGCACCACCCACTACGACCCGATCCCTGCCACTTGGGCGTTCGTCGACGAGGTGCTCGCGTACTGGCAAGCGCGCGGCGTGGACGGCTTCCGCTGCGACTTCGCCCACCTCGTCCCGCAGCCGGCGTGGACGTGGCTGATCGACCACGCCCGCGACCGCGACCCCGACGTGTACTTCGCCGCCGAAGCGTACGCGAACCTCGACGGGCTCGTGGAAGCCGGCTTCGACGCGGTCTACGACGACGATACCTACGACCGCCTCAAGGGCATCTACAACGGCACGAGCACCAAGGGCGTGCTCGACAGCCACCTCGCGTTCTTCCCGGACACGCGCCGCCCCCACGCGCTGCGCTACCTGGAGAACCACGACGAGCGGCGGATCGCCTCGCCGATCGTGCCCGACGTCGAGCCGGATCACTCCGGGTTCGGCTCGCCCGCCGCAGGCATCCACCTCGCGCCGATCGCGTACCTGTCCGGGCCAGGCCCGGTGATGGTCTACAACGGACAGACCGTCGGCGAGCAGGGCGCGGGCGTCGAGGGCTTCGGCGGCGAGGACGGCCGCACGTCGATCTTCGACTATTGGCGCGTGCCGGCGCTCGCCGACTGGGTGAGCGAAGGCACGTTCGACGGACGGAGGCTCTCGCCCGATCAGCGCGCGCTGCACGAGACGTACCGCCGCCTGCTGCACCTCGCGCAGCACCCGCTGGTCACCGAGGGCGCCTACTACGGCCTCGACTTCCACAACACCGGACGCAGCGGCTATCCGGGCGGCGCGTGGACCTTCGCGCGCTACCTGCCCGACGCAGAGCGGCTGCTCGTCGTGGTCGCCAACTTCGAGCTCGCGCCGACGCCCATCACCGTGCGGATCCCCGACGAGCTGTCGGACTGGGCCGCGCTGCCCGCAGCGCTTCGCGTCGTGCAGCTCTTCGACGAGACGGGCGACGTGGACGGTCGCCCCGTCGCGACGCTGACCGAGCACGCGCTGCGCAACGACGGGTTCACCGTCACCGTGCCCAACCAGGCGAGCCGCGTCTACCTGGTGGCGCCGGACTGAAGCGCGCGCGCGTACGCGTGCTCGTGCGCCCGGCGCCACAGCGCGTGCGGCATCAGCCGCAGCAGCTCGTCGAGCGAGGTCGCCTTGTGATCGAGCAGGCGCGGCCACACCGCGAGGCGCACCCAGCTGCGCAGCAAGGACGGCTCGGGCACACCGCGCAGCGTGAACGCGACCGGCGCAATCCAGCCGTCCCCGACGCGAACGACCCGCGCGAGCAGGAGATCGCCGGGCGCACCGCCCCCTTGCACCGAGGCGGGCGCGGCGACGACCGGGCCCTTCGGCCGCGCGCGCTCCGCGACCCCGAGCAGCTCGGTGAGCAAGAGGCCCTCGGGCGTGACCGCGTCGATCCGCCACGCGGTCGGCGGGGCGCGCTCGATCGCGCGCACCTGATCCCGGATGGCCATCTCGGGGTGTGGCTTGCGGCGCACCCACTGGATGAACGGCGTGCGACCGAAGCGATCGTCGTCGACCGGCACGAAGCACGCGGCCGCCAGCGCCATCTCGAGCGCGGCACGGTCCGGCGCCCGTCGCGGATCCAGCAGGTCGGCCCACGGACCGAGCACCCGGTCGGGCGCGTCGAGGCCCACCGACGGCGCGATGTCGGTCGCGATCCGGGCGAGCAGCGTCGGCCCGGGCAGCGCCTCGGCGTGATCGATCGCCCGCGGATCCGGCGCGAACCACGCAGGCAAGCCCAAGCGGAGCGCGGCGGACTCGAGGTCGTCGTCGGGCGAGGGCGCGGCGCCGGCGATCAGCGCGTCCAGACGCGCGAGGAAGCCCTCGGCCTCGTCGCGGAACGCGCGCTGCTCCAGCCCGCGACCACCCAGGCGCTGCCGGTGGTACCGCCAGGCGCGGTCCCAGTCCAGCACGAGCGGGTCTCCCCACGGATCGGCGAGCGGCGTGATCATGCCGTGCCCCCATAGCGCGCCGCGGCGCGACGCAGCGCGTCCCCGATCCGCGCGACGAACGGCTCGGGCGACATCACCTCGGCGTCGGGGCCGAAGCCGAGCACCCACTGCTCGAGCTCCACGGTGACCGCGACGCGCAGCCGCAGCAGCAGGCGACCGTCCTCGAGCGTGCGCAGCGTCTGGCTCGGGTGCCAGGTGCGCTCGCGGATGTAGGCGGCCACCTTCTCGGTGAACGCGATCTGCACGTCCTCGGGTGGCCCGGAGATGATCCCGAACGCGTCCGCGATCCGCGCCTGCGGATGCCAGTTCGCGGGGTAGGCGAAGTGCTCGCGCAGCCGCACCAGGTCGGTGAACCGCTCCATCGCGAACGTCTTCACCTGAGCCGCCTCGACGTCGAGCGCGAACAGGTAGAGCCCCTGCCGGAACGTGGCCAGCGTGAACGGGTGCAGCCGATAGGTCGCCTCCACTCCGCTCGGCTTGCGATAGCGCGCGTCGATCACGTTGTTGTAGACCAGCGCGCTGATCACCTCGTCGATGATCTCGCTCGCATCCCCGCGGTAGTCCTTCGCGTGCTCGGGCACCGCGAGGAACTTCGTGTCGAGCTGACGCGCGAGATCGGCATGCGCACGCGAGATCGCAGGCTCCAGTCGCTCGAGCGCGCCCGTGAGGTCCTCGGCGAACGACGTGCCCTCGAGGAAGTTGAACAGCGTGCGCCCGAAGTGCAGCGAGAGCACCTCGGCGAGCGTGAGCTGAACGCCGGTGCGGCGGTAGCTGGGATCGATCGAGATCACCCGATCCGCCGACCGCCCCTCGTCGTGGACCGGGATGTCCATGCCCTTCAGATCAGCGAGGTAGCGACGCAAGGTGCGCGCGTCCACGTCCAGGCGCTCCATCAGCTCGCCCGCGCTCACGCCGCCCCGACGCGCCATGATCTCGAGCATCTTCACGAACTTCTGGGACTTGTTCAGCTGCATCGGCATCCGAGGATCACGCTTTTTTCGGGGGGTGCCGAGAAGCGGACATTTTTTGGTCGCATGGCGGGTGATGTTCTCACAGGTTCCCGAGCGCTACGCCATACTGAACAGCTTGACAGGTGAACACGAGTTCAGTAACGTCGAGACATCCACGGAGGCTCCCATGACCCTTCCCGCCGACACCCTGTACACCCTCCTCGCGTGCACCACGGTCTGCAGCGTGGGTGTGCTGGCCATCGCGGTGCTCCCGTGGCACGACGACGAGCTGGACGAGAGCTGGCTCGCATGGTCCACGCTCGCGGGCCTGTCCAGGCGAGCGATCGCCCTCCTGCGCGGCCTCGGTCACGATCCCGCGCCGCCGGCACCGCTTCACAACGCCCAGGCCGGCTGCCCCGGTGGCTGCGCGTAGTGTCGTCTTCCGGCGCGGCGCACCACTTTCCAGGAGCGCTGTGACTGCTTAGGGTGACGGGGCTCAGCCGAACCGGACCTCGACCGACGCATGACGCTCCTCCTGCTGCTGCTCCTGCCGCTGTGCGGCGCCCTCGTTCCTGCCCTGCTCGGGGCGCGCAGCCGCGCGCTCGCAGGGTGGGGCACAGGCGCTGTGGTCGTCGCGGCGCTGGCCGCCCTCGGCACGCTGGCGCCCGCGGTGCTCGCGGGCGAGCCGGTCGCGCTCAGCGTCCCGTGGGTGCCCGCGATCGGGCTGACGTTCGCGCTGCACCTCGACGGGCTCGGCCTGCTGTTCGCGCTCCTGTCGTTCGGGATCGGGCTGCTCGTGGTGCTCTACTCGCACCACTACCTCCCCATGAGCGACCGGATGGGGCGCTTCTACGCCACCCTGCTCGTGTTCATGGGGGCGATGGTCGGCATCGCGCTGGCGTCGAACCTGCTGCTGATGGTGGTGTTCTGGGAGCTCACCAGCCTCAGCTCGTTCCTGCTCATCGGATACGCGCACCGCAAGCACGCCTCGCGCCAGGGCGCGCGGATGGCGCTCGCGATCACCGGCGGCGGCGGGCTCGCACTGCTCGCGGGCGTGCTGCTGATCGGCCTGCTCGTGCCCTCGCTCGACCTGCACGAGGTGCTCGCGTCGCGTGATCGCATCGTCGGCTCCCCGCTCTATGTGCCGATCGTCGTGCTGGTGCTGCTCGGCGCGTTCACGAATTCGGCGAAGTTCCCGTTCCACTTCTGGCTGAACGGC
>CAYQSE010000271.1:0-7115 GCA_964419905.1 uncultured Enterobacteriaceae bacterium
TCGTGGCGGATCTGGAGGAGCTCAGCGAGCGCCTCCTGCAGCGATTCGAACGACGGAAGCTGTTCCTGGTCGGCCACTCCTGGGGTACGGCCCTGTGCATGAGGCTCCTGAGCCGGCGGCCCGACCTGGCGTCGGCATACGTCGGCGTGAACCAGATCGTGGACCGCGCCGCCGAGGAGCGCCGTTCCTACCGCGCCTGCCTCGGACGCGCCCGCGACGACGCGGTCTGCGACGGCGTCGGCGTGCTGCTCGTAGCGGTCGCCCTCGGACCCGAGCCCGCTCGCCGGGCGCGCGCCGGCGCGCTGCTGTACGACGTGGGCGGCCTCGTGGGCGGCCTGGTGCAGCGAGGGGGTGCCTGAGAACGCGATCTGGTCGCCGGTCGCGTACGCGCCGGCGCCGAGGGTCTCGGAGGCAGCCGCCGCCCGGGCGTCTTGGTGGGCGCCGATGCCGCGCACGTCGTGGCGTCCGAACGCGGACTGGATGCGGTCGAGGTGGGGCAGGGCGTTGCGCGGACCGGCCACGCCGTGCGCCGCGGCGCGGTGCAGTTCGTCGGGATCCGACGAGGTCGGCGCGCCGCGGGCGTCGCGCTGGGTCGCGTCGTTTCGGCCCGCGGCGGCGTCCTGTGCGGCCTCGACCCCGTTCTCGAACAGCTGCTGGGTGATGCCCTCGACGATCTGGTCGAGCCAGTGATCGCTGCCCTCGCCCGCGATCGCCGAGGCGTCGCCGCCGGGGGCTTGGAGGCCCAGCGCCTCGATGATCCCGTTGGCGACGACCATCACGATGTCCCGCCCGATCCGGTCGCGGAAGGCCCCCCATTCCCGGTCGTCGAGCGGCCAGTCGCGCAGCGCGTCGAGCGCCATCTGGGTGCCCGACTCGAAGAGCTTCACCAGCAGTCGCCCCATGATCGCGCGTCGGTTCGCCATCACCCACTGCCCGACGCTTCCCAGGCTGGGCCGCCCGGTGAACGACGGTGGGGTGAGGCGGTCGGCGAGCATCGAGGTCAGCTCGTTGCCCGCGTAGGTCAGCAGGATGCTCCACCGCTCGTCGGAGGTGCGCGCGCCGCCGAGCGCCTGCAGGCACTCCACCTTGTTCTCGATCGCGCTGAACACGGACGGAGGGGACAGCCCGATCCGGAACCCACAGATCACCGGGATGACGATGCCCGCGACCAGCTCGGCGCTGTGCTCGACGGCGATGCGCCCGCTCTCCGAGGCGGCGTAGGCCGCTGCCTCGGGGAGATCCTCGGTCAGCGTCTGGTGCGCCGCCTCGCGGATCGGGCGCCAGAACAGCCCGGCGATCGGGATGAACACCCACCAGGGCGGGCTCTCCTGGCGCCTCGGCTGCGCCTCGGCCGCCGCGGCCGGCGCGGGGGCACGCGCTGCCGGGGGGCGCCCCGCGCGCACGACGCGCACGGGCACGGTCGCCTGGCCCACCCGCAGGGTGCTCACGCCCTCCACCGTGCCCGGCGCGTCCAGGCTCAGCGCGATCGTCGCGGTGCCGTCCGCGCCTTGCGTGACCTCGACGCGGAACCGGTCGTCGTCGGTCGGATCGCCCTGCGGGACGATCCGCGCGAGCACCTGGTCGCGGAACTTCACGTTGATGCAGTCCGGCGGCTGCGGCTCGATCGTCAGCCCCGCCTCGAGCTCGGCGCGCAGCGCGTCGGGTGAGGTGAGCTGCGCCTCGTTCTCTTCGCCCTCGGCGGCCGCCTCGCCGTTCAGCTCGCGGTGCGCCGACGCGCGCGTGTCGACGGGCTGGTGTGTGACGGCCCCCGCGGTCGCGGCGTCGGGCGTCGCGACGTCTGCGTCGGCGAGCGCGCCCAGGATCACGGACTCGTTCGCGTACGCTTCACGCTCGTGCGGATCACTCGGGCTCGACACGCCGCCGTCGGTCGGCAGGCGCCCCTCGTCGTGCTGCACCACGTGGGTCAGCTCGTGCGCGAGCAGGCGGTCGCCGTCCGACGTGCCCGGCGCGTACGCGCCGCCGTGGAAGAACACGTCGGCGCCGAGCGCGAACGCGTGGGCGTTCAGCGCGTCGGCGGCGCGCGCCGCCGCGGGTCCGACGTGGACGCGGACGTGCGAGAAGTCGTGCCCGAACGCCCGCTCCATCCGTGCGCGCACCGCGGCGGGCAGGGGCTGTCCGGCGCTGCGCGCGATGTCGATCGACGCGGCGCCGAGATCCGTGTCGTGCGCGCGGCGCATCCACCGCAGCATCAACGCGTTGCTCTCCATCGGTCCGGCGCCCTCGAGGCCCGCG
This sequence comes from uncultured Enterobacteriaceae bacterium, assembly GCA_964419905.1. Taxonomy (GTDB): domain Bacteria; phylum Myxococcota_A; class UBA796; order UBA796; genus JAFDJI01. The sequence goes on from CAYQSE010000271.1 coordinate 2,254, forward strand.
AGGCCCGCCTGGACGTGGCAGGCGACCATCGCGCCGTAGCCGTCGAGCGCCACGCCCGACAGCGCGGCGTCCACCGTCGCGTTGCCGAGGAGGTGCTGGGGCTGTGTCTGCGCCAGCGCATCGTTCATCGACGCCGCTGGGGCAGCCACATGCTGTGCGCGCGGCGGTCGGCGGAGGGCCGTCTCGTTGACGTGACGCATGCGCGTCCTCTCGGGAAGGAGGGTTCGGACCCGAGGAGGGTCCGCTGCTTCCCCAAGATGAACGTTCGCGCGCGACGAAGCCTGACCGCGATCTGATCTCTGCGTTCAGACCTCGGATCAGCGCGCCGCGCGGGGCTCCGCGAGCGCGGCGTCGTCCTCGATCACCTGCTCGACCGCCGCGATCACCTGCGCGTCGTCGTCGAATCCGAACGCGTCGTCGTAGTCCGGGTGCAGGTCGTCGACGGTCGCGAAGTAGACGATGGCCGCGGCGACGAGCCCGCGCTGGGTCTCGGTGCCGTCCGCCGTGCGGTCGATCAGCGTGTCGAGTCGCTCGGCGAGGTCGCGGGCGAGCGCGAGGTTCAGGAACGGGTGGGCCGAGCGAGCGCGCTCGGCCTCCTTCACCGCGCGCCACACGCGGCGCTTCATCGCCTCGGCGTCGGGGAGCTGCGTGGGGACCCGGCGGAGCAGCGCGGAGCGGAGCGCGTCGGGCAGGTCCCGGAGGGCATCGGACATGGCGGACTCCTTCCGCACAGCATGACACGACGGTGAAAAGCACGCGATCGCGAAGTCGAGAACTTTCGCTTTCTACCGTCGGCGCCTCGCGGGTCCAACGAGCGCAACCCGAACCACGGAGCGTCCCCGATGCGCACCCTGACCCTCACCCCCGTCGTCGTCACCCTCGCCGTCCTCGCCGCGTGCATGCCCGCCGAGCAGGACGTGCACTTCCCGCTGCTCTCCGACGTGTCGCTGCGCGCAGACGACGCGGTGGAGATCGTCGATCGCGCGGCCGCGCTCCACGGGGCGCTCGACGCCGATCAGGCGCCGCGCGGCGGCCGCCTCGACGTGGCGTCCGCGCCCGACGTGTTCAAGGGGCAGGTGGATGCTGGCGGGCTCGACGAGATCCAGGCGGGCCGCTCGAACCCGTTCGCGCACGCCGCCGCGGCGTCTGCAGCCGTCGCGTGGTCGCAGGCCGCGACCGCGCGCATCATCGGCCCGCCCGCGATCGGCATCGGTGTCGTCAGCCAGGGCCGGATCACCCAGCTCGCGCCGAACGTGTGGCAGGCGGTCGAGACGGTGCCGGTGGGCGCCGCCCAGGTCACCGGGACGTTCACGGTCGCCTGGGTCGGCGTCGGCTGGCTCGCGGAGATGCGCCTGAAGTCCACGGACGGCGCCTACAACGACGACGTGTGGTTCACCGGCTACCTGAGCGAGAACGGCGCGGTCGGCTGGTGGGATCTCTACGAGGGCGGCGCGGTCGTCGGCGTCGTCGAGTGGGTCGCCGACGGGCAGGGCAACGCCCAGCTCGGCCTCGCCGCGCTCGCCGGACCGCACGCCGGCAGCGCGCTGTCCTGGTTCTTCCACGACAGCGGCTACGCGCGCGTCGACGCGCTGGACGGCGCCACCGGCGAGCCCGCCTGGGTCGCGCGCGACGCCGACGGCTCGGGCGAGGTCCGCCTGGTCGACCTGAACAGCGGCGAGCCCGCCTGCTGGGACGCCGACCTGTTCAACACCCCGTGCCCCGAGTAGCGCGCTCAGCGGAGCTCGATGGGCAGGGTGACGGCGAGGGTGCCCGGCGGCCAGGTCATGCCCTGGACCGCCGCGAGCACGCAGGCGGTCGCGGTGGGATCGACGGTCGAGGCGTCGGCGCGCGCGTGGAAGGTGGCGCCGTCGTGCACGACCCAGGTGGCGGTCACGGTGCCGCCCTTGCCGCGGGCGCACGGAGCGAGGGCGGCGGCCTGCGCGTCCACGGCCGCCCGGATCGCCGCCGGATCGGCCTGCACGGTGGGCGTAGGGCGCCACACCCACAGCGCGACCACGCCGGCCAGCGTCACCGCGAAGATCAGGCCCATCGCGAGGACGCTGGCACCAGCCGTCATCGCCGCGGTCGACGACGCGCCGCCGCTGGTGGCGACGGGCTCGGGCGCGGGCGTCAGCTCACCGTCCAGCCACGCCTCCAGGCGAGTGCGCAGCGCGTCGGCGGTGGCGAGGCGTTGCTTCGGATCCTGCGCGGTGGCCAGGGCCACGATCGACGCGAGCCCGGCGGGCACGTCGGGCACCCAGCCGCGCGGATCGAGCGCGTCGCGATCCAGCTTGTCGCGCAGGATGGTGACGAGCAGCGTGGTGTCGCCCTCGCGATCGTAGATCGCCTGACCGATCAGCAGCTCGCACAGGGTCTGCCCGAGGGCGTACACGTCGGCAGCCTGGGTGTCCTGGGCGCCGTGCGGGTCGTCGCCACCCCACACCTCGGGCGGGAGGTAGGCTGCGGTGCCCACGACCATGCCGGCCTGGGTGCGCCGCGTGTCGTGGATCCGCCGCGCGATGCCGAAGTCGATCAGCTTCGGGTTGCCGTCGCCGTCGATCATGATGTTGCCGGGCTTGATGTCCCGGTGCCGGATGCCCAGCGCGTGCACGCTCGCCAGGCCGTCGGCCACGTCCGCGATCAGCCGTGCGGCGCGTCGGGGCGCTACCGGGCCCTTCTCGATCAGGCGGTCGAGATCCTCGCCGTTCAGCAGGTCCATCAGCAACCACGGAGGCCGCGCCTCGGGCTCGACCTGGTGCACCGCGAGCACGTTGGGGTGGGCGATCTGCATGAGCAGCTCGGCCTCGTCGACGAAGCGCGCCACGTTCTCGGCGGACTCGTCCACCAGCACCTTGACCGCGCCCTCCTCGCCGGTCAGCTCGTGGCGGACGCGCCAGACCGCGCACACACCGCCCTCGCCGAGCTTGGCGAGCGCCTTCCACGGGCCGAAGGTGGGCGCGTCCTGCACGGGTCGTTCCTCCGCCGCCCTGTCTACCACGCGCGCCCCGCACGCGACGCTTTACGGACCCGCCGGGGCGCGCTAACCGGGTGCGACCCCCGGGAGGTGAAATGGGTGCCATCCTGCTCCTCGAAGACGGGCGGCGCTTCGAGGGCGAGGCGTTCGGCGCGTCCGCAACCCGCGTCGGCGAGGTGGTGTTCAACACCGCCATGACCGGGTACCAGGAAGTGCTGACCGACCCCTCGTACGCCGAGCAGATCGTCGTGATGACGACGGCGCACGTCGGCAATTACGGGGTGAACGAGGACGACCCCGAGAGCGAGCGCGTGTGGGCTGCTGGCTTCCTCGCGCGGTCGTTCTCGCGCGCCCCGTCGAGCTGGCGCTCAGAGGGCGGGCTGCACCGCTACCTCTCGGAGGCCGGCGTGCCAGGCATGCACGGCATCGACACGCGCGCGCTGGTCCGGCACCTGCGCTCGCGTGGCGCGATGAAGGCGGTGATCTCGACCGACGGCACGCCCGAGGCGGAGCTGAAGCGCCTGATGGACGCGTGGCCGGGCATGGCCGGGCGCGCGCTCGCCGCCGAGGTCGGCACGCGCAAGAGCTACGTGCACTGCGATCCACCGGCGCCCACGCTGCGCGTGAGCCTCGTCGACGGCGGGTGCAAGCGCAACATCCTGCGCCTGCTCGAAGATCGCGGCTGCAAGGTCACGGTGCACCCGATCGACGCGCCCGCCGAGGTGTGGATGGACGGCGCCGACGCGGTGTTCGTGTCGAACGGGCCGGGCGACCCGGCGGCGCTGCCAGGGCCGATCGCGGAGCTGCAGAAGGTGGTGGGCGCCCTGCCCACGCTGGGCATCTGCCTCGGCAACCAGCTCCTCGGGCTCGCGCTCGGCGCGACGACCTACAAGCTGAAGTTCGGTCATCGCGGCGCGAACCACCCGGTGAAGGATCTGCTCACCGGCAAGGTGGAGATCACCAGCCAGAACCACGGCTTTGCGGTCGATCGGGACAGCCTCGAGGCCACGGGCGCCCGGGTCACCCACGTCAACCTGAACGACCAGACCGTCAGCGGCTTCCAGCACGACGACAAGCGGGTCATCGCGGTGCAGTACCACCCCGAGGCCTGCCCGGGGCCGCACGACAGCCACTACCTCATCGACCGGTTCATCGCGTTCGCGAAGGAGGGGCGTCCTTGAGCACCCTGCGAGACCAGACGCCCATCCCGCCCCAGCACGAGCGCGTGTTGCCGAAGGGCAGCACCGTGATGGTCGTGGGCAGCGGGCCCATCGTGATCGGACAGGCCTGCGAGTTCGACTACTCGGGCACGCAGGCGTGCAAGGTCCTGAAGTCGCTCGGGTACCGGGTGGTGCTGATCAACAGCAACCCCGCGACGATCATGACCGACGCGTCGCTGGTGGACGCCACCTACGTCGAGCCGCTGACCCTCGAGTTCGCGCGGCAGGTCGTCGAGCGCGAGCGCCCGGACGCGCTGCTGCCCACCGTCGGCGGGCAGGTTGGCCTGAACCTCTGCCTCGAGCTCCACGCCTGTGGTGTGCTCGACGAGCTGGGCGTGAAGCTGATCGGCGCCGATCCCGAGGCGATCAACGTCGCCGAGGATCGCGACCTGTTCAAGAAGGCGATGATCGAGATCGGCGTCGGGCTCGCGCGCTCGGGCGTGGCGACCACGATGGCCGAGGCCGAGGCGCTGCTCGACACGGTCGGGCTGCCGTGCATCATCCGGCCGTCGTTCACGCTGGGCGGCGCGGGTGGCGGCGTCGCGTGGAACATCGAGGAGTTCCGCGCGATCTGCTCCGAGGGCCTCGATCTCTCTCCGACCCACCAGGTGCTCGTCGAGCAGAGCCTGCTCGGGTGGAAGGAGTTCGAGATGGAGGTCATGCGCGAC
>CAYQSE010000272.1:0-7053 GCA_964419905.1 uncultured Enterobacteriaceae bacterium
CATTCCGGGCTTCCCGTCAGGACGGGCGGGCGGGACGCCCGCCCCACGTGATCTCAGGCACGGTGCGAGATGTGTAGGATCGACAGGCGAGGCGCCCGCCCCACGAGATCTCGAGCCCCACTCGGGATGTGTGGGATCACGAGCCGAGGTTGCCCGAGGCGACGCCTTGCCTTACCTAGAAGTAAGGATTCAGCGCACGGAGCAAGGCGATGGCGTCCGCGACCATCACGTCGAAGGGTCAGATCACGATCCCGAAGGCGATCCGCGAGGTGCTCGGGGTCGCACCCGGTGACCGCGTGACGTTCGTGCGTCACGCGGATGGACGAATCGTGGTCGAGCCCGAGACGGTCGATGTCCGGAGCCTGCGCGGGCTGCTGCGGCGCGACGGACCGCCGGTGTCGCTCGCCCAGATGGACGAAGCCATCGCCGAAGAGGCCGGGTCGTGATCGGCCTGGATACGAATGTCCTCGTTCGCTATCTGGTCGAAGACGATGCCGCGCAGGCGCTGCGCGCCGCGGCCCTCATCGAGCAGATGATCGCCGAGGGCACCAGGATTTTCGTCGGGCACATCGTCCTGTGCGAGCTCGTGTGGGTGCTCAAGCGCGCGTACGGACGAAGCCGACCGGAGATCGCCGCCGCCCTGCACGCCGTCCTTCGGACTGCGCAGTTCGTCGTCGAGGACGTCGATCTCGCCTACCGGGCGCTCGAAAGATACCGTACCGGGGCCGCCGACTTCGCGGACTACCTGATCGCCGAGCGGGCCGCCTCGGCGGGGTGCACGCGCGTCGCGACGTTCGATCGGAAGCTCCAGGCCGATGAGCGCTTCCTGGCGCTGTAGCGCGTGGCGTCGTGCGGCACCGGGTCGCACACACGCGCCTTGCCGTGCGTCGCAGTCCAGTCCATTCGGTCAGGCGGGTCAGCGGGGCGGCCAGTCCGCGCCGCTGACGGCGTGCAGGCGCGCCACCGACTCCTCGAGGTCATCGAGGATCGGGTGGCGCCAGCCGTGCGCGAGCGCCTCGAACACCGCGCGGTAGTACCACAGCGTCTCTTCCTTGCTCGGGCGGAACCGGTCGAAGATCGCGTCGCCCAGCGCGCGGTGATCCCGCACGATGCTCCGGCTGTTGTGCAGCTTGTCCGCCGAGCAGATCAGCTTCGTGTCCGGGTGCTCGTCGCGCAGTCGGGCGACGTAGCTCAGCTTGCGCTCCTTCCACGGCGGCTTCGGCTCACCGGTGCAGTCCGAGAGCGCGAGCACGAGCGCCGAGACCCGGGGGCCGAACTCCCGCGCCAGCTCTTCGTGCGACGCGCCGTCGATGTCCTCGAGGTAGTCGTGGAGCACCGCCGCGATCATCTGGTCCTCGCTGCCGCCGTGCTCGCCGACCAGCGCGCAGACCATCAGCAAGTGGCTGAGGTACGGCGTATCCGTGCCCTTCCGCCACTTCGGGCGGAACGCCTCCATCGCCAGCGCGACGGCGCGATCGAGACGCGGGGAGTACGCAGGAACGATCATCGCAACCAGCGTACACGACGACGCGCCGGTTCACACGGTGCGAACGTGCAGCTCCGCGAGCTCCTTGGACTCGACCGCGCTGGGCGCGCCCGACATCAGGTCTTGCGCCGACGTGGTCTTCGGGAACGCGATCACGTCGCGGATCGACTCGGCGCCGGTCAGCAGCATCACGCAGCGATCGAAGCCCAGCGCGAGCCCCCCGTGCGGGGGCGCCCCGTGCGCGAGCGCGTCGAGCAGGAAGCCGAACTTCTCCTGCTGCGCCTCGGGGGTGATGCCGAGCGCCTCGAACACCTTCTGCTGCGACTCCTCGCGGTGGATACGGATCGAGCCGCCGCCGATCTCGCTGCCGTTGCACACGATGTCGTACGCATTCGACAGGATCTCGCCCATCTTGGCGGTGCCGAGCCACGCCTCGTGCTCGGGACGCGGCGCGGTGAACGGGTGGTGCATCGGCGCCCAGCCGCCGTCCGGCGTGGCCTCGAACAGCGGGAAGTCGACGACCCAGCAGAACCGGAACCCCGGCTCCACCAGCTTGCGATCGTGCGCGATCTTCACGCGCAGGCGACCGAGCCCCGCGTTCACCGCCGCGAACGAGCCCGCCGCGGCGAGCACGAGATCGCCCGTCTTCGCGCCCACCTGGAGCAGGAAGCTGGTCGGGCTGCCGGCGAGGGCCTTCTTCAGCGGGCCGGTGAGGTCGCCGTCGAGCACCTTGCCCCACAGCAGGCCGCCCAGCCCGTACGCCTTCACGAACTCGGTGTAGCCGTCGAGCACCTTGCGCGACGTGTCCTCGGCGGCGCCCTGGACGACGAACGCCTTCACGATGCCGCCGCTGTCGAGCGCGGCCTGGACTGGCGCGAAGTCGGCGTCGGCGACGAGCGGGAGCACGTCGGAGAGCTCCATGCCGAAGCGGAGATCCGGCGCGTCGACGCCGAACCGATCCATCGCCTCGATCCAGCTCATCACCGGGATCTCGCCCACGTCGAGGTCGAGCACCGACCGCCACATCGCGCGGACCACGCCCTCGGCGAACCGCATCACCGTCTCGCGCGTGCCGAACGACATCTCGATGTCGATCTGCGTGAACTCGGGCTGCCGGTCGGCGCGGAGGTCCTCGTCCCGGAAGCAGCGGCAGATCTGGAAGTAGCGGTCCATGCCGGCCACCATCAGGATCTGCTTGAAGATCTGCGGCGACTGCGGCAGCGCGTAGAAGAAGCCGGGGTGCACGCGGCTGGGCACGAGGTAGTCGCGCGCGCCCTCGGGCGTGGCCCGGGTGAGGCAGGGCGTCTCGATCTCGAGGAAGTCCTCGCTGTCGAGGTAGCGGCGCACCGCCTGCGCGGCGTGGTGACGCGCGACGATCTTCGACTGCAGCGCGGGGCGGCGCAGGTCGAGGTAGCGGTACTTCAGGCGGACGTTCTCGCCGACGTCGCCGCCGCGCTCGTCGAGCGCGAACGGCAGCGGGCGCGTGCCCGAGAGCAGCGTCAGCTCCGACGGGATGATCTCGATCGCCCCGGTGGGCATGTCGGTGTTGCGAGCGCCCTCGGCGCGCAGCGCGACGACGCCGCGCACCTGCACGACGTACTCGATGCGCACCTGCTTCGACGCCTCGCGCGCCGACTCGCTGGCGCGCTCGTCCGCGGTGACCTGCACCGTGCCGAACCGGTCGCGCAGCACGACGAACACGACGCCGCCGCGATCGCGGACCGCCTGGGCCCAGCCCTGCACCACGACCTCCTGGCCGATGTCGGACTCCCGAAGCTCCCCACAGGTGTGCGTGCGCTCGACCAGCATGTCCCCTCCAACGGAGCCCGCTGTGTATCCGGTGGCGGGCCGCGCACCAAGGTGCCGGTCACAACGCGGGCCCGCGGCTCCGCGCGTCCACCCGCCGCTGCGTCCACCGCTGCGCGTCGAGCCACTCGAGCAGCGGGATCGCGGCCTTGCGCGACAGCCCCGTCGTCTCCTTCAGATCGCCGGGCTGCAGCAGATCGTGGTCGGCGAACCATCCGCGGAGCGCGTCGCGCAGCCCGACGAGCGCCGCGGACGACACCCAGCCGATGCCGGGCACCGCGGTGATCGTGCCGTCGCGCTCGAGGAGGTGCGTCAGCGCGATCGTCTGAGGATCGGGGAGCCCCTCGGCCAGCGCCTTCGCGCTGCGCCCCGCGAGCCCGGCGTCGTCGAACGCGGCCCGGATCCGCGCGCGCAGCGCCGCCTGCTCGGGGCCCAGCGTCACCGCGAACCGCGCGAGGCGCAGCAGCGGGCCCTCGACGACGATCTGGCGGTGGTCCACGAGCCGCGCGACCAGCCCGTCGAACACGCGCTCGGTGAGGCCCGCGAGGCGCCCCCGTCGAAGCTCGCGCCGGTTCGCGCCCATCGCCAGCGGGCTCTCGCGGTGGAACGTGTCGACCGCGACGAGCAGCTCGCCCTCGAGACGCGCGACGACCGTGGGCGCGAGCACGCGATCGCCGAGCGGCACGCCGCGTGGCGCGCCGGGTGCGCGGAACGCCCACTCGGAAGGCGTCAGGCCCGCCTCGCCGGCGCGCTCCAGCCACACCGTCGCGTCACCCTTGGCGAGCCGCGCGAGCTCCCGTCCGACGCGGGCCCGCTCCTTGCGGCGCAGCCGCGGCGCCCAGGGATCGAGGACGACGCCGCCCCCGAGCGTTTCCTCGGGCGAGGGGCGGCGGATCACGAAACGATCACCCGGCAGCGCCGGCACCGGGGCATCCAGCCGCACCTGCGCCCACGACGCCGTGCCCTCCGCCACCTGGTCGCGGTCCTCCGCGAGGTGCAGCCGACCGACCGCCTCCGAGGTCCCGATCAGCAGGCGCACCGGCGCCCCGTCGTCGAGCGGGCCAGGGCCGAGGTGCTGATACCGCACGTCGAGCACGCGCGGGGTCGGCACGGGTCCGTCCGTGACCAGCGTGCCGCGGGCGACCTCGCCGCGGTCGACGCCCGCGAGGTTCAGCGCGACGCGCCAGCCTGCCCGCGCCATCCCCGAGGCCTCGCCGTGCACCTGGATGCCGCGCACCCGCGCGGTGCCGCCGTCCGGCAGCAGGCGCACCGACGCGCCGTCGGTGAGCGCGCCGGACCACACCGTGCCAGTGACCACCACGCCGAAGCCCGGGCGGACGAAGCTGCGATCCACCGGCAGGCGGAACGGGCCCACCGCGGGCCGCTCCTCGCGGATCAACGCCGCGATCGCCGCGACCACGTCATCCCGTCCGCGCCCGCTCGGCGCCTCGAACGGCACGACCGGGGCCCCCTCGAGGAACGTGCCCCGCGTCAGATCCGCCACGTCGTCCGACGCGAGCGCGAGGAGCTCCTCGTCGACGAGATCGGCGTGCGTGAGCACGACGGCACCGCGCGACACGCCGAGCAGCCCGAGGATCGCCAGGTGCTCGCGGGTCTGTGGCATGACCCCGTCGACCGCCGACACACACAGCAGCACCGCGTCGAGCCCGGTGGCGCCGGCGACCATCGTGCGCACCAGCCGCTCGTGGCCCGGCACGTCGACGAGCGCGACCCGCCGCCCGTCGGGCAGGTCGAGCGGCGCGAAGCCGAGCGCTATCGTGATCCCGCGGGCCTTCTCCTCGGGCAGCGCGTCGAGGTCGCGCCCGGTCAGCGCGCGGACGAGCGTGGTCTTGCCGTGGTCGACGTGCCCCGCCGTGCCCACCACGAGATCGGCCGCCCGCGCCGTCACCGCGACCTCCGCGACGCGGGATCGAGGCTTGACACGGGGGTGACGCGCCGCCGTAGCGGATGGTCGCGACCGGATGCTATGCCCACCGTCCACTCCTGCTCGGAGGGTATCCCATGAACCGCTGGCTCCCGCTGTTCGCCCTGTCCACCGCCTGCACCACCATCGGCATCGCCGAGCGGGACGCGGCGATCGACGACGGCTCCTGGGATGGGGCCACGCTGCGGATCGCCGCGCCCATCAGCGGGAGCTTCCTGGCGCTCGAGGACACCCACGAGTTCAAGGCGACGCTCACTGGGGCCGACGGCGCCGCACTACCCACCGACGACCTCGAGATCACGTGGTCCGCGTCGTCCGACCTCGACTGGGCGCGCACCGGCGCGTCATTCACCGAGGACGCGCTCGACGTGGGCCTCCACGAGCTGACCGTCGAGGTCGAGCTGCCCAATGGCGATCGCCTCGCGCACACCGTCGGCGGCGTGCTGCTGCAGAGCAAGTACGCCGGCACCTATACCGGGCTGTTCAACACGAAAGTGACCTACGACGAGTTCCCGGTGGACTGCACCGGCGCGGTCACGCTGATCGTCGATCCGTGGGGCGAGGTCGCCGCGGGCGCCGCGAACTGCCTCGTGTCGTTGCTCGGGTTCAACGCGCCGATCGACTTCGTGTTCGACCTCGACAACGACGACGGCGCGATCGGCGGCGAGGCCGCGATCGACCTGTTCGGCTGGTACGGGCTGAGCTTCCCGGCCACCGGCGACCTCGATCCCGAGACCGGCACGCTCGCGGTCGCGTTCACCAGCGCGGACGCGGCCAACCAGTTCATCGCGGTCGATGGCACGGTGGACGCCGACCGGATCTCCCGCGACGCCGGGTTGTAGACGACGCGGCCGCCGCGTCGTGGCATGCTCGCCGCGATGCACCCCGCCCGTCGCGCCACGCTCTGGCTCGCGCTGCTCCCGCTCCTCGTCGGGTGCGCGTCGCATCGCGTGCTGAAGTTGGAGAACCGCCTGCTGCTGCAGGAGAACGGCGCGCTGCACGAGCGTGTCCACGCGCTGGAGGGGCGCCTGCCCGCCGCCGGGAGCTGGGCGAAGCACCCGACGCTCGACGATCTCGAGCGCTTCCTCGACGACGCCGGCTACCGGAGCACCCGAGAGCCCGGCAGTCCCACCATCCGGCTCGACCACGCCGGCGTGCACCGCGACTTCAAGGTGAACATCCAGCTGTTCGAGGCGGCGCGCGTCGTGTTCTTGTCGACGTCGGACTACCTGCACCTCGAGGTCGCGAACAACCCCGAGAGCCTGGTGCTCCTGCTCGTGCAGATGGCGGCCCTGAACTACGAGATGCTCGTCGGCAAGCTGCAGCTCAACCCGGAGAGCGGCGAGATCCTGCTCTCGGTCGAACTCCCGATCGCCGATGGGCTCGGACGCGAGACCCTGATCAGCGCGCTCGAGCAGCTGACGCACGCGGCCGACAGCCGCTACCCCGAGCTGCAGAAGGCCGCCTCGGGCCTGGGCCTGTGACCCCACCGTCCCGGCCGGCAATCAGCCAAACCGCGAAGAGCAGGGACGTGGGCCGGCCGTCCCGGCCGGCATTCGACCAGCCCTGTGAAAAGTGCCGAGGCGAGGGGCACGGTCGGCCGGGACGGCCGACCCACGACGGCCTGATGTGAAGCGGTATGCGCCGAGGCGAGCGGCACGCTCGCCCGGGACGGCCGACCCACGAACACAGGGCTGTCACATTGCCCAAAACAGACGTGGGCCGGCCGTCCCGGCCGGCATTCGACCAGCCCTGTGAAATGTGCCGAGGCGAGGGGCACGGTCGGCCGGGACGGCCGACCCACGACGGCCTGATG
>CAYQSE010000273.1:0-7027 GCA_964419905.1 uncultured Enterobacteriaceae bacterium
CGACCGCTGTCGGACAGCCGCCTCAGCTTCAGCGATGGCGGAGGCTGTGCCGGCTTGGAGGTGTGCCCCTGCGGGCGCGTGTGGCGGCTTCGCCTCCGCCGGCTCGCGTCGACCGCTGTCGGACAGCGGATCCGTGGGCCGGCCGTCCCGGCCGGCCGGCTCAGCCATAGCCATGGCGGAGGCTGTGCCGGCTTGGAGGTGTGCCCCTGCGGGCGCGTGTGGCGGCTTCGCCTCCGCCGGCTCGCGTCGACCGCTGTCGGACAGCGGATCCGTGGGCCGGCCGTCCCGGCCGGCCGCTGCTTCGGCGACAGGCATGGTGCCGGGTCAGGGGTCTTGCGTCGGAGCGCGCCGGCGCGGCGGTCCCCGGCATCGAACCACGAAGGCGCTCGTCGGGTACACCCTGCCACACGCGATGCGTCCGGGGAGTCGGTCGCCCTCGGGGTTGTGGCGGCAGGAGCGCCACAATGGAGCGGGGAGGTGGTCGCCCTCGGGGGCGATCAGGTGGGGTCGGAGGAGCCCGCGCGGCGTCGGCGGAGCGCGATCGCGACCGGCGGGGTGAGGAGCGCGGTGCCGGCCATGCGGAAGGGCTGCGTGAGCTTCAGCCCGATCCACGCGGCACCGAGGGTGCCGGCGCCGCCGGCGACACCTTCGACCTCGAAGCCCATGCGCAGCAGCACGACGAGGGTGGTGAAGACCACCAGGGAGGTCGTCAGGTAGATGCCGATCGCCACGCTGCCGAACTCCTCGACGAGCGACGTCCACCGGCCACGCTGGGCGCTGATCCATTCACGCATGGTGGCAGGGTAGCCCGCCGGTCGCCGGGTGGCACCCGCGATAGGGGTGAGGGGGGAGGTGGCGGTGTTCCATCCGAAGGGGCCGACCCTGATCGAGCTCGCGCGGCAGGCGCTGTCGTCGACGGAGCGCGGCTACGATCTGCTCGCGGGCAAGTTCGAGTACACGCCGTTCCGCACACCCGACGATCTGGTCGTGCCGATCGCGGGCTGGCTCGGCGGTGCGGGTGCGGTGGACGCGGCGCTCGATGTGTGCTGTGGCACGGGCGCCGGGATGCGGATGCTGCGCCCGGTGTGCCGCGGCCACGTCACCGGCGTCGATCTCTCCCGGGGCATGCTCGCCGAGGCCGAGCGCCTGCTCGCGGACGCGCCCGGCGCCGCCGCGCTGCGGTTCGTCCGCGCCGATGCGCTCGCGCTGCCATTCGATGGCGAGTTCGACGTCGCGACCTGCTTCGGGGCGCTCGGGCACATCCTGCCCGCCGATCGCGAGCGGTTCGCGGCGTCCGTCTTTCGCGCGCTGAAGCCGGGTGGGCGGTTCCTCGTGGTCACGGGCGACATGCCGACGCCGCTCGACCCGCTGTGGTGGGCCGGGCGCGCGTTCAACGCCGCCATGCACGTCCGCAACGCCCTGCGTGATCCGCCGTTCGTGATGTTCTACCTGACCTTCCAGGTTCCCCAGGCCAGTGCTGCGCTGCGGGCCGCGGGGTTTCGCGTCGACGTCGAGGACGGCGTGTTCCCGAAGTACCCGACCGCCCGCCTCGTCGTCGGTCACAAGCCCGCCACTTGAGTTAGGATGGGGGGCCAGCGAGGAGGGTCGGTCGATGAAGGTCCGGGATCTGATGAGCGACGAGGTCGTCACCCTGCACGCGGACTCTCCGATGGTCGACGCCGAGGAGATCATGGGCTTCCGCCGCCTGCGGCACCTGCCCGTCGTCGACGCCCAGAAGAAGCTGGTCGGGATCATCACCTACCGCGATCTCTTCCGGCACTACCTCGGGCCCCACAATGGCCAGAGCTGGATCGAGCACCAGGTCCAGAAGGCGCGCGTCAAGGTCCGCGAGATCATGCACCAGAAGGTCGAGAGCATCAGCCCCGACGCCCCGCTCCTCGACGCCGCCCGCACGATCCGCACCACCACCTTCGGCTGCCTGCCGGTCATCGATGACGCGGGCGCGCTGGTCGGCATCATCACCGAGGCCGACTTCGTCCGCCTCGCCGACGCGCTCCTCGCGCATGGCAACGACGAGCAGATCAAGGAATGGCTCGCCGACGTGCCGCTGTAGGAGCCTGTCGCAGGCTCCTCCCAGCGCGCTGCGCGCGACGGGCTCTTAGCGGACGCCGACGATCTCGTCGCCGCGCCAGTCGATGTCGAGCGCCTGCGGTCGCTTGGGGAGGCCGGGCATGCGCATGATGTCGCCGGTGAGCACGACGAGGAAGCCCGCGCCGAGGTTCGGGCGGACCTCGCGGACCACGAGGTCGAAGCCGTACGGCAGCCCGCGCGCGGTGGGGTCGCCCGACAGGCTCTGCTGGCCCTTGGCGATGCAGATCGGGAGGCCGCTCGCGCCCAGGCGCTCGATCTCGGCGAGGTCCTTCTCGGCCTGGGGGGTGATCGCGATGTCGCGGGCGCCGTACAGCGTGCGGGCGACCTTGCGGATCTTCTCGGGGACGGGGTCGGACCACGCGTAGACCGGGTGGAACGGGTCGCTGGTCTGCTCGGCGTGCTCGATGAGCAGGCGGGCGAGATCGAGGGCGCCCGCGCCGCCGCGCGTGAAGTGGTCGGAGACCGCGAACGGCACGCCACGGGTCTCGCAGAACTTCCGCACCACGGCGATCTCGTCCGGGCTGTCGGCCGCGAAGCGGTTCAGGGCGACGATCGGGATCTCGGTGAGGTGGTGGATGCTGTCGATGTGCTTGTCGAGGTTCGGCAGCCCGCGCACGACCGCGTCGGGGTCGGAGGCGCCGAGGTCCGCGAGGGCGACGCCGCCGTGGTACTTCAGGGCGCGGATGGTGGCGACGAGCACGACCGCGGCGGTGTCGAGGCCCGCGCCCATGCACTTGATGTGGAAGAACTTCTCGGCGCCGAGATCGAGCCCGAAGCCAGCCTCGGTGACGGTCCAGTCGGCGAGGTGCATCGCCATGCGGGTCGCGAGCACGCTGTTGCAGCCGTGCGCGATGTTCGCGAACGGCCCGCCGTGGACGATCGCCGGGGCGCCTTCGGTGGTCTGCACGAGGTTGGGCATCAGCGCGTCCTTGAGCAGCGCCATCATCGCGCCGGTGGCGCCGATCTGGCCGGCGGTGACGGGCACGCCACCGCGCGCGTAGCCGACGAGGATGCGGTCGAGGCGCGCGCGCAGGTCGTCGCGGCTCTCGGCGAGGCACAGGATGGCCATGACCTCGCTGGCGGCGGTGATGTCGAACCCGCCCTCGCGCGGCACGCCCTCGGAGCGCCCGCCGAGTCCGGTGATCACGTCGCGCAGCGCGCGATCGTTCATGTCGAGGACGCGCCGCCACACGACACGGCGCGGGTCGAGGCGCGGCTCGAGGCCGAAGTGCAGGTGGTTGTCGATCATCGCCGCGAGGAGGTTGTTCGCCGCGGTGATCGCGTGCAGGTCGCCGTTGAAGTGGAGGTTGATGTCGGTGGACGGCTCGAGCGTGGACTGCCCGCCGCCGGTGCCGCCGCCCTTCATCCCGAAGCACGGCCCGAGCGAGGGCTCGCGCAGCGCCGCGCACACCGACTCGCCAAGCTGGTCGAGCGCTTGGACGAGCCCGATGGTGGTGGTGGTCTTGCCCTCGCCCGCGGGCGTGGGGGTGATCGCGGAGACCAGCACGAGCCGGGGCGCCCGGGTGCGCTGGCGGGGCCGGTCGAGCAGCGCGAGCGGGAGCTTCGCCTTGTCGTGGCCGTACGGGATCAGATCGGCGTCGGACAGGCCCAGCTTGGCGGCCACCTGGTCTCGGGGCAGGGTCATGCGCGCGCTCCTCGGTGCGGGAGGCACAAACTAACGCCCCGCGCGCAGGTCGGTACAGGTCGTCCCCGGCGGCAACGGACGGAGTGACAAGCTGCTCTCGTCCGGCAGTACGGTCACCGGCGGGTTGCCCCGGAACATGCGGTGGCTCGCGTCGATCGTCCGCTGGTCGAGGGCGACGACCTGCAACGTGCCCTGGACGCCGCCGTCGACGACGCGCCCCGTGTACGTCGTGTGCCCACGCTGCACCACGTAGACCTCGACCGCGCCGAACACTGGCACCTGGAGCTGCACGGTGGCGCCGGGGTGCCCGTCGCCCTCGAAGTCGAGCACGCCGGGGCTGTCGGGGTGCTCGGGCAGCACCCCGCCCGCGGCACGCGGATCCCAGCCGACGTCCAGCGGGCCGGGATCGGCCCGATAGGTCCACCCGCTCTCGGTGCGCGTGAAGTGCACCGGGTAGGTCTGTCGGGGCGTCGCGGCGATGAACGCCGGGGGGATGATCGTGGTCGACATCTTCAGATCGTCGTCGACCACCACGTCGCACAGCTCCTGGCGCTGCTCCCAGCCGGTGGAGGTGCGCAGCAGCTCCACGCGGGTCACGCCGCGGTTGTACACGGTGACCTTGCCGGCGAACGGGACCTTGCTCTGGGTCGCGTGCACCGTGTCGAGGCGGTAGAGCCCAGGCGCGAGCGGCGGCTCGGTGTCGGCGAGGGCGAGGCTGGCGAGCAGCAGGATCATCGGCGCCTCTCGGCGAGATCGTGGTGAAGGGCTTGCGCGGCGGCGGCACCCGAGCGGGCGCACAACGGCAACCCGCCGCCCGGGTGCGCGCTGCCGGACGCGAGGTAGAGCCCGGGTGCTGCGCGCACGCGGTTGGGCGGGCGCTGGAACGCGGCGAAGCGGGTGTTCGACGCCGCGCCGTACAGGGCGCCGCGGCTGCCGGGGAACCGCGCCGCGAGGTCGGTGGGCGAGCGTCGCCACACCAGCGCGTCCTCGGGCGTCGCGAGCCCCGCGCTGCGGATCCGCTCGAGCACGCGCGCCGCGAGCGCCTCCCACACGGCGGGGTCGGTCTGGCCCGTCCGCGGCTCGGCGGGCGCGTTCGCCATCACGAACACCGGCTCGTCCTCGGCCCACCCCGTGCGCCCGTGCGCTGGCTCCTGCGCGCACAGGTAGACGGTCGGGTCGGTGGGCGGCTGGTCCCGGTCGAACAGGTCGACGAACTCCTGGGTGTAGTTGGCGGGGAACAGCACGGTGTGCGGCACCCGCTCGCGTCGTCGCGCGCGCAGGATGCCCGTCCAGCCCGATGTCGACGGGGGCTCGGGCGGCCCGAACCCGAGCCCCTGGGCCTCGCGCGGCCACAGGTCGCCGAGCAGGTGCCCGACGTCCGCGTTCACGACGACGGCGTCTGCGCGTCGGTGCCCGCCGCCGTCGAGTCGCGCGCCGACGACGCGCCCGCCCTCGACGAGCAGGCCCGATACGCGCGCGTCGCAGCGGATCTTCGCCCCGTGGCGCGTGGCCACGCGGACGAGGGCGTCGATCAGCGCGTGGATCCCGCCCTCCAGCCCGTAGCCGCCGAGGCCCAGCTCGACGTGCGCGATGCAGTTCAGCGTGGCGGGTGCGGCGCGCGGGTCCGAGCCGTTGTAGGTCGCGTAGCGGGTGAGCAGATCGCGCAGGTGCGGCTCGCGCACCCGGGCCTCGATGCCCTGCCGCATCGTGCGCAGCGGGTCGATCGCGGCCAGGCTGCCGAGCAGCAGCGGGCCCTTCCACAGCAGCGTGCCGAGGTTCGGCGCGTCACCGAGGATGAAGTGCGGCGCCGCCGCGTCCCAGATCCGCTTCGCGTAGGCGAGGAAGCCCGCCAACTCTCTTCCCGCGTCCGCACCGAGCGCGCGCGCGACCGCGGCGATCGTGTCGGCGGGGTCGTGGTAGGTGTCGACCACTGCGCCGTCGGGCCACAGGTAGCGGAAGCCCGGATCGAGGCGGCGCAGCGGCCCCTCGGCGGCCAGCGTGGTGCCCGCCGCGGCGAACACCTCGTCGAACCGCTCGGGCAGCGTGAGCACAGACGGCCCGGTGTCGACCTCGACCCCGTCGATCACGACGACGCCGGCCTTGCCGCCGGGGCGGTCCGCGGCCTCGAGCACCTCGACGTCGTACCCGCGCGCGGCGAGCACGACGGCTGCCGACAACCCGCCGATCCCGGCGCCGACGATCACGATCTCAGCCAAGCAGCCTCCACAGCCGACGCAGCAGCGCGTCTCCGAGGTTGCGCTCGCGCGGGGGCGCACGGAAGGGAACGAACGACGGCTCGGGATGCTCCAGCTGCAGGTCGGTCGCGTCCAGGCCCGCGAGCAGCGCCGCCTCGATGGCCTCGACCGTCGCGCCGGGCGGGAGCGGCGCGCCAAACCGAACGTACGCGGCGGGCTCCGGCCGCTCGCGGAACGCGTACGCGAACACCACCGGCACGACCGCGACGCCTTCGGCGGCGGCGATTGCCTCGACGCCGCGCTTCAGGTCGAGCGGCCGCAGGTGCGCCGGGCGCTGTCGCCCCTGGGGGAAGAACCACAGCAGCCGCCCGGGCGCGGACAGCCACGCACGGCCCGCGGCGAGCCCCTCGGCCGCGCGCTCCCCGCGCTCGAGTCCGATCGCGCCGAACAGCGTGAAGTACCGGACCCGACGCAGGTTCTTCGCGTCCATCACGAACCGCCACGGCAGGCCGAGCGCGTCGGAGAGCAGTACGAGCAGCGCGCTGTCCCACCACGCGACGTGGTTCGCCGCGAGCAGCACGGGGCGCGTCTCGGCCAGGGCCCGCACCGCATCGAGGCCCTCGACGTACACGCCGTCCAGGCCGACAGCGACGCGCTTGCGCAGGTCGCGTCGGATCACCCACCGGATGAGCGCGTGCACGAGCCTAGTGAGCACGCGACCCTCCTGCGGCGGCCCGCTCGGCGGCCGCCGCGTACACTCGCCCGCGCCACCGGATGGCCCCGCGGCGGGTCCACGCGCGGGAGTTCACCGCGATGCCGAGCAGCGCCAGTATTGCGAGGGGGTGCAGCAGGGCCGCCCACGCGGCCTGCCGGTGCCGCAGCGCGAGCAGGCCGCGCTGCGCGAGGTTGGCGCCGACGCCGATCAGGCCCGGCGCGAGCAGCGCGCGCGCGCCGAGCGCCGCCGCGGCGAGCGCCGCCCCCGGCGCGACGAACGCGAGGGTGTACAGCGCGATCACCGCGACCAGTGCGCCGGTCGTGCCGCCGATGCCCTCGTACAGGTTCTTCGAGAACCCCT
>CAYQSE010000274.1:0-6944 GCA_964419905.1 uncultured Enterobacteriaceae bacterium
GGAGCGCGCGCTGCGCGCGGACGTCGCGGCGCGCACGCGCGTCGAGCTGACCTGGGAGGGGGCGCGTCTGCGTGTGGGCGTCATCGTGCTCACCGGCGTGACGCTGCGCGGCGCGGACGGCGCGCCGGTGGCGCGGGCGTCGCGGGTGCGCATCGGCGGCGCGTGGCGGATGGCCGGCGGCGTCCACCTCGTCCCGACCGATCTGCGCATCGACGGCGCGCACCTGATGCTGCGCCGCGGCGCCGAGGGCTGGGTGGGGCCAGCGCAAGCGCCCGACGTGCTCTCGGCGTGGGACGGTGCGCTCCGGCACGTCGTGATCGGCCCGACCACCGTGGAGGTTACCGGCGCAACCGGCACGCTCGAGGGGTTCGTCGGCGGGCTGACGCTCGACGCGCCGCGCTACGTCGACAGCCGCTGGCATGTCGAGGATCTCGAGATCGGTGCGATCCAGCTCAAGGTCGGCGATCCGGTGCTGAACGTCGCGGGCGTGTCGTGGGACGCGGGCGTGCTCTCGGTCGACAAGCCCGAGATCTGGGTGCGCGTGCGCGATGACGGGCTGATCGACTTCCCGCCGGCGGTGGGCGACGCGTTCCCGTACTGGATGGGCGGTGGCGATCGCGCGCTGCGCGAGGCGGCGTGGTTCGGCTGGGGCGAGCTCGCGCTGCCGGTCACGATCGACACGGTCGCGGCGAGCGGCGGCGCGGTGCACGTCTACGATCGGGCGCACGCGCCGAGCGCGCAGCAGTGGACGATCGCCCTCGATCACGCCCGGGTGGGTCCGCTGAGCGCGCCGTGGCTGCCGATCGCGCTGTCGGGGCGGGTCGCTGGCGGGCAGATCGGCTTCGAGGGCGACGTGCGCGAGGACGGCATGGTGCGCGGGCGCCTCGCGCTGCGGCACCTCCCGCTGACCCGCATCGCGCCGTACATGGATCGGGCGCTGCGGCACTACGGCGTCGATCCGAGCGCGGGCAGCGTGTCGGCGACGATCGAGTTCTCGACCAAGGCCGCGTCGCTCGCGGCCGCGGTGAGCGGCGAGGCGGTCGACGTGTCGTTCGTGCCGCTGCCGCGCCCGGCCTCGGCGCCGCCGCTGCCGCCGGCCACCGCCCGCCTCGCCGAGCCGCAGCCGCTCGTGCCGCTTGCGGCGCGCCTGTCGGGCTCGCTGGCCGATCCCGACTTCCGGCCGATCGACGATCTCGTGCTCGCGCTCGCCGACGCGCTGCTCGCACCGGCGGGCGGGGCGCCGGGCCGCCGTCCCGTGGTCGCCGCGTCGACGCCGCGCCCGACCACCGTGGCCGAGGAGTCCCCGTCACCGGCGCCCGTGCCGGTGACCAAGGGGCCCGTGACCCGACCGGACGCGCCCGGCGAGGCGCCGCCCGAGCCCGGCACCGAGAGCGCGGAGCGGCCGTTCGACCGGTTCCGCCGCGAGGTCGAGGAGGCGCTGCGCGAGGTCGGCCGGCGCCGCTGATCGGCCCCCACCGAGCCCGGTTCACGATTGTCGGCTGCCGCCTCCCGTCCGAAGTGGTTATCGGGAGTTCGGTTCACCACCGCGCCCCGGCAGGAGGGAGTCGTGACGGGCAGCAAGTCCATGGACGTCCACAGCGCGATGCAGCTCCCTCCGCAGGAGCGCACGCAAGTCTTGATCCAGATCGGTCGCCACCTCGCGAACGGCGGAAACGGGGTCGATCCGGCCGATCGCGACGCGCTGGTGCGCGGTCTCACGACCCTGGTCGAAGAGGGCGTCGGCGATACGGCCGATCGCCTCGCGCTCGGCGAGGTCCTGGGGCTGCTCGGCGATCCGCGCATCGCCACGCCCGAGAACGCCGCCTACTGGGTGGCGGTGCCGCTCCCCCGTGATGCGGGGACGATCCAAATCGGGAGGTTCCCCGTCACGAACGCCGAGTTTCAGGCGTTTGTCGACGCGGGCGGCTACGACGATCGCACGTTGTGGACCGAGGACGGCCTCGCCTGGCTCGACGACACCGAGGATCCGTGGCCGGTGCGCGCGAAGGCCGAGTCTTCCCGCCCGTTCACCTACCCGAACCAGCCGGTGGTCGGCGTGACCTGGTACGAGGCGATGGCGTTCGCGCGGTTCCACAACGCACGCCTGCCGCGCTTCGACGAGCGGCTGTGGGTCACCCGCGGCGCCGAGAAGCGCCCCTACCCGTGGGGCTCGCCGTTCGGCAACGGCAACGCGAACACCCGCGAGGAGGTCGTGAACCGGCCGTGCGCGGTGGGCCTGTTCATCCACGACCGCACCCCGCTGGGCGTGCGCGATCTGGCGGGCAACGCCGCCGAGTGGAACCTGGACGGCGTGGGTGACCAGAAGTGGATCCACCCCGGCGCGTGGGATCAGCCGTCGATGGCGGCGTGGGCCAAGGCCCGGTTCCTCGAGGCCCCGGACTCCCGGTGGGCGGGCCTCGGCTTCCGCCTCGCGCGCGACTGATCGAGGGGGCCGGTGGGCAAGCAGAAGAAGGGCGGTCACGCCTCGGATCGCGACAGCGGCGCCGACCAAGGGGTCGGCCGCGCGCCCGAGGTCGATCCGATGTTGCTCGAGCAGGGCGCGCTCGGCAACCAGGCGGTTCAGGCGCAGCTCGGCGGCGAGTCGGCCGCAGACGGTGACGTCGGGCTCGACGTGGTGCGCGACGTCGCGGTGCCGCTGGTCGACCGCGCGTCGCTCGCGCTGGAGCTGGGGCCCGTCGACCCGGCGCGCCACCAGCGCTTCGTCGACATCCTCGACGGCTCGAAGCTGCCCGACGATCGGCGGCAGGTGCTCCTCGACAAGCTCAGCACGGACGCGGCGGCCAGCGGCATGGTGCAGGACGCGGTCGCGCGGTGGTTCGGTGCGTTCAGCCCCGCGCTGCGCTCCGACGTGTCGCGCGTGCTCGACGCGGTGCGCGATGGTCTGATCAGCGGGCTCTCGGTGCCGCTCTCCGACGGCGCGCTCGCGGGCTCGGTCGCTGCCCGGGCCTCTGCGCTGGTGGGCGACGTGGCCGAGGTCGTCGCGCCACCTGGACCCGCGCGTGAAGGGGCGAGGGGCGGCGTGGGCGCCGCGGTGCGCGGGCTGTGTCGTGACGTGGTGCTCGCCGCAGCGTTCGACGACGAAGAGGAAGAGGAGGAGGTCCCCGGCTGGGAGGTCGAGGCCCCCACGATCGGGTAGGCTGATCAGGCAACCCGAGGCGACCATGCCGCTGTCGAACGAAGAACGCTCAGCCTTCCTGGCGATGCTCCCGCTGCTGGACTCCGACGATCGGGGGGAGGGGGTCGAGGCGATGGTGCGCGACCACTGGCGCGCGTGCCTCGACGAGGTGGGCGCGCAGCCCGGCTTCGACAAGGTGCGCGCCGGGCTGATCCGCGTGTTTCGCACGCGCCTCGCCTCGGACGGGGACGTTCGCGCTGCGCTGGGGCGAGCCGTGGACGCGGTGCGCGCGTTCCCGGAGCAGGTCGCCGACGGCGACGCCACGCTGCTGCTCGCGCGACACCCGGCGTGGGTCGGGCTGTGCGCGCTGGAGCTGGCCGAGTGGGATCCGTCGCTGCACCCCGATCCGGTCGCGTGGTCGATCCTGCTCGCGGGCGCCGGGTTCACCGTGCTCGGCGGCAAGTCGGGCACCGGACGCGGCGAGGTGCTGTGGGCGCTCGCCGAGGAGGCGCTGGGGGTCGGGTGGAGGCAGCGCGGCCGTTCGCTGATGCGGCTCGCCGCCGAGGGCCCGTTCGCCGACTCCGACCACGCGGTCCAGGTGGCGCTGCTGCTCGGGCTGTCGCTCGCCGAAGAGGGTGCACCCGACGCGGTCGAGGTGCTCGAGGGCGTCGCGCGCTCGCACCTGGCCGACGCGCACACGGCCACGCACGCGCGCCACGTCCTCGCAGAGCTGATGGTGGACGGCGGCGACGTGGACGCTGCCCGCTACTGGCTCACCGAGGCGCTCGAGAGCGTCGACCCCGACGAGGACCCGTCCATCGCCGAGCGCCTCGCCGCGGAGCTGGCCGCGCTGGATGAAGACGCGGACCCCGACGAGGACACCGCCGAGGTGATGGCGCCCGCCATCGAGTTCTGAGCGCTCACCGCGCCCCGAGCCAGCGACCGACCGGCCCGAACACGCGCTCGGGCGCGAGATCGGCGATGAACAGGTCGGCGTGGCTGACGCGCTCGTCGTCGTGCCCGATGACGAGGCTGTCGCCCGGACCGGAGACCGCGTCGAGCGCGGCGAGCGCGTTCTCGGGCGGGCAGATCCGGTCGGCGTTGCCGGCGACGACGAGCAGCGGGCGGTCGAACGCGCGCAGGCCCGCGGTGACGTCGTGTCCGCCGATCTGCATGTCGACGCGCTGGATCCACCGCCCGAGCTGCTTGTTCACGCGGGCGTGTGGATCCTCGACGGTGCGGGAGAGCTGGGCGGCGGGCCGCGTGTCGGTCAGACGCGGGTTGAGGTAGATCGCGAGCGCGCCCGGCACGAGCCGGCTCGCGACCGGCAGCGCCAGTCGCGCGAGCTGGCGGGTGCCGCGCGGCTGTACCCACCCCATCAGCGGGGTGAGCGTCGCGAACGCCTTGGTGACCAGCGAGCCCTTCGTCCACCGCAGCGGCGTGCCCATCGTGACCAGGCGGTCGAGCTTGTGGTCCGCGACGGCGCCGGCGTAGGCGTAGAGCAGCGTGCCGCCGAGGCTGCACCCGATCGCGTGCACGCGGGCGTGGCCGGTCGCGGCCGCGACGTGATCGAACGCCGCCGGAAGGTCGGTGAACGCGTAGTCGGCGAGCCCGATCGAGCGGGGCGCGTCGGCGCGCGGCGAGGAGGTCGACTGGCCGCGGAGGTCCACCGACCACGGGTCGAGCCCCTGGTCGAGCAGCGCCTCCATGAACGAGATGCCGCGCGGGTGGTAGCGGAAGATGTAGCTGTTCATCCCGAAGCCGGGGATGAACAGCACGGGCCGCCCGGGCGCGACACCGGGCCGTACGCCACGGTGGAGCTGCAGCACCCACCCGTCCGAGGTCACGAGCTGTTGGTGTTCGACGGTCAACGACATCGCCTCTCCCCTAAACACCGCGCTGCGCCGCGGCACGTCGGAGCGCGCGTGGTGATGCGGCGGGTAGTGGGTTACCCCCGCGATTCACGGCGTGGCGCGTACCGACTTTCTTGGAGTCCCTCCTGGACACCCCGCTCGATGACAGCCTCCGGGAGCGAGTCGAACAGGCCCTCGGTTGGATGACGCCCGAAGTGGCGGACCCTCTCGCTGAGCGGCTGTACGGTGACGATCCGAAGGAGCGCTCGCTGGGGCGTGCGCTGCTGTGGGCGGCGTGTCTCGCGGGCCTGGGCGGTGCGCGCCCCGAGGCGATCGAGGCGTCGGGCGCGCTGCGCGTCGCGACGCCCGAGGGGAGCCTGCTGCTCGCGCCGCTCGTGCTGCAGACCGAGCGCCACCCACGCGGTCGGCCCGAGGTCGTGCACCGGCTGATCCGAGCGCTCGAGCAGGGCTTCGCGGGACGCCGGTTCGCGCTCGCGATTCGCCGGCCGGTCGCCCCCGACTTCGACCCCGAGGCCGTGTCACGCGCGGTCCAGCTGTGGCTCATGGCGGTCGATCGCGGCGAGTGGCGCGGCCGACACGCGATCTACGACGACGACCACGTCGCGGTCGAGCTGACGCTGCTCGACGCGGTGCCCACCGAGCCGGGCCGCGCGCTCACGTTCCTGGTCGGTCCGTCGAGCAGCCTGGAGCGGCTGGGCGTGCTGGATGGACACCTGCAGGCGATCGCGCGGCTGCACCTCGACAGCGGGCTGCCGCTGGTCGGCGTGCTGGTCGGCGATCCGCGCTGGGGCATCGCGCGGGGCTACGCGGGCCAGCTCCTCTACGGCACGCCCGACGAGGTGCGCGGGCAGTGCGGCGAGGGCGCGTCGCTGCGCGCCGCCTACCTGCACGAGGGGTTCAGCCTGTTCGCCGACGCCCAGTTCCGGCGGCTCGCCGCGCTGTGGTGGCTCGAGCCGATGCCTGGCGATCCGCTCGGCGTGCAGGGCTTCGCACACGAGAACCCGTGGGCGCTGGCCGCTGGGCAGGTCCCGTCGTTCCCCGGCGCGCGGTTCGCGCGCGTCGCGCAGCCCGACGGCGTCCAGCGCCGCGGCGATCGTGCGTGGATGGCGTGGGTGGGCCGCGGCCCCACGGTGTGGCGGTCCTAGATGCACCCGCAGATGACGCCGCGCGACGTCGGGTGGATCGAGGTGATCACCGGCTGCATGTTCAGCGGCAAGACCGAGGAGCTGATCCGTCGGGTGCGGCGCGCGCGCTACGCGAACCAGCCCGTGGTCGTGTTCAAGCCGTCGATCGACGACCGCTACGCCGAGGACAGCGTCGGAAGCCACGTCGGCGGGCGGCTGCGCAGCTTCCAGATCGACCACTCGAGCCAGATCCCGGCGCTGGTCGGCGACGCGATGGTGGTCGCGGTCGACGAGGCGCAGTTCCTCGACGCCGGGCTCGTGGACGTGTGCGAGCGGCTGGCGAACAGCGGGCTGCGCGTGATCGTCGCCGGGCTCGACCTCGACTACAAGGGCCGCCCGTTCGGCCCGATGGCGCACCTGCTCGCGGTGGGCGAGTACATCCAGAAGACGCTCGCCATCTGCGTGATCTGCGGCAACCCGGCCGATCGCTCACAGCGGATCGTCGATCGGGACGCCACGGTGCTCGTCGGCGAGACCGAGGCGTACGAGGCGCGCTGCCGGCTGCACTGGCGGGCCGACGATCACGCGCCGATCCAGGAGCGCCTGCCGTTCGGGCGGAACCTCGCCGAGGAGGGCTGAGGCGTTGCTCGAGGGCTACGATCCGACCACCGGGGAGGCGCGCTACGCGCGGGCGCCGCTCGCACCGGACGCGGTCGAGGCGGCGCTGTCGAGGGCGGCGCAGGCGCAGCGGGCGTGGGCGCAGCGGCCGTTCGCCGAGCGGGCCGCGGTGCTCGTGCGCGCGGCCGACCT
>CAYQSE010000275.1:0-1342 GCA_964419905.1 uncultured Enterobacteriaceae bacterium
GACGATCCCCTATCAGGCGCCGAGCCTCGGCGGCGTCGAGAGCCTGATCGAGCTCCCCGCGTCGATGACGCACGCCTCGGTGCCGCCCGAGAACCGGAAGGCGCTGGGCATCGACGACGGGCTGATCCGCCTGTCGATCGGGATCGAGGACGTGGACGACCTGATCGCCGACCTCGCGGCGGCGATGGAGGCGTCGCGGGGATGATCGGCGAGGGCGCGTCGCCCGGGCGGCGCGCCCTGCTGCTGTCCACCGATCCGGGGATCCCGCTCTACGGCCCGTCCGGCGCCTCCGCGCACCTGCGCGGGGTGGCGCGCGGGCTCGACGCCGCGGTCGTCGCGGTGTCGCGCTCGGTGGACGGTCGCGGCGCCGTATCGGATCCGGTGGAGGCGAGGGTGGTCACCGCGCCGCCTCGCGGGTGGCGGGCGGTGCCGCCGGCGTGGCGGGAGGGGCTGGGCGTGTGGGACGGGCGTCGCCTGGCGACCCGCGCCGTCGCCGCGCTCGGGCCGCCTTCCTTGATCTGGGAGCGGCACGCGCTGTTCTCGGACGC
The DNA here is from genome assembly GCA_964419905.1 of uncultured Enterobacteriaceae bacterium. Lineage (GTDB taxonomy): Bacteria > Myxococcota_A > UBA796 > UBA796 > JAFDJI01. Next base: position 549 of record CAYQSE010000275.1, read on the forward strand.
CGGCCTCTGGCTCGCGCACGCGCACCGCGCGACGCGGATCGTGGAGCTGAACGCGCCGCTGGTGCTCGAGCGCGCGCGGTACGGCCGCCTGCGCCAGCGCGCGCTCGCCGAGCGCCTGGAGCGCGCGTCGCTGCGCGCGGCCGATCGCGTGGTGGCGGTCTCGGCATGGCTCGCGGCGTGGGCCGTCGCCGAGGTCGGCTGCGCGCCGGAGCGCGTGCGCCACGTCCCGAACGGCACCGCCCTCCGCGGCGACGGCGATCGCGACGGCGCGCGGCGTCGGCTCGGGCTGAGCGGGCTCGTCATCGGCTTCGTCGGCTCGATGAAGCCGTGGCACGGCGTCGAGCGCCTGCCCGCGATCCTCGACGCGCTGCCCGAGGCGACGGCGCTGATCGTCGGAGACGGCCCGTGCTCGATCCCCGCACACCCACGCGCGATCGCGCTGGGCCGTGTCGCGCCCGCGGACCTCGGGGGCGTGGTCGCCGCGATGGACGTCGGTCTCGCGCCGTACGCCGCGGACGCCCCCCCGTGGTTCTGTCCGCTCAAGATCCTCGACTACCAGGCCGAGGGGGTGCCGGTGGTGGCCGCCGATATCGGAGACTGCGCCGCGCTGGTCGCGCGTGGCAGCGGCGAGATCGTGCTCGGTGACGCCCCCGCCGACTGGGCCGCGGCGATCCGCCGCCAGGCGCACGCGCCGCGCGTCCCCCGCCCTCGCCCATGGCACGACGTCGTCCGCGAAGCGCTGGCGCCATGACGGGACATCTAACATCTAACGTCCTGACCCCTATGGGTGACCC
>CAYQSE010000275.1:1442-6869 GCA_964419905.1 uncultured Enterobacteriaceae bacterium
CTGGCGCCATGACGGGACATCTAACATCTAACGTCCTGACCCCTATGGGTGACCCTTATGGCGAGACCCCGTTGGCGACCTCCATGGCGTTGCGGAGGGTGGTTTCTGGTTAGTCGGCCGTCCCGGATCTGGAGCTGGACTGGCCATGACGTTCCTCGAGCGCATCTTCGAGCATCTGACGACCACCGATGAGCGCCCGGCGCTGATCGAGCTGCACGGCGCGACCGAGCGCGCGACGTCCTGGCGCGCGCTCGGCGAGCGCGTCGGTCGCGCGCGCGGCGGGCTGCGCGCGCGTGGGGTGAAGCCGGGCGATCGGGTGGGGCTGTTCGCGCCGAACAGCACGGACTGGGTCGCGGCCGATCTCGCGGCGCTCGCCGAGGGGGCCGTCGTCGCCCCGATGTACGCGCGCCAGGATCCGGTCGAGATCGCAGCGCAGCTCCAGGACTGCGGCGCGTCCCTGGTGATCGCGGGGGACGCGGCGCTCGCGGACGCGCTGCGCGCCGCGTGGCCCGAGGCGCCCATCGTCGGGCTCACGGAGCTGTTCGACGCGGCGCCGATCATCGACGCGCCCGCACCGCGCGCGCCGACCGATCCGATCACGCTGATCTACACGTCGGGCACCAGCGGCGCGGCCAAGGGCGTGATCACGACGCGCGCGAACGTCGACTTCATGCTGCCGACCACCGCCACTGCGCTCGCGCGCATGATGGGCACCGACGCACCGACGGATCGGGTGTTCCACTACCTGCCGTTCTGCTTCGCCGGCAGCCGCATCGTGCTGTGGACGTGCCTGTTCCGCGGCAACGCGCTGCACATGAGCACGAACCTCGATCAGCTCGCCGCCGAGCTGGGGGCGGCGCGGCCCAACTACTTCCTGAACGTGCCGGTGCTGCTCGAGCGGATCCGCTCGGGCGTCGAGGCGAAGATCAAGGGCCGAGGACGCGTCGTCGCGTGGCTGTGGCGCCAGGGACAGGCCGCCGCGCTGCGCGCGCTCGATGGGAGCCCGCGCGCGCGCGACGCCGTGCTCCTGCCGCTCGCCCGCCGGATCGTGCTCGACAAGGTGCGCGTCCAGATCGGGTCGGAGCTGAAATGTCTGATCTGCGGCAGCGCGCCGCTGTCCCCGGACACGCAGCGGTGGTTCGAGGCGCTCGGACTGCCGGTCTACCAGGTCTATGGCCTGACCGAGACGACGGCGATCGTGACGATGGATCGCCCGCCGGTGGTCAAGCCGGGCAAGGTCGGCCCGCGCATCGACGGCGTAGAGGTGCGGATCACCGACGAGGGCGAGCTCCAAGTGCGCGGCCCGAACGTGTTCGCCGGATACTGGGGCAACGAGGCGGCGACGGCGGGCGCGTTCCAGGACGGCTGGTTCCGCTCGGGTGACCAGGCCGAGATCGATGGTGAGGGCTACGTCCGGCTGATCGGGCGCCTGCGCAGCGTGCTGGTGCCCGCGAGCGGCCACAACATCCCGCCCGAGCCGCTCGAGCAGAAGCTCGCCGAGGCGCTGCCCGGCGCGACCCAGATCGTCGTCCTCGGGCACGGACGTCCGCACCTCGTCGCGCTGGCCGCCGGATGCACCGACGCGGCTACCGCGCGCGCGGCGCTCGAGGTCGTGAATGCGGATCTTCCGCACTACAAGCGGATCCGCGCGATTCACGTCGAGGCCGAGCCGCTGACGCCCGAGTCGGGCCTGCTCACCGCGAACGGCAAGCTGCGCCGCGCGGCGATCGAGGCCCACTTCAAGGCCGCGATCGACGCGCTGTATGCCTGAGGAGGCCGCGATGTCGCACCCCACGCCCCCCGTCCGCCTCGACGTCGGCGCGCTGCACGCGCTGATGGCGGAGGTCTTCCCGGTCGCTGCCGAGTTCGGCGTGATCACCCGGCTGGTCCCGGGCGAGCTGACGCTGGCCCTCCGGGATCCGAGCGATCCGCGACACCTGCGTCCCGGCGGCACGATCTCGGGGCCGGTGCTGTTCACGCTGGCCGATCTCGCGTTCTACCTGCTGCTGCTCTCGGCGATCGGACCCGAGCCGCTCGCGGTCACCACCGGGCTGAACCTGAACTTCGTGAGCAAGCCCGAGCCCGGCCCGCTGCACGCGCACGCCCGGATGCTCAAGCTCGGCAGCCGGCTCGCCTTCGGTGATGTCGTCGTCGAGGGCGCGCGCGGCCCGGTCGCCCATGCGCAGGTCACCTACGCGATCCCGCCGCAACGGCAGGCGTAGCGCCCCTCCACCGAGCCGATCGCGCGCCGGGGTGCGCGCGGTCGGTTAGGGGCTGCCCGTCTGAAGCCCAGGTCGCGCTTGAGCGCCTCTCGCACCGAGTCTGCCCTCCCCGTCGCCGCGTCCCGCTCCGAGGCGGTGCGGTACGGCGCGTACATGCTGCGGCGGTTCGGCTGGTTCTACCACCTGCTCGGGCTGGGCCGCCTGCTCGGGCGTCTTCGGATGGAGGACCACTCGGTCGAGCGCGTGCGCTCGGCCGCCGAGCGTGGGCCCATCGTCTACGTGCTGCTCGAGCGCTCCGCGCTCGACCACCTCGCGCTGAACACCGTGCTCAACAAGCGCCGCCTGCCGCTGTCGGTCTGGGCGAACGGGGTCACCGCGTTCACCTGGCAGCCAGTGGTCGAGGCGTGGGCGGACGTCGGGCGACGCGTTCGCGCGCTATGGGACCGCGGGCTCGCGCCCGATCCCATCGCGTCGGGCTGGCTCGCGCGCACCGTCGCGAGCGGCGTGCCGGTGGTGGTCTGCCTCGAAGAGGGCGGGCGATGGATCCGCAAGCCGGCGGCCGATCCACTGCCGGCCCTGCTCGAGGCGCAGGCCGCGACCGACCGCCCGATCCAGCTCCTGCCGGTGATGGTCGCCTGGTACATGGCGCCCAACCACCGCGCCGGGGGCCTGCGGACGTTCATCCGCGGCGCCCGCGTCACCGGGTTGCTGTCGCGGGTCCGCGCGCTGCTGTTTCGCGGCGACGAGGCGTTCGTGCAGATCGGCGATCCGGTCGACCTGCAGCAGTTGGTCGCGCGGGTCGACGAGGCGCGACGCCCGAAGGCGCTGCGCACGCTGCTGCGTCGCTACCTGCGCCGCGAGTCGCGGCTGATCCGCGGGCCAGAGCTCCTCCCGTACAACGACCTGAAGCGCGTGGTGCTCGACAACCCGCCGATGCGCGCGCTCGCTGCACAAGAGGCGTCTGCGTCGGGGCGCTCGGTCGAGCAGGTACGCCAGGAGATGGAGCGGGTCTACAAGCGGATCGCCGCGCACTTCCGCTACGGCGTGGTGATGATGATCCGCAGCCTGCTCCGCCCGCTGTGGACTCGGGTGTTCGCCGGTGTGGACGTGGGCGAGCGCGACATCGAGCGCATCCGCGCCGCGATGCGCGACGGCTCGATCGTGCTCGTCCCGAGCCACAAGTCGCACTTCGACTACGTGCTGCTGAGCTGGGTGTTCCACAGCAACGACCTGATCGTGCCGCACATCGTGACCGGCGAGAACCTCGCCATCTGGCCGATGTCGGTGCTGATGCGCAGCGCTGGCGCGTTCTTCATCAAGCGGTCGTTCACCGGCGATCGGATCTTCCCCGCCGTGTTCGCCCGCTACCTGCGCGAGCTGCTGCGCCTGGGCTACCCCGTGGAGTTCTTCATCGAGGGCGGACGCACCCGGAGCGGCAAGCTGCTGCCGCCGCGGCTGGGCGTGCTCGGGATGGTGCTCGACGCGGCCGCGGTGCGACCGACCGGGCACGAGGTCACGCTGCTGCCGGTGTCGTTCGCCTACGAGCAGGTCGCCGAGGCCGGCGTGTACGCCCGCGAGCTCGCGGGCGAGAAGAAGAAGCCCGAGAACCTCGCGCAGGTCGTCCGCGCGGGGCGCGTGTTCGGCAACCGCTACGGGCGCGCGTACGTGCGGGTCGGCGAGCCCGTGCGCGCGTCGTCGCTCGTGGACGCCGACGCCGAGCTGCCCGGCTGGGAGGACCGCTCGCAGGCCGATCGCAAGGAGCTGCTCCAGACCGCTGGCGAGCGCATCCTGCATCGGATCGGCCGCGCGACCGTGGTGCTGCCGACCTCGCTGGTGGCGCTCGCGGTGCTCGGCCATCACCGGCGCGGGCTGAAGCACTCGGAGCTGCTGGAGCGCTGCGAGCGCATGCGCGCGCTCCTCCGCTTCTGCGAGGCCGAGGAGGCCGCGTCCCTGGAGCTGTACTCCCAGGCCATCGCGCAAGCGCTCGCACGCCTGCATCGCGGCAAGCTCCTCGAGTCGTTCGACGGCGACGGCGAGCGGGTCTGGGCCGTACCACCCGACAAGCGCATCACGCTGGAGTTCTACAAGAATCAGGTGCTGCACTACTTCGCGCCGGCCGGCTACGTCGCGCTCGCGCTGCGCGGCCGGCCGGACGGCCCGTTCACGATCGAGGACCTCCGCGGCCCGTTCGCCGATCTCGTCTGGCTACTGCGACGCGAGTTCATCCTCGACCCCGATCGGCCGGCCACAGCGCAGCTCCACGAGGCCATCGGCACCCTCGAGGTGCACGGCGCGCTCTCCCGCGTGCCCGACACGGAGGAGCCGACGTGGCAGGTGGCCGATCCGGTTCGCATCGGTGAGATCTACAGCCTGTTCCGCAACTTCGTGGAGTCCTACGCCCTCGTGCTGCGACACGTCGCCCGCTTCACCGCCAGCGCGGCCACCCTGCGCGACCTCGCCGCTGCGCTGCAGGCCGAGCGCGAGACGTGGATCGCGACCGGCGAGATCACGCGCCCCGAGGCGCTGTCGATGGAGACGCTCGACAACGCGCTCCGCGCCTTCGAGGAGGACGGCGTGTTGATCCGCGACGACCGTGGTGTCGTCGTCGACGTCGAGCAGCAGCAGACCCGACTGCAGACCCTCGAACCCCTCCTGCCGTGAGCACCGACGTGATGGACGACCCGACCCCGCCCGCCGATCCGTCCCTCGACGAGCTGTTCGGCGCGGGCCACGGCCAGCCCACCCCACGCATCCGCGCCATCGCGCTCTCGCTCGGCGTCGGCCTCGTGCTCGCCGTGCTGGGCATGACCTGCTCGGCTGCCCCCGGCGGCCTGCTCGTGCTCGTCGCCTGGGTGCTCGTCGAGAAGGAGCTGGACCGCGTGGAGTCGGGGTACCTCTCCACCGAGTTCAAGCCGCGGCTCGAGCAGCTACAGCTCGGGATCTACGTCGCCGTGGTCACCGTGATCCTGCTGTTCGCGGCGCAGTTCTGGTTGCTGCGGCGGGGCTTCTACGAGGCGCTGTGGGGCGGCTTCATCATGGCCATCCGCGAAGCCGTCCTCTGACCCCACCCGACGGGCTCCCGTCGAACGCTGTCGGGTCCAGGCCAGACCGATGTCCGCAGCGCACTCCGTGGGCCGGCCGTCTCGGCCGGCCGCCGCTGCCTCGGCGGACGCCGCGCAGGTGCCCCTGCGAGCGCATCCGGCGG
>CAYQSE010000276.1:0-6816 GCA_964419905.1 uncultured Enterobacteriaceae bacterium
CCCGCGCCCACCGCTGCCTAACCCCCTTCCGGGGGGCCGCCCGCCCCGGCCCCCCGCCGCCGCGGCGACGAGCAGGGTCCACCGGGCCAGGCGGCCTGCGTTGTGGCGGCGTGGGCGCCACAACGTGGCGGGGAGTGGGTCGCCCTGGGCGTTGTGGCATCTGGAGCGCCACAACGTGGCGGGGAGTCGCTCACCCTGGGCGTTGTGGCGGCGTGGGCGCCACAACGTGGCGGGGAGTGGGTCGCCCTGGGTGTAGTGGCGTCTGGAGCGCCACAACGTGGCGGGGAGTCGGTCGCCCTGGGCGTTGTGGCGGCGTGGGCGCCACAACGTGGCGGGGAGTCGGTCGCCCTGGGCGTTGTGGCGGCGTGGGCGCCACAATGTGGCGGGGAGTGGGTCGCCCCGGGCGTTGTGGCGGGCCGTCCGCTGTGCCTCGCCGCGCGCCGGTTTCCATCGAAGGCTCTCGAACCGCGGCGCGGCGGCGCATTCCGTGGGCCGGCCGTCCCGGCCGGCCGCACCTGCGGTGAGTCCGCCTCAGGGCGGCGCCGGGAGGAGGGTCCACGGCGCGCCGACGGCGTCGTGCGCGTCGAGGGTCGCGGTGGTGAGGGAGTCGATCCAGGCGCGCACAGCCTCGGGGCGCGTATCGGGCGCGACGGGCCACAGCCGGAGCAGGCCATCGAGTCCGCCTGCGATGAGGGTCTGGCCATCGGGGGAGAGGGCGAGGGCGCGGAGCGGGGTCTCGGCGCCGGTCCAGGTGTGGGCTGCGCCGTCGGCCAGGCGCCACACGCGCACGGTGCCGTCCTCGGCGGCGCTGACGAGGTGGGCGCCGTCGGGCGTGGCGGCGAGCGCGGTCGGTGTGCCGGCGTGTCCGTGCAGGTCGCGGTGGCCCGACCCGGGCGTATGGAGGCGCACGACGCGATCGACGCCCGCGCTCGCGAGGCGCCCGTCCGGGAGCCACGCGAGCGCGGTGACGGCGCCGTCGTGTCGGGGCAGGGGGGACGCTGGCTCCGTGCCGCGCCACACCCGGATCTCGCCGTCTCCCGTCCCCACCGCGGCCTGTCCGTCGGGCGCGAACGCGGCGACGACCACCTCGTCGTCGAAGGTCTCGACCCGCTCGGCGATCAGCGAGTCCACGCGCCAGATCCGGGCGGTCCGGTCGGCCGACCCGGTGAGGAAGTGGTGCCCGTCGGGGGCGAACGCGACCGCGATCACCTTGTCGGTGTGCCCCTCGTGGTCGCGCGCCGCGCCGTCTGCGGTGGAGAACAGGCGCACGATCCGCGAGCGGGTGCCTGCGACCACCCAGACGCCATCAGGGGACGCCGCGAGGTCGTCGACCCGCTCCGGCGCAGGCCAGGCGACGACCTCGCCGGTGTCGGGCGACCAGCGGCGAACGACGCCGTCGCGCCCGCCGCTGATCACGGCGCCGCTGGGGAGCAGCGTGACGGCCTCCACCTGATCGACGTGGGCGTCGAGGCGCGCGCTGGCGCCGGTGGCGAGGTGGTGTCGACGCACGGTGCCGTCCTCGCTCGCCGACACGACGTGCTCGGCGCCGAGCTGCAGCGCCGTGATCGTGGTCGCGTGGCCCGCGAAGGCGCCGCGGTGCGACGGATCGAGGTCCCACAGCCGCGCGGTGCCGTCCGCGGACGTCGAGACGAGCCGGTCGCCGTGCACCGCGAGGTGGCGGATGCGCCCTCGATGCCCGCGCAGGGGCCACCCGGTACCGCTCGCGACGTCCCATACGACGACGAGGTTGTCGTCGCCGCCCGTGATCACCGCGCGGCTGTCGTCCGTGACCGCGATCGCGCGCAGCGGGCCGGTGTGCGCCTGGAACCATCGCGCCCGAAGCGTGGCGAGGTCCCACAGCCCGAGGCGTCCGTCACGGCCCGTGGTCGCGAGCGTCCGCCCGTCGGGCGTGAAGACCATTCGGCGCGTCTCGTGCCCGTGCAGCAGCGTGGCGAGTGGGCGCCCCGTCGCAGCTTCCCACAGGCGGACGGTGTGGTCGTCGCCTGCGGTCGCGACGGTGGCGCCGTCCGGCGAGAAGGCGACGGCGTCGATGGGTGCGAAATGACCCCGCAGCGCGAGGGCGGCGCGGGTGGCCAGGTCGACCACGTACGCGGTGCCGTCGTCGGAGGCGGCCGCCACGCGCCCACCGTCCTTCGAGAACGCCACGCACTCCACCGAGTCCTCGAACCGCGCCAACAGCCCCAGCGCCGCGCCGTCGGGGGCCCACAGGCGCAGCGAGCGGTCCCGGCCGACCGTCGCGAGGTGCGCCCCGTCGGGCGACCACGCGAGGTCGTTGATCGGCCCCTGGTGCGCGGCCACGACGGTCACGTCCGCACCGCGCCACAGCCTGAGCGTGCCATCCTCGGAGACCGAAGCGAGCGTCTCGCCGTCGGGCGAATACGCGACGGCAGCCAGATCGCCGGAGTGTCCCGACAGCACGCGGACGGTTCGCGCGGTGGGATCCCACACGCGCACGGTGTGATCGTAGCTTCCTGTGGCGATCGTTCGGCCGTCCGGCGAGAACGCCGCGGCGCGCACCTCGTTGCCGTGACCGACGAGCACGTCCGACGCGACGCCGAGGCGCCGCGCCTCGTGCGCCACCGCGAGCGCGTCGGCCCACGCTCCCTGCGCCGGCAGCGTCTCCAGCCACGCGAGCGCCGCGGTCGGCTCGTGTGGCAGGATCGCACGCGCCTGGGTGAGGATCAGCGAGGCGTTGCGCTCGGCCAGCGCCCCCTGCGCGGCCACCGCTGCGTTGCGCTCGGCCACCGCGCGCACCGCCAGCGCGCTCGACAGCACGGCGCCGACGAACAGCGCGACGCCCAGCGAGATCAACGCGCCGAGCAGCGCGGGGTTGCGCCGTGCGAACTTCTTGAACTGGTAGGTCGCGGTCGCCGGTCGGGCGTTGATCGGGAGGTCTTGGAGGTAGTGGCGGATGTCTTCCGCGAGCGCGGCGGCGGACTGGTAGCGGCGCGCGGGCTCCTTCTCGAGGGCCTTGCCCACGACGGTCTCCACGTCGCCGGCGAGCGCTCTGTCCCAGCGCGACAGGCGCGGCGGATCGACCTGCCGCACCGTGTGCAGCATCTCGGAGAGGGTCATCTCCGAGAGATCGTTGGGGAGCCGGCCGCACAGGACCTCGTAGGCGATCACGCCGAGCGTGTACACGTCGGAGCGCCCGTCGAGGTCGCGCCCCGAAAGGCTCGCCTGCTCGGGGCTCATGTACGCGGGCGTGCCGACGATCTCACCTGCCCGCGTCTCGCGGTGGTCGCCCTGCAGCTCGGGGTCGAGGGCGCGCGCGATGCCGAAGTCGAGCACCTTGGGCTGGCCGCCGGGCGTCACGAGCACGTTCGCGGGCTTCAGATCGCGGTGCACCACGCCGTTGAGGTGTGCGTGGTGCACCGCGTCGCACAGTCGCGCGATCAGCTCGAGGCGCGCCCTCAGATCGAGGCCGTTGACCTCGGCGTAGGTGTTGATCGGCAGCCCGTCGACCAGGTCCATCGCGAACCAGGACCGATGCCCCTCGTGGCGCGCCTCGAGCACGCGCGCGATGCCGGGGTGGTCGAGGCGCGCGAGCACCTCGGCCTCGAACGCGAACCGGCGCCGCGCGCGCTCGGACGCGACGGTGGACCGGATCACCTTGAGCGCGACCTGGCGGCGCGGGCTCTCCTGCTCGGCGCGGTAGACGACGCCCATACCGCCGCGCCCGATCTCGCCGAGGATGCGGTAGGGGCCGATCTGGTCGGGGAAGTCCCACGTCTCGGTGTCGATCGGCGACAGCGTCTCGTGGGTCGGCGGCCGGGTCGGGAGCGGCTGCGTCGCGGGGCCCTCGTCGTCGATCGTCGCGCCGGGCTCGTCGAACGAGCCGGGCGCGAGCGTCTCGTTACCGTCGAGCGGGGCCAGCGTGATCGGGGCGGTGCGTCCGTCGTCGTCGTCGCGGTCGGGCCCGGGCATGCGCTGCTCCCGCGTCAGGCTACGCCGTCGAGGGGACGACCGCAACGGGGGGTCTCCCGCGCGCATCGTCGTCTTCACAAACCTTCACGAACCCGAGCGATTGTTAGGCCCGCGCTCGCCGTGGGCCAACAGGCGGCGCGTTCTATTGGGTGCGACGACAACACAGGAGGTCGCCATGCAGATGAAGAAGTGGCTCGCGCTGGGTCTGTTGGTTCCCGCGCTCGGTCTGGGGGGGCTCGCGTTGGCCGAGCCCGACGGGCCGCGCGGCGCGCGTGGTGGGCCGGGCGGGGCACCGTGGGGGCACATCGTCTCCCAGCTGGAGCTGACGCCCGAGCAGGAGGCGCTCGTGGCCGAGTTCAAGGACGAGGGCCAGGCGCATCGGGAGGCGATGCGGGCCGAGCGCGAGGCGAATCGAGAGACCATCAAGGCGCAGTTGGGCAGTGGTCGGCCGGACGCCGCGGTGCTCCACGCCCTCGTCACGAAGCAGTCCGAGGTCCGCGCCGCGCACGCACACGAACGCCTGGACGACTTCCTCGCGCTCTACGCGACCCTCACGCCCGATCAGCTCGCCCAGGTGCGGCAGATCCTCGAGGAGGGTCCGGCGCGGCGCGGCGAGGGCATGGGCCCGCAGGGGCCCGGCGGCGAGCCCGGCAGGCGCCATCGCAGGTAGGACGACGCGGGGGCGGGGCGATCGCCCCGCCCCGCTGTATGCTCGGAGGCCCATGCGACACCTGCTGGTCATCGACGACGACGCGCGCCTCCGAGCGCTCCTCGCGGAGTACCTCGGAGGCCGTGGCTACGAGGTCGACGTGGCCGCCGACGGCGCGGCGGGTCTGGAGCGCGTGCGCGCCGGCGGCGTCGATCTGTTGGTGCTCGACGTGATGATGCCAGGGATGGACGGGTTCGAGGTCGTGCGCGCGCTGCGGGCCTTCTCGCGCGTCCCGGTGATCATGCTCACCGCGCGCGACGACGCCATGGATCGCATCGTGGGCCTCGAGCTGGGCGCGGACGACTACCTCCCGAAGCCGTTCAACCCGCGCGAGCTGCTCGCGCGCATTCAAGCGGTGCTGCGGCGCAGCGACGCACCGCCGGAAAGGGGGGGCCTGCTGTGGGCGGGCCCGCTGTGCGTCGACCCGGATCGGCGCGCGGTCACCCTGCGTGGCGAGCCTGTGGAGCTCACCACGACCGAGTTCGAGATCCTGCGCACGCTCGTCGGCAACGCCGGGCGCGTGATCCCGCGAGAGCGGCTGATGGAGCTGGCGCGTGGCGACGACTGGGCCTCGTTCGAGCGCTCCGTCGACGTCCACGTCAGCCACCTGCGCCGCAAGCTCGGCGACGATCCGCGCAGCCCCGTCCTGATCAAGACGGTGCGGGGCGTGGGCTACATGGTCCCACGCGAGCCCGAGGCGGCGCCGTGAGCTTGCGGCTGCGCATCGCGCTCGGGATCTTCGCGCTGGTGGTGCTGTCGATCCTGCTCGTGTGGGTCGCGTCGGCGCGCGGCGTGCTGCGACCGTTCGCGGCGCAGGTGTTCGACGCCTACCTCGACCAGGCGGTGTTCGTCGCCGAGCGGGTCGAGGCAGGCGACGATCCGGCGGCGCTCGGGCGTCGCCTCGGCCTGGTGGTCACGGTGTTCCAGGGCGAGCGGCTACCGGGCGCGCGCGGGCGCGCCGGGCTGCGCCGTCGCGGCGAGGGTGAACCGCCGCCGCCGCTGCGGCTCGTGCGCAACGGACGGGAGGTGGTTGCGCGCCCGGGGGCACGCAACCACGTGTTCGTGCGCGTCGCGGACGGCTGGGTCGGGGTGCGGCGCGATCTGGATCCAGACCGGCCCGCACGGCTGCTTCCCTGGTGGCTGCTCGCCGTCGGCGGGGTCGTGCTGGTGGTCGCGGTCACGCTCGCGTCCGCTGCGACCCGCCCGCTGACCACGGCGCGGGAGGGGATGGAGCGCATCGCGCGCGGTGACCTCGCGCATCGGCTACACGAGCGTGGACCCGACGAGATCGCGCGGGTCGCGCGGGCGTTCAACCGCATGGCCGACCGGATCGTCGCGCTGCTTCGCACCGAGCGTGAGCTGATGGCGGGGATGTCGCACGAGCTACGCACCCCACTCGCACGGCTCGGACTGGAGCTGGAGCTGCTCGAGGAGGACGGTGCATCGCCGCGCCGGATCGCGGCGATGCGGGGCGATCTCGGCGAGCTCGACGCGCTGATCGGACAGCTCCTCCAGCTCTCGCGCCTCCAGCTCGGCGAGCGCGCGCTGGCGCTTGCTCCGACCTCGTGGGCCGAGATCGTCGATCGTGCGCTCGAGACGGTGGCCCTCGACGACCATCCCCTGACGCGCGAGGGCACCGGGGGCGCGTTCGACGGCGACGCGGAGCTTCTCGTGCGGGTGGTCGTGAACCTGCTCCGCAACGCGGTGCGCTACACGCCCTCGGGCACGCCGATCCGCATCCACGCAGACGGCGCGGTGTTGGTGGTCGCCGACGACGGGCCGGGCGTCCCGGAGGCCCAGCTCGTGCGCCTGTTCGACCCGTTCTGGCGCGGGGAGGGGAGTCGGGCCCGGGAGACGGGCGGGCTCGGGCTGGGCCTGATGCTGGTGCGGCAGGTCGTCGAGCTGCACGGCGGCCGCGTGAGCGCAGCGAACCGGGTTGGGGGGGGGCTCGCCGTCACGGTCGATCTGTCGGGCCGCGCGGGGGGCTGAGTCCGGCACTTTGGGGCGGCCGGGACGGCTGTCGATCCTACACATCTTGGCTGCGGCCCGAGATCATGTGGGGCGGGCGTCCCGCCTGTCGATCCTACACATCTCGCGTGGGGCTCGAGATCACGTGGGGCGGGCGTCCCGCCCGCCCGTCCTGACGGGAAGCCCGGAAT
>CAYQSE010000277.1:0-6797 GCA_964419905.1 uncultured Enterobacteriaceae bacterium
CGACCACGCCGGCAGCGTCGCCGGCACGTCGATCGCCGCCACCCGCGGCACGGGGATCGGCAGCCACGCGGCCAGCCCCGCCGCGCCCAGCGCCCGCGCCCCGATCGCGAGCCACGCGTCGGGATCGGGCCCCTCGCCCGCCACCCACGCCCGCGCCGCGTCCCACGGGTCGTCGACCGCGCGGTACACCGCCACGCCCGCCCGCGGGTGCGCCCCGGGGTCGCCCGTCGTCAGCGCGAGCGCCAGATCCGGCAGCGCGAGCCCCGCCTCGGGGATCGCCGCGTCCGCGAGCGCGACGGCGATCCCCCGCCACCGCCAGTCCGCCACGGGCGTCGCCCCGGTGGCCGCCGCGAGCGCGCGCAGCACCACCCCCTCCAGCGTCGCCCCGAGCGCGCGCCGCCACCGATCCAGCGGCGGCATCGGCCCGCTCGCCTCGCCCGGGTGGTGCAGATCGGGCCCGAACAGCCCGTCCGAGAGCCACAACACCTCGCCGTCCAGCCGCGCGAAGCCGTCGACGGGGCCCCGCCGCAGCGCGAGCGGCGGCCCGTCGGGCAGCCTCCTCAACGCGCTGGCGAGCGGCCCCGCGACAGGTTCCAACAGGGCTTCGACGTCGGCGTCTGGCACGATCCGGGTCATCCCCTCCCCGTATCCACCGCGTCGGGCCCCGGCGACGAGGCGCGCGCCCGACGATCCGGTTAGTCCCGCCGCCCACCTCGCCGAGGGGTCCATGAGCCTGCCGGACGTCGCAGCGCTGCTCTCCGCTTTCCGAGCCGATCTCGCGAAGGCAGGCAGCCCCCAGGAGCTCGACGAGCTCCGTCGTGTCCACACCGGGAAGAAGAGCCCGCTCAAGCTCGCGCTCCGCGAGCTCCGGGAGGTCCCGCCCGACCAGCGCGCCGCGGTCGCCAAGGCGCTCAACGACGCGCAGGGCACCCTCGAGGCCGAGCTCGACGCAGCGCAGGAGGCCATCGAGGCCGCGGCGCTCGAGGCCCAGGTCGCCGCCGAGTGGCTCGATCTCTCGCTGCCCGGCGTCGCACCGCGCCAGGGCATGAGCCACCCGCTGCGCCTCGTCGAGGACGAGTGCATGGCGGTGCTGCGCCGGCTGGGCTTCCAGTGGGTCGACGGCCCCGAGATCGAGCACCCCTACTACAACTTCGACGCGCTCAACATCCCCGAGCACCACCCCGCGCGCGACATGCAGGACACGTTCTGGGTCGACGGCGGGCACCTGCTGCGCAGCCACACCACCACGGTCCAGGCGCGCGTGCTCCAAGAGCGCCCGCCGCTGCCGATCCGCGTGGCCTCCAAGGGCCGCGTCTACCGCAACGAGGCGGTCGACGCGACGCACCTCGCGATGTTCCACCAGCTCGAGGGCATCTGGGTCGACCGCGGGCTCACGTTCGGCCACCTCAAGGGCGTGCTGTCGTTCATCGCGCGCGCGCTCTACGGCGAGGAGCGCCGCACCCGGTTCAAGCCGAAGTTCTACCCCTACACCGAGCCGTCGATCGGCGTGGACATCTCGTGCGGCGTGTGCGGCGGCGCCGGCTGCGAGGCGTGCCACGACACGGGCTGGGTCACCATCCTCGGCGCCGGCATGATCCACCCGAAGGTGTTCCAGGAGTTCGGCTTCGATCCGCGCGAGGTCAGCGGCATCGCGTTCGGGCTCGGCACCACGCGCATGGCCGCCCAGCGGTTCGGCGTCACCAAGGTGCGCAGCCTCTACGAGCAGGATCTGCGCGTGCTGCGCGCGCTGCACCGCGGGGAGGTCGCGTGAAGATCGCACAGAACGTCCTGCGCCGGTTCGTCGACGTGCCGGCGGATCCACGCCAGCTCCGCATGCTGCTCGACGACCTCGGGCTCGAGGTCAAGCGCTTCGATCCGGGCGCGTCCGGCCCGCAGGGCGCCACCTACACCCTCGAGCTGCTCGCCAACCGCGGCGATCACCACGGCTACCACGGCCTCGCCCGCGAGATCGCCGGACGAACCGGCGCGAAGGTCACGCTGCCCCGCGTCACCGCGCTCGAGGTCGGCCCGTGCCCGGTGCCGCTCCGCGTCGAGTCCAAGCGCTGCCTGGTCTATGCGCTCACGCTGCTCGAGCGGGTCGATCCGAGCGAGGACGAGCTCCCCGACGAGCGCCTCGCGCCGCTGTTCGCCGCGGGCATCCACTCCGTCTCGCCGCCGGTCGACGCGACGAACCTCGCGAACCTCGAGCTCGGCCAGCCCACGCACGCGTTCGACGCCGACACGATCGTCGGCGGCGTCGTCGTGCGCGAGTCGGTCGCGGGCGAGACCTGCCTGCCCCTGTTCGCCGAGTCCCGCGTCACGCTGCCCGAGGGCACGCTCGTCATCGCGGATCACGAGAAGATCCTCGCGGTGGCCGGCGTGATCGGCTGCGAGGAGTCCAAGACCACCGACGCCACGCAGCGCCTGCTGCTCGAGTCCGCGTGCTTCGATCCGGTCGCGGTGCGTCAGGCGGCGCGCGCGCTCAACGTCCACACCGACTCGTCGGCGCGCTTCGAGCGCGGCAGCGATCCGTCCGCGGTGCTCGTCGGCGCGGGCCGGGTGGTCGCCCTGCTCGAGCAGGACGCCGGCTGGCGGCGCGCCGGCCCCACCGGGCTCGATCTCGGCTGGGTCGACCCCAACCGCATCATCCCGCTCGATCTCCCCGCCGCGGCCACCTTCCTCGAGTACCCGCTCACCGAGGCGCAGGCCCGCGCGCGCCTCGAGCGCTACGGCTTCACCGTGTCGGGCCCCTACCCGGACTGGGACCCCGACGACGGCTGGGTGGTCCCGCCCGAGCTCGAGGGGCTGGGCCGCGACAAGCTCCGCACCACCGTGCTCGTCCGCGTGCCGCCGCACCGCCTGTGGGACGTCGAGTACCCCGCCGATCTGTGGGAAGAGCTCGCGAAGTCCATCGGCTACAACGAGACGCCCGAGCACCTGCCGCCGATCGACATGGGCGCCGTGCCCAGCCCCGCCGAGATCGCGCTCGCCAAGGTCGACGAGGTGCTGCGCGCGGCGGGCTTCTACGAGGTGTTCACCGACGGCTTCTATGGCCGCGACCTCCTCACCCGCGCCGGCATCGGCGACGAGCATCCGCTGGCCGCGCACGTCCAGACGCTCAACGCGCTCGATCGCGGCTACTCGCTGCTGAAGAACAACACGCTGCTGCAGGCGGTCGAGGCGGTCGCCGAGAACCTCCGCATGCGCACCGAGCAGGTGCGCGCCTACGAGTGGACGCGCGTGTTCCTCCCCGATCCCGAGGCCAGCAACGGGGTGTGCCGCGAGCGCCGGCTGCTGTGGGCGATCACCTGCGGGCAGGACCGCGATCCGTCGTGGGCCGATCCGGGCCGTCCGGCCGATCCGCTGTTCCTCAAGGGGCTCGTCGAGGAGATCGGCACGAAGCTGGGCCTCGCCCTCGCGATCGTCCCCGGCCCGAGCGCCCACCCGCTGGGCAGCCTGCTGCACCCCGGCCGCCAGGCCAGCGTGGTGCACGACGGGCGCGTCGTCGGGATCCTCGGCGAGGTCCACCCCCGCGTCGTGCGCGGGTTCAAGATCAAGCGCGCCCGCCCCGCGTACCTCCAGCTCGACCAGCGCGCGCTCGAGCAGCCGGGCGAGCCCGTGCCCTACGTCGAGCCCTCCGAGCTGCACCCGATCGTGCGCAACCTCGCGTTCACGCTGCCCCCGCGCGTCGCCGCAGGCGACATCGCCGCGCACCTCGGCGCGTCGGGCCCGAGCTGGCTGTCGACGGTGAGCATGACCGACCTGTTCGCGCACGAGCAGGACGGCGTGCCGGTGCGCACCGTCACCTACCGCCTCGACTTCAGCAGCGAGGGCGTCCCGCGCACGAACGAAGAGGTCAACCAGGCCTGCGACTACCTCATCCGCGCGGTCACGGCGCGGTTCGGCGATCAGGGCGTGAAGCTCCGCTGACGCGGGGGTCCCACCGCCGACGTCGAGGTCCTGTAAAGCGGTTGCGGCTCGCCCGGAGCGCGGTCTAGAACGCCTCCCTCGTGTGGAGGCGCGATGCGCTCGCTACCCCTCGTCCTGCTCCTCGCGGCCTGCGGGCCGCAGGTCGGTGAGCCCGTCGGCGACGACACCGACGCCGCCGACACCGGCCTCGCGGACACCGCCGATACATCCGACCCCCCGGATACGGTGCCGCCGCCCGAGCCGACGTTCTCGTTCATCGCGCTCGGCGACGCGGGCACGGGCAGCGAAGCGCAGCACGCGGTGGCCGACGTGATCGCCGAGGTGTGCGCGCGGCCCGACCGCCCGTGCCAGATGGCGCTCTACCTCGGCGACAACATCTACAACTCCGGCGCCGAGGACTACGACGACGAGCAGTTCCAGACGAAGTTCGAGGCGCCCTACGAAGACCTCGACTTCCCGTTCTACGCGGTGCTCGGCAACCACGATCTCGGCGGCGAGGGCCTCGGCCTCGACCTGAACACCGAGAAGGCCGCCTACCAGATCGCGTGGAGCGACGTGAGCACGAAGTGGCGGATGCCCGACCGCTACTACGTCGTGCCCGAGTCCGTCGTCTCGTGGGACTTCGTGAAGTTCATCGGGCTCGAGACGACCGAGGTGTTCTTCGGGCTGCACGAGGCGCAGCAGGACTGGTTCGAGCTCGAGACGATGACGAGCACCGCGCGGTGGACCATCGCGTTCGCGCACCATCCCTACATCTCGAACGGCCAGCACGGCGACGCGGGCACCTACGAGGGCATCCCCGCGTCCATCCCGTACACCACGATCCCGCGCGGCCAGCACATCAAGGAGTTCGTCGAGGAGACGATGTGCGACGGCCAGATCGACGTGTTCTTCGCAGGCCACGACCACAACCGCCAGTGGCTCGGCAAGAAGCCCGGCTGCTCCACCACGTTCGTCGTCTCCGGCGCCGGCGGCAAGACCACCGACTTCCGCCACAGCGGCAACCCCACCGCGTTCGAGGACGACACCACCGAGGGCTTCGTGTGGGTGGGCCTCGAGGGCGACGTGATGACCGCGTACTTCTACGACCGCCACGGCAACGAGTCCGGCCCGTTCGTCACGCAGCGCTAGGTTCGGGCGCGCCGTCTCCGTAGAGGAGCGTGTACATCTTGAGCTGGTAGCCGTAGTACACCGGCAGCGAGAGCATCGGGCCGACCAGCGGGATCGCCTGTCCGATGAACAGGATGGCGAGCCCGAGCCCCCAGTAGCCGAGGTGCCACTGGAAGTGGTCGCGGACGTGCTGGAACGACAGCGTGATCGCCGCGATGGCGCCCTTGCGATGCACGATGATCGCCGGGAACGCGAAGCCGAGCGCGAGGCTGACGAGGAGCGCCGGCACATAGCAGAACAGCATGCCCACGAAGCTCAGCACGCCGCTGATCAGCGTGAGCAGCAGCACCTGACCCAGATCGGTGAACAGATCCGAGAACGACGCGGTGACGCCCAGCGGCGCCTCGCCGCGCTGGTGTGCGAGCACGGCGCGCGCGATGCTGGCGCTCATCGGCGCGGTGACGAGCACGATCCCGAAGATCGCCAGCACATAGGTCGCGAGCATCGCGAGCAGCGTGAGCACCGTGCCCAGCTCGGCGGGCATCCCGAGCACCTGCGTGAGCACCGCGGGCACGATCGCACCGGCGATGAACAGCACCATCACCGCCACCACGATCCCCACCGCGAGGACCATCACGCCGACGCCCGACAGCAGGTAGCCGACGAGGTTGTCGCGCGCGTCCTGGAGCACCTCGGTGAGCACCTCGACCACGTCGGGCAAGGCACCCGGCGCAGTCGGCGCGGCGGCGGTGGTCGCGCGCGTCTCGGGCGTCGCGTCGAGCCCGGGGGCCCACGGATCTGCGGTGTCGCTCATCATCCACTCCAGCGCGGGAAGGCTCGCATCGACCCTCGCATCACACGCCGGTTCCCAGGTTGCACACGGTCCCTGCGATCCAGGGTAGGCTGCGCCCGTGGAGGTCCCCCCATGCGCTTCGCCCTGATCCTGTCCGTCGTCTTCCTGGCCGCAGCCTGCGATCGCGGGGGAAACAACGACACGAACAACACGAACCCCGACGGCACGCCAACGGTGCTGGCCGACCTCGAAGAGGCCGAGCAGTGCGCGAACTTCACCGTCAGCTCGTGCCCCGACGACGTGATGGGGGCGGCGACCACCTACTTCGCGGGCGATCTGAACATCGCGGGCGGCACCGTCAGCGGCTTCGAGTACTGGTACTGGTACCCCAACGACGTGCTCGCCGATCAGTCCGACGACTGGGAGCAGGGCGAGCCGTGCTGGCTGACCTGGGAAGTGTTCGGGGATGTCGTCGACGAGCCGGACGACTGCTCGGGCTGTCTGTACGAGCTGCACATGGATCTCAGCTTCGCGCGCAGCCAGTCGAACTGCCCCACCGACCTGATGAACATCGAGGGCAACGACCAGAACGGGCTCGTCTACAAGATCCGCGCGGGCACCGACGGCAACAACTCGATCCGCGTGTTCTTCCCGCCCAGCTTCTCGGCCGACAACGCCGCGAACGGCACCGCGACGAACAGCCGCCTCGAGTACACCACGCGCCACTTCTGCGCGCCGGTCGGCTCGGTGACCTGCCGCGCCACCGAGTAGGAGCCCGTCGCGCGTAGCGCGCGGTGCTCCTCCCCTGCCCATGACCGTGCCCGTCTCCTGATCCCACGTGATCTCGAGCTGGGCTCGAGATCACGTGGGGCGGGCGTCCCGCCTCATGATCCCACACATCTCGGCTGCGGCTCGAGATCACGTGGGGCGGGCGTCCCGCCTCAGGATCCATCACATCTCGGCT
>CAYQSE010000278.1:0-6793 GCA_964419905.1 uncultured Enterobacteriaceae bacterium
CAGGCGTCCCGCCCGCCCCACGTGATCTCGGGCCGCAGCCGAGATGTGTGGGATCCTGAGGCGAGACGCCCGCCCCACGTGATCTCGCGCCCTGGTCGAGCTGTGGGGGATCATGCGCCTACGGGGAGGGCGGGAGCCCGAGCGCGTCGGCGCGGGCGCGGCGCCAGCGCGCGAGATCGTCCACGCTCACCTCGGCGCTGTGCCAAAGTGCCCAGTTCACGCACGCGATCAGGTCGTCGGCGTCCTCCAGGCCCACGCCGAGGCGGACGAGGCGGTCGAGCCCGCCGCGCCGCAGCACCGGCGGCGGCGTGAAGTACTCGGAGACCGTCCGGTGGTGGTTCACCTTCGTGACGAAGCCGTCGAACGACAGCGCGTAGCGGGGCACCTCGCAGGTGACGAGCACGTCGGCGAGGTGCCGCGTCGCGTCCTCGTCGGCGTCGCGCACCCGGAACGACAGCAGGCTGCCCGGGCGCGCGTAGTGGGCAGCCACGATGGCCGCGTCGGGGTGATCGGGCCGGCTCGGGTGCCACACGCACGCCACCAGGGGGTGCGCGGCGAGGAACGCGGCGAGGCGGGTCGCGGCAGCACACCGCCGGGCGTGCCGCGCGGCCGCCTCGGGCAGCCCGGCGACGATCCGGGCGGCGCGGTCGTCGCCGAGCACGCCGCCGCGCAGCGCCTGCAGGTCCATCACCTTGTTCACGAGCCGCGGATCACGCCCGGCGACATACCCCCACAGGTCGCGGTCGGCCCCGCCGAGCGCCTTCGTGCCGCTGCCCACCACCAGGTCGATGCCGTCACGCGCGAGCAGCGGCGCGCGCGGCCCCCACGCGGTCGCGATCGTGTCGTCGAGCACGCCGCGCAGGCCCTTGGCCGTCTCGCGCCCGGCCACGACCAGCGCGCCGAGCGCGTCGGGATCCTGCGCGCGCGTCAGCGGGTTCGTGAACGTCTCCGCGAAGATCAGCGTGGTCTCGGGCCGAATCGCCGCCGCCACCGCGTCGAGATCGCCGTCGTCCACGACGGTCACCTTCGCCCCGATCCGGCCCGCGAGGCGCTCGAGGTAGGCGCGCGACTTGTTGTAGACCTGCCGCATGCAGATCGCGTGGCCGCCCGGCTCGAGCAGCGCGTCGAACGTCAGCGCGACCGCCTGCATCCCACAGTCGGTGACCACCGCCGCCCGCGCGCCGAGCAGCGCCTTCACCTCGGCGATCAGCGCCTGGGTCGCGCGCGTGCCGTAGCGCCCGTAGATCGGCGGGAGCTCCGACCAGCACGCCTCGCCGAGCCAGGTGGCCGCCGCCTTGCCCTCCTGCCACGCGATCATCGCGTCCGAGCCGAGCAGGTCGCCCATCAACGTGGGCCCGTCCGGCGACAGATCCGGCGCGCCGACCGCGCGGATCCGGGCGTCGATCGCGTCGTGCAGCGCGCGCGTCCCCTCGCCCATCTCGGCCCGCGGCGGCCGCTCGACGGGGCAGCCCGTGGGATCGAGCCACGGCGCGACGCTCATGCGACCACGCCGAGGATCACCGTGTCGTCGATGCGCGCGAGCCCCGCGAGCGCGTCGGCGGCAGCCTGGACCGCCGCCTCGTCGGCGACGTCGACGAGGAAGCCGAGGTGCAGCGCGTGCCCGTCCCGCCGCGCCGCGCGCGCGCGCACGACCAGACCCGCCTTGCGCAGCCGCCCCTCGACCCGGCGCGCGAGCGAGGGGTGCGCCTGCCCGGACACCCGCAGGTAGTGGGCGCGCGGACCCGGGCCGTCGATGCGGAGCGCGCGCGGCGCCGGCCAGCGCGCGGTGTTGTCCTGCGCGAGATCGATCAGGTCGCCCAGCACGGCGGTCGCCGTCGGCGCGCCGCCCGCACCCTTCCCGAAGAACGACAGGTCGCCCGCGTGCCGGCACTGGAGGTAGACCGCGTTGTACTCCTCCTCGACACTGGCGAGCAGGTGCCACTCGGGCAGCAGCAGCGGCTCGGCCGAGAGCTCCAGGTGATCGCCGTGATCGCGCGCCGCGACGACGTGGCGGATCCGGTAGCCCATCGACCCGGCCAGATCGGCGTCCTCGGGGCGCAGCCCGCGGATCCCGCGCACCGGGAACGTCCCGGGTGCCGCGTGCACCCCGAAGCTGCGGTACGCGAGGATCGTCAGCTTCGCCGCCGCGTCGTGCCCGTCGATGTCCGCCGACGGATCCGCCTCGGCGAACCCCAGCGCCTGCGCGCCGGCGATCGCCTGGTCCAGCGTCTCCTCGTCGCCCTCCATCCGGGTGAGCACGTAGTTCGTCGTCCCGTTCACGATGCCGAGCAGCGCGATCACGTCGTCGGCGCGATGCGAGAGCGCGCGCAGCACCGGCAGCGCGGCCGCCGCCGACGCCTCACACGCGAGCGGGGTCGCGGTGCGGTGCGCGAGCACGGCCAGATCCGACAGGTGGCGCGCGAGCATCGCCTTGTTCGCGGTGACCACGGGCTTGCCCGCCGCGAGCGCCGCCTCGACCACCGGGAGCATCGCGTCGGCCCCGCCCGCCACCTCGACGATCACGTCCACGCCAGGGTCCGAGACCACCGCGAGCGCGTCGTCCGTGCGCGGGATCCCCTCGGCGAACGGGCCGCGCGCGGCGGCGGGGTCGCGCACCGCGATCCGCGCGACCTCGAAGCGCACGTTGTAGCGCTCGCGCAGCGAGTCGCGCTGCTGATCGAGGAGCGCCAGCAGCCCCTGCCCCACCGTGCCGCAGCCGATCAGGCCCAGGCGCAGCACCCGCACCGGCTCGACCACCCGGCTCGCGCCGCGCGCGCGGCCCTTGAACGGCGCGGTGTCGCGCAGCACGTCGGCGAGGCGGTCCTGATCGGCGAGGAACGCGTCGTGCCCATAGACCGACTCGAGGCGGTGCAGCGACGAGCGCGCGCCCGCCGCCTGAAGCTCGCGGTGCAGCTCTTGTTGGAGCGCCCACGGGAACAGCAGATCGCCGGGCACGCCGACCACGGCCACCTCGGCCTGAATCCGTGCGAGCGCCGCGCGCGTGCCGGTCGGGGTGTCCGCGAGCCTGCAGCGGTCGATCGCCTCGGAGAGCAGCAGGAACGCGTTCGGGTGGAAGCGCTCGGCGAAGCGGCGCCCGTGGTGGTCGAGGTAGGCGGCCACCGGCGGCAGGTCGTCGTCCGGCGTCAGCGCGCCGAACCGCGTGTCCAGCTCTTCGCGCCCTCGATACGTCAGCATCCCGATCTGGCGCGCGAGGCTCATGCCGCGGTCGACCTCGCCCGAGCGGAGCGCCTGGAGCACGACCTCGCGCTGCAGGTGGCGCACGCCGGTGCCCCAGCCGTCGGGCCGCAGCCCCGCCGAGACGCTGACCAGCCGGTCGACCCGCTCGGGGTGACGCACCGCGAGCGCGAGCCCGACCAGCCCGCCGAGGCTCGCGCCGACGAAGCGCACCGGACCGGACACGTCCAGCGCGTCGAGCCAGTGCGCGACCAGATCCGCAAGCTCGAGCACCGAGAGCCGCGGCAGCGCGCGCGCCGCCGCCTCGCTGCGCTCGTCCAAGCCGCGCCACGTCGTGCCGCTGCCTGGAAGCGCCGGGCACAGCAGCGTCTCGCGCGCCGGGTCGAGCAGCCCGTCACCGAGCAGCGCGGGCCACCACCCCGCGCCCGGCCCGCCGTCGGCCCCGCCGAACGCCCACGGCGACGCGGTGATCCCGCCCATCAGCACGGTGACCGGCGCGTCGCCGACCGGCCGGCCGTAGCACGCGCCGCCGAGCGAGAGCGCGTCGAGGCGATGCGGACCCAGCGCCAACGTCGCGTGCTCGGCGAGCAGCCACGACACCGGGACCGGCAGTTCGGGGGCGGGCGGGGCGGGCGGTACGGACAGGCGGCCTCCTGGCGTGCCTAGAAGATGACCAGCATGAACCCCTCGGGGATGGGGCGCCCGAACATACGATGGAACTCGGCCGCCTTCTCGACGTCGACCTTGCCCTCGGGCGTCACGATCCCCGCCGCGTGGACCTTCTCGAAGAGCTCCTTGAAGCTGATCGTGGAGTGTCGGCGGGCCTCGCCCTCGACGCCGGTGAACTTCAGGTTGAGCTGGAACCAGCCGTCGTGCCCGACGTGGTACACGGTGAACAGCGGCTCGCCAGAGACCGCCGAGTGGATCATCGTCGTCGATCCCTCGATCCGCAGCGGGCCTTCGTACCGGAACACGGGCTGCGCGTCGATGCTCACGAGCCCCTTCTTGATCTGCACGTCCGCCGCGGAGGCCCCGGCGCTGAATCCAAGCCCGAGCACGAGGATGAACGCCGAGAAGATCTTGACGAGTCCGAACACTGAACACCTCCGAGGTACGCCCCTATCCGGCACGGGCAGCGCGCGCCCCCGAGCGGTCGCCCCGCGCGATACGACAGGGCGCAGGAGGTGCCCATGTCCACGCTCTTCGCGCCGATGACCGCCGAGCAGAAGGTGCGCTTCCACGACACCTACCTCGCCTACCTGCGCGCGCGCGACGGCACGCCGGACGTCGCGTCGCGCCGCTTCGACGTCCGCGAGCGGTTCTTCGCGACCATCGACGCCGAGCCGGTGCGGTGGGAGGGTGCGCCCCCGGTGGATCAGGCGGTGTTCGACCGGAACCACGCGCGGCGCCGCCCCGAGCCGGGCCTCGACGAGGCGACGCTGTGGGCGCTCGCGACCGCCAAGACCAACCGCGCCGAGGCGTTCGGGGTCGAGCTGTCGATCGCGCACCAGAAGGCCGCGAACGCCGCGGACGACCCGCACGCCTACATCCAGATCGAGGAGTTCTACCACACCCGGATCCTGCGGGACGCGCTGGCGACGATCGGCCTGGACATGGAGGTCTCGCTCCCCGCAGCGCACACCCGCCTGCTCGTCCGCGCGATGGTCTACCTGCCGAGCGCGCTGTCGGACGTCGCGGTGTTCTGCGGCGAGATCGTGGGCGTGACCATCTTCTCGCTGCTCCTCGACAAGGCGCGGACGCTGTTCGCGGCGCAGCCCGCGGCGCTGGCCCGCATCGAGGCGCTGTTCGCGCAGATCCTCGTCGATGAGGTGGGGCACGTCCACTACGTGCGCAGTCGGCTCTCCGGGGCGCAGCTCGCGGCGGCGAGGCGCCTGCTGCCGATCGTCGCGCGCGCCGTGCTCGACGACATCACCGAGCTCTCGCTGCTGTTCGGCCGCGACGCCCTGCTGCGGCACGTCGCCGCCGCCGACGTCGACGCCGCGGCGGCCGCCCACGACGACCGGCTCGTCCTCGCCGAAGCCTGAAGCGCCGCGGCCCTTCGCGACGTGGCGTCTGGGGAGACCATCACATGATCGGTCGCTACGCGGACGGCGACGAGCTGGCCGAACTATTGGACCCGATCGTCGCCTCCCGCACACCGAGCCGTGACCTTCCTACGCTGGCGTAGGCGATGTCCTACTTGTTCGACACCAGCGCGCTGTCCGAAGCGCTCCGGCCAAGGCCCGATGCGGCCTTCGTCTCCTGGCTCCGCGCGTTGCCCCGCTGCCCTTCGATCTGGAATGCGCCCGCGAATAGGGGCGCGTGCGCGCGGCGCTCATGGATGCGGGAACGCCGATCGGCGACGCCGACGCGATGATCGCTGCGACGGCACTGCGCCATCGTCTCGAGATCGTGACCGCAAACGAGCGTCACTTTCTGGCGGTTGCCGGGGTGGTCGTTCGCCCGGTTCGCTCGCCTGGGTGACCCCGGGCGGCGGTCGAACGCCCAGCCCTCGTCGGCCACGCCCTGCCAGCCCGGCGGGTGGCTAGCCCGCGATCACCCGCGCGTCGCGTTCGGCCTGATCGGCGAGGTGAGTCTGTACCAGGCGTTCCGATCCGTCGGGTACGCGTTCGGTTGGGGATGCGCTGGGCGGCCGGCGGTCGGTTATGCCGCCGGACTCCCGGAGAGCCCATGTCCGCACACGTCCACGTCCAGCTGATCGATCGCGTTTTGCGCATCCGCTTCGACCGCCCCGAGAAGAAGAACGCGCTCACCCTCGACATGTACGAGGCCGCCACGGCGGCGCTGCGCCGCGCCGAGGAGGACACCGAGGTCCGGTGCGTGCTGTTCTCGGGCTCGGAGGGCTGCTTCACCGCGGGCAACGACCTCAACGCGTTCCTGAACCCGAGCGAGGGGCTGCCCGCCATCCTCGCGTTCCTGGACGCGCTCACGCGCGCCACCAAGCCACTCGTCGCCGCCGTCGACGGGCTCGCGGTGGGCATCGGCACGACGATGCTGCTGCACTGCGATCTCGTGTACTGCTCCACCGGCGCGCGCTTCAAGCTGCCGTTCGTCGATCTGGGCCTGGTGCCCGAGGCGGGCTCGAGCCTGCTGCTGCCGCAGCTGATCGGTGACAAGCGGGCCGCCGCGATGCTGCTGCTCGGCGAGCCGCTGAGCGCCAACGACGCGATGGCGCTGGGGCTGGTGAACGAGGTCGTGCCGCCCGGCGCGCTCGATGATGTGGCGACGAGCAAGGCCGCCGCGCTCGCCGCCAAGCCGCCCGCGGCGCTCCGTGCCAGCCGCGCCCTGCTCCGCGCCCCGCAGCACGCGCTGCTGCAGGCGACGATGCAGGCCGAGATCGCCGCGTTCTCCGAGCGCCTCGCCGGGCCTGAGGTGACCGAGGCGGTCACCGCGTTCCTCGAGAAGCGCAAGCCGGACTTCTCGCGCTTCGCCTGAGGCGCTTCGCTCCGCGATCGTGAGACGTGCGCTGCGGCCGGCCGGGACGGCCGGCCCACGGAGGCCAAGGCGCCTGCTGAAAGGACGTGGGTCGGGCGTCCCACCCGACCGTCAACCACCAGCGGCCAAGGCGCCTGCTGAA
>CAYQSE010000279.1:0-6791 GCA_964419905.1 uncultured Enterobacteriaceae bacterium
GCCGACCCACGTCTCGACAGCCGAAAGCACGTGGGCCGGCCGTCTCGGCCGGCCTCCCGAGCGTTGAGGCGGTCGGCCGGGACGGCCGACCCACGTCCGGGGCGCAGCACCAGCGCCATGGCCCCGCGGGCCTGCCGGCCTGACATGCCGTGGGCCGGCCAGGCCCACGGGTCCGCGCGATAGACCAGAAAGGCCCGTTGAATCGAGCGATTCAACGGGCCCTGAATGGTGGTCGGGGTAGCAGGATTCGAACCTGCGGCCTCCTGCTCCCGAAGCAGGCGCGCTACCAGGCTGCGCCATACCCCGACGGACGGGCTCTGTTAGCCCCCGGGTCGGGCGTCGTCAAGGCGCGATCGGGGCAGGCCGCGCTGTTCCACGTGAAACATCGGGACGCTGCGCGGCTCAAGCGGCGCGGAGCGCGGCGATCGCGGCGGCCCGGTCGGCCGCCCCGAACACGCCGGAGCCCGAGACGAGCACGTCGGCGCCGGCCTCGGTGAACAAGCGCGCGTTGTCGGGCTTCACGCCGCCGTCGACCTCGAGCAGCGTGGCCAGCCCGCGGGCGTCGATCATGCCCCGCAGCCGGGCGAGCTTGTCGAACGCGCCGGGGATCAACGACTGCCCGCCGAAGCCGGGGTTGACCGACATCACCAGCACGAGATCGACGTCGTCGAGCACGTACTCGAGGACCTCGGGGGGCGTGTGCGGGTTCAGCGACACGCCCGCCCTCGCGCCGAGCGCGCGGATCACCTGCAGCGTCCGGTGCAGGTGCGTACAGGCCTCGGCATGCACCGTGATCACGTCGGCGCCCGCGCGGCGGAAGTCCTCGAGGTAGCGCTCGGGCTCGACCATCATCAGGTGGCAGTCGATCACCGCGTCGGGGACGGCGGCGCGCGCGGCGGCGACCACCGGCATCCCAAACGTCAGGTTCGGCACGAACCGGCCGTCCATCACGTCGCAGTGGATCCACTCCGCGCCGAGCGCATGGACGTCGCGGATCTCTTCGGAGAGCCTGCCGAAGTCCGCAGCGAGGATCGAGGGGGCCACGATCGCCATCAGGTCTCCTGGGGCCACACCGGCTGGCCTTCGACCAACCGCGCGCCGTTCGCGAAGTCCGCGCCCGAGACCGCCTTGCGGCCGGGCGCCTGCACGCGGTCGAGGCGCAGCGCACCGTGGCCGCACGCCACCACCAGCGGATCGGTCGACAGCACCACGCCCGGGGCGCCGTCGCCGTCGACGGGGGCCGCTTCGAGCAGCTTCAGGGCGCCCGCCGCGCCCGGGAGCCAGCCGCCGGGCCACGGCGTCATCGCGCGGATCTGCCGGTCGATCGCCACCGCGTCGCCGCCCAGATCGACGCGCCCACCGTCGCGCTCGATCTTGCCGGCGTAGGTGGCCGCGGCGTCGTCCTGCGGGCGCGGCGTCGTGGCCGTAATCGCCGCCAGCGTCGCGGTGAGCGCCTCTGCGCCGAGCAACGACAGCTTGTCGTGCAGGCTACCGGCCGTCTCGCGCGCATCGAGCGGGAGCGCGCGCTCGACGTAGATCGGGCCCGTGTCGAGCGTCTCCTCCATCCGCTGGGTGCACACGCCGCTCACCGCGTCGCCCGCGAGGATCGCCGCCTGGATCGGCGCCGCGCCCCGCCACCGGGGGAGCAGCGACGCGTGCACGTTCACGCAGCCGTAGCGGGGGGCGTCGAGCAGCGCCGCGGGCAGGATGCGACCGTAGGCGACGACGACGCCCACGTCGGCGTCCAGCCCGACGAAGCGCTCGGGGAACGGGCCCGAGCGCAGCGCGCGGGGCTGTGCCACGGGCAGCCCGAGCGCACGGGCCCGCGCCACGACGGGCGGCGACGCGAGGCGCTGCCCGCGGCCCTGCGGCTTGTCGGGCTGGCTGACCACGAGCACCACCTGGTGCCCGGCGTCGACCACGGCGTCGAGGCACGGCACGGCGAACTCGGGGGTCCCCATGAAGATGACGCGCAAGGCCCCCCCGCTCAGCGCGCGAGCACGCGCTGGCGCTTCTTCGCCCGCGCCAGGTAGCGGCCGCGACGGAACCGGCTGACCCGATCGAGCAGCACCGTGCCGATCAGGTGGTCCAGCTCGTGCTGCACGATGACGGCCTCGTAGTCCTCGAACCACTCGGTGCGCGGCGTGCCGTTCGGCTCGCGCCACGCGAGCTTCACCCGTTGGTGCCGCTTCACCGTCACCTCGAGCTCTGGCACCGACAGGCACGTCTCGTCCCAGTCGATCGTCTCGCGCGACCACTCGACGAGCGTGGGATTCACCAGCTTGAGCAGCTTCTTGCCGCGGCCTTCCTCGCCCGAGTCGATCACCACGATGCGACGCGAGTCGCCGATCTGCGGCGCGGCCAGCCCGACGCCCGGAGCCGCGTACATCGTCTCGGCCATGTCCGAGCACAGCGCCTCGAGCGCCGGCCCGAACTCGTCGTCGCGCACCTCGCGGGCCTCGGCCTCGAGCACAGGGTGCGGCGCGGTCACGATATCCAGGATCGCCATGACCTCTCCTTGTCTCGCCCCCGTAACGTGGGACCGCCGCGCGCGCGCCGCAGCGGTCCCCGGCTTGTCGGAGTGGCCCGCCAGCGCGTAGGCTGCGCGCATCGAGGAACACGCATGGCCGAGACCGTCGAAGCGCTCCAGTCCCAACGCTCGAAGCTGCCGCTGGCCATGATCGCGGCGTTCGTGGTCGGGGCCGGCGTCGCCGGCTGGTTCATGTTCAAGGAAGACATCCAGGAATGGACGCGCTCCGAGGACTTCGCGTGGACGCTCGCCTCGGGCGAGGTGCTCACGCTGTACCAGGCCGAGCGCATCGACCGTGAAGGGACCGGGCAGTCCGTCGACATCCTGCGCACCGACCTGACGTGGACGATCACCCCGAGCGGCGACGTGCGCGTCCCCGGCGAGACGGCGATCTGGACCCAGCGCCTCGACGCCGCGCGCGTGCAGCGACGCATCGGCGAGCATGACCAGATCGTGACCCTCCCCCCCGACGCACAGGGGCCCGGCGTTCACGTGATCGACGACGGCCCCCCGTGGGTCGACCTCCTCGCCCCGGTGCTGGGACTCGACCTGCACGTGCGGTTGGAGGGTGTGGCTGCGAGGGCCACCTCGACCACCGCAGAAGCAAACCTCGAGGAGTTCACCACCCGCCGCACCGAGAAGCGCCTCGAGGTGCGCGGCGCGCTCGACGACGCCGCGACGGCGGCACTCCACGAAGAGCTGGGCTGGTTTGCGCAGAGCGCTGCGGTCGACCTCGCCGGCTGGGCCGCGGCCGACCTCTACCGACCCGGGCAGACCTGGACGCGCGAGCTCTCCATCGACGTCGGCGAGTGGGGCGCGCACGACGTGCGCCTCGAGGTGCGCCTCGAGGGCTTCGACGGCGATCACGCGAAGCTCTCCGCGCAGATCACGCGCGCGTCGGTCGACGCCGCACTGAGCGCCGACGATGGACTGTCGGGGCTGAAGGGCACCGCGGCGTGGCAGGTCGACGTCGCCGCGGGGCGGGTCGCCGCGGGGCGCATGGATCTCGAAGCGCGCGGCAAGACGAGCCGCAAGTTCGCGACCCTCCGCATCCACCGCGCCTTCGCGCTCGCGGGTCCGGGCGAGACCCCCTCGCTGCCGGTGGACTGGGCGCCCGCGTCGATCCCTCCGCTGCCGGAGGACGACACGACCGAGTGAGCCACGTGCTCAGCGCGAGGCCGCTTCCTGCTCGGGAAAGTACTCCCGGATTGCGTCCGAGAGCGTCCCGGCCAGCCGCTCGGCGATCGCCTCGACGAATGCGTCACCGACCCGATCGGACTGCACGCCGCGCAGCCAGGTCAGCTCCCGCCACGCGTCGAGCACCTCGCGCAGCGCGATCTGCTCCGGCGGACGCGACAGCGCCCATCCGTGGTCGGTGGTGAGCAGGTAGCCGCTGGCCTCGAGCACCGCGACCACCCCGCGGAGCTCCTTGTGGATCACGTGGGTTCGCGCGATCAGCTCCTCGAACGGCATCGGGCCGGCACCCCGCCCGAACCGCTCACCGACGAGGATCAGGACCTCGAACGGCAGACTCGGCGGCGGCACCACGATCACGCGCGTGTCCGCCTCGGCAAGCGCGTCCTCGGCGGCCGCGAGCGATCGGAAGTGCTGCACCACGTAGGCCACCTCGACGCCCAGCAGCACAAACACCCACAACATGTACAGCCACAGCAGGAACACCGGGATCAGCCCGAGCGAGCCGTACACGATCCGCAGCGGGTCATCGGAGGCGAACAGTCGGATGTAGAGCGGAAACAGCCGTCCGCCGAGCTCGAGCAGCACCGCAGAGACCGTCGCGCCGATCAGCGCCGCACGCCAGGTCACCGGACGACACGGGAACAGCTTGAGCGCGGCGAGGAGCAGCGCGAACATCACCAGCGGTGTCGCCACGCGGCTCACGCCCTGGATCGGCAGCCACTCCTGCGTGCCGAACACCGCGGTCGCGATCGCAATGGGTAGCGCCGTCAGCGTGAAGTAGAAGTTCATCATCCGCGTCGAGAGCGGCCGCTCGACGCGCACACCGTAGATGTCGTTGTAGGCCAGCTCCACTGTGAGGTAGAGGCGCCCGCTGACGAAGAGCAGGCCGAGGACGCCCACGACGCCGAGCGCCGCCAGGTCGACCTCGAGCAGCCCGGGGAGCAGGAAGTCCTTCACCCCGGGAACATCGCCCAGGACCGTCCGAAACAACAGGTCCTCGACCAGACCCTGGTTCGGGGCGAGCAGACCCGTCGCGCCGAGCACGCCGAAGATCAGCAACAGCAGCGGCACCAGCGCGATCAGCGTCAGGTAGCACAGCCCCGCGGCGCGGATGAACGCCTTGTCGCGCTGTAGCTCCTTGTAGAACACGATCGCCCAGCGGTAGACCGCGCGGGGCAGGCCCAGGTTCTGCCACCGCCCGTCGTCCGAGGTGAGGCGCCGATACAGGTCGCGGACCGTCCACCGCTTCATGGTCCGTCGCCTCGGACCCATGCGCCGGTGCGTCCTC
This sequence comes from uncultured Enterobacteriaceae bacterium, assembly GCA_964419905.1. GTDB lineage: Bacteria > Myxococcota_A > UBA796 > UBA796 > JAFDJI01. The sequence goes on from CAYQSE010000279.1 coordinate 5,016, forward strand.
CGCGCTTCTCGACCAGCTGGATTCGCTCGATGGCCATGCCGCGATCGATCGCCTTGAGCATGTCGTAGACCGTGAGCAGCGCCGCGCTGACCGCGGCGAGCGCCTCCATCTCGACGCCCGTGCGCCAGTGGGCCGCCGCGGTCGCTGTGCACACGACCACGCCCTGCTCGGGCCGCGCCGCGAGGTGGACGTCGACGCGCGAGAGCGGCAGCGGGTGGCACAGCGGGATCAAGTCGGACGCCCGCTTCGCCCCCTGGATACCCGCGATCTGGGCGATCGCGAGCACGTCGCCCTTCTTCGCCGTGCGCTCGACCACCGCGCGCATCGCCTCGGCCGAGAGCCGGATGTTCCCCTCGGCGACCGCGATCCGCTCGGTGATCGGCTTGGCGCCCACGTCCACCATGCGGGCGTTGCCCTCGTCGTCGGTGTGGGTGAGCGGGACCAGGGGGGCGTCGGGCATCGAATCCTCGGTGTCGGCTAGGGTGCATCATCCCACGCCCGAGTGCGAGGCGCCCGCGTTACACCGGCCGGCATGTCCCATCCCGTCGTCACGCTGGACCGCGGCCGCGACAAGCGCCCCCGCTCCGGGCACCCCTGGGTGTTCTCCAACGAGCTGTCTTCGCCGGTCCGCGACCTTCCGCCAGGCGGCACGGTCGACGTGGTCGACGCGAAGGGCGCGTTCATCGGCCGCGGCTACGCGAACCCGAACAGCCTCATCGCGGTGCGCCTGCTCACGCGCAACCGCCGCGAGGAGATCGACCACCACGGCTTCTTCGCGCACAAGCTGCGGCAGGCGCTCGCGTATCGCGCCGCAGCGCTGCCCGGCCGCGGCTCGCTGCGGCTCGTGCACGCCGAGGGCGACGGGCTGCCCGGCCTGGTGATCGACCGCTACGACGACATCCTCGCCGTGCAGATCACCACGCTCGGCCTCGAGACGCGCCGCGATCTGATCCGCCGGGCGATCGAGGACGTCCTCGCGCCGCGCGGCGTCGTGCTCCGCAACGACTCCCGCAGCCGCGAGCTCGAGGGGCTCGCGATGGAGCGCGGCCCGTGGTGGGGCGAGATCCCCGACGCGGTGACAATCGACGAGTACGGCGTGAAGTTCGAGGTCGCCCCGCTCGCCGGGCAGAAGACCGGTCACTTCTACGACCAGGCCGAGAACCGGCGGTTCGCCGCGAGCCTGTGCGCCGGCCGCAGCGTGCTCGACCTGTACAGCCACAATGGCGCGTGGGCGCTGCACGCGCTCGTCGGCGGCGCGACCCGCGCGGTGGCGGTGGACCGCGCCGAGGAGGCGTGCGCGCAGGCCGAGGCGAACGGCCGCCTCAACGGCGTGTCCGACCGCCTCGTCGTGCTCCAGTCCGAGGGCAAGCAGGCGCTCGAGCACCTCGTCGCCGCAGGCCAGCGCTTCGGCGCCGTCGTCGTCGACCCGCCCGCGTTCGCGAAGGCGCGCAAGGCGATCCCGATGGCGCTCAAGGGCTACCGCGACGTCAACGCGCTCGCGCTGTCGCTCGTCGAGCCCGGTGGGTTCCTGTTCGCGTCCTCGTGCAGCTTCCACGTGCTCGAAGAGAAGTTCGAGGAGGCGATCCACGAGGCCGCGCGGATGACCGGGCGCCGCCTGCGGCTCGTGCGCCGCGGCGAGCAGTGCGCGGATCACCCCGTCGTCCCCGGCATCCCCGAGACGCGGTACCTGAAGAACTTCGCGTACTACGTCGAGCTGGACGCCTAGGACGCCGATCCAGGCCCGCGCAACCTCGGCTTTCGCCGGCTGGGGCATTC
>CAYQSE010000280.1:0-6780 GCA_964419905.1 uncultured Enterobacteriaceae bacterium
GCGCGCGTCAGTGGAGCGCCACCGGAAGCCTTGCGCGCTGCACCTCGTCCTCGTCGATCGGGAATCCGTCATCGTCGATGAGCCACGTCCGCCAGCCGCTGTCGTCCTGCTCGACGTGCGCGAGGCGGACGCGCGACCAGGGCTCGCCCCACCCCGGCGCGGTGCCGACCACGACCTCGAGCGGCACGTTCAACGTCAGCGCGGACCGCTTCAGGTCGTGGAGCATCGGCTCGTCGCGGTGGACCCACGGCGCGGGGATGCATTCGTCGAGGAAGCCCCAGCGAAGGCGCACCGCGCCGTGGAGGCGGCCGTACTCGTAGAGCGCGTAGAGCGACTTCACGTCGGCTTCGAGCCGGCGACGCAGCTTGGTCTCGTCACCCTGGGCCAGGTACTCGGCGAGCTTCTTGTCGTCGCCGAAGGGCTTGGAGATGCCGCACGAGCCCTGCACGAGCAGCGCGGTCGTGATCTTCAGCGTGCGTCCGCGCTGGTTGAGCTTCTTGGTCTTCTGCGGCGGCCCGAGCTCGGCGAGCCGGCGCTCGCCAGGCTCGAAGCCGAGCGTGCGCAAGAGCCCGCGCACGTCGACTGCGCCGAGGATGCCGTACGCGGCGAGCCGCGAAGGCAGCGACGAGAGCTCGTCGCCGACGAAGGTCGTGATCTCGTGCTCGCCGACATCGAGGAGCGCCACCGCCTCGGGCCGGGCCGGCGGGAACGCGACGAGCAGCGCGCGCGAGAGGCTCGCGAGCTCGGCGCCGTGTGCGGCGCGCTTCTTCTCCTGCTCCGCGCGCCGCTGCTCGACGACGGCAGGGTCGGTGCGCATCGCCGCGTGCCGCCGGGCGACGGCGACCCTGTCGCGGACGGCTGACCGCGCCTGCTTCACGGTGGGGTCCGCGTCCGCGGCGATCGCCCAGCGGCCGTCCGCGAGCACCTCGACGGCGCTGCCGCGACGCTTGAACTTCGCGGCGTCCTCCTCGAGGGCATGCCACTTCGTGCGCGCGGCGGCGGCCGCCACGACCTCGGCGGGCGCGAGCGGCCCGCCATGGGCGTCGAGCACCGCGACCGCCAGGCGCTGGGCCGACCAGCTGAAGAGGCTCGCGTCCTTCCACGCCTCGTCCAGCTCGCTGACACTGAGCGCGGTGTTGAGCTCGGGGACCGGCGCGACCTCGATTTCCTTCGGCTCAGGCCGAGCGACCTTCGGTGGGCGTAGCCCGAGCCGGAACACCCAGAGGTCGAGCTCGTCGTCGTGCGGGTCGAGGTGGTAGAGGTCGCCCTCGCGGTAGACCGGCGGCCGCCCCGGCTTGCAGCGCTGCAGCGAGAGCAGCGCGCGCGAGCGCTCCGCGATGCCGGCCTCGTCGAAGCGGGCGGCCACCTCGGCCAGCGTCATCGGCTCGCCGCGCTCGAGCAACGCCACGAGCAGGAGCGCGAACGTGTTCGCCTCGCGATGGCCCGCGATGGCCTCGAGCTTCGGCGGGGCGATGCCGAGGGTCTGGCACCAGGCATTCGACGTCACGACGGTCCCCAACGCAGCGAAGCGATCACCGCGGGCACGTCGGGATCGTCCATGTCCGCGACGACCGCGAGCTCGACCCCGCCCGACGAGGAGAACCGTACGAAGTCCACGCCCTCGAGCTTGAGCGAGGTCGGCCGACCGGCTTCATCGAGGATCTCGCAGAGGATGACGCGGTCGCCATCGAGGAGCCCGACCCGCGCGCCGAGCACGTCCCCGTCGCGGTAGGTGTCGGGGGAGTCCTCGGCCCCGGCGAGGAACACGACGCGACCGCCGGGGAGCGCGCTCGCGTCGGTGAAGCCGAACGGCACGCCACGCACATGGCCAAGGTCCACGCGCGTGACGGAGGCGAGCTGCGGTGGCGCAGCGCCGTGGTCGAGCCACGCGAGGAATACGTCGAGCTCGAGGTCGCCTACCGCGTTGCTCGGCGCCCGTCCGTCGACGAAGGCGCCGTTGCCCCGCTGGAACAGGCGGAGCAGGCCGCCGACCACCACGGCGCCTTCGAGGTTGAGCTCCGAGCCGGCGAAGTCGCGTCGCGACCTCAGATGCTCGAAGAGCGGCGCCGCATCGATGACGCGCACATCGTGGTCTGCGCCGACGACCACCACGTGCTCGCGCGCGGAGGTCGAGCCGGAGCCGATGGCGAGCAGGCGCCCGTCCGGGAGCACCACGCACGCCTCGAGGTCCATCTTGGCGGCCTTGTTGCCCCGCGCTTCGCTGAACTGCCGCCGTCCGCCTGCACCCGCGGGCAGCACGAGCGGCGCCACGGTGCCGGCTCGCTCGTCGAGCAAGGCCAACGCGTTCACGTCGTCCTGCACGACGACGATCCGCTCGCCCCAGCGGCGGAGCCCGCTCCCGGCGCGGACATGCGCGGGCAAGTCGCGGGCCGCGTCGGCCTGCGTGAAGTGCAGCGGCCTCGGCGGCCCGAGACGGGCGACCCAGTCGTCGCCGATGATCACCTTCGACGTCACGCGCTGAGCTCCGTCCCCTGCCGCAGGTGCGCGAGGTAGTCTTCGAACACGACGGTCCTGTTCTTCTTGCGCTCGTCGAGCGGACGCACGATCCCCGCAGCCTCGAGCACCCGCACCGCCTTTCCCGCCGCGGGGCGCGAACAGTCGAGGAGCTCGATGACCCGGTTGACGGTGAGGATCGGGTGCTCTGGCAGGAGCTCGAAGAGCCGCAGGCTGAACACGGTCGCGTCGTCGCGCGCGAGCAGCCGATCGCGGTTCTCGCCGACGATGACGTGGATCCGGCGCGCGGTGGCGACCGCCTCGTCTGCGACGGTCGCTACGCCTTCGAGGAAGAACGCGAGCCACCCTTCCCAGTCGCCGTCTTCGCGGACCGCGCTCAGCCGCCGGTAGTACTCCTGGCGATGCATCTTGAGAAACAGGCTCAGGTAGAGCAACGGTCGCGTGAGCAGACCCCAGTGCCGGAGCAGGAGCGTGATGACGAGGCGCCCGAGCCTCCCGTTTCCGTCGAGGTACGGGTGCAGCGTCTCGAACTGCACGTGGAGGAGCCCCACGCGCACGAGCGGCGGGAGGTCGCTGTCGTCGTGGATGGCTCGCTCGAGCTCGCTGAGCAGCTCGCCGAGTCGATGCGGGGGCGGCGGAACGAACGCGGCGTTGCCGGGTCGTGTCCCGCCGATCCAGTTCTGCGAGCGCCGCACCTCGCCGGGCTGTCTCTGCGCGCCGCGGGCGCCCCTGAGCAGCCGCGCGTGGGTCTCAGAGAGGAGGCGCATCGAGAGCGGCAGGCCATCCGCGCGCCCGAGGTGATCCCATGCGAAGTCGAGGGCGTCGACGTAACCGCACACCTCCTCGACATCGGCGTCGACCGGAGTCTCGCCGGAGGCCTCCACCTCGAGCAGGTCCATCAGGGTCGCCTGCGTGCCCTCGATCTGCGCGGAGAGCACGGCCTCCTTGCGCACGAACGCGTAGACGAACCACTCGATGGAGGGGACGAGGTCACCGGCCAACTCGAGCAGGCGGATGCTCTCGTTCGCCCCAGCGAGCAGGGGCGCGAGGTGACCACCGAGGTCGAGCGGCGGCTCCTTGGGCGGCAGAGGATCGGGAATGAAGGCCTCGACCGACTCCCCGGCGACGGTGCTGCGCTCGTAGGTGCCGGTCGTGCGGGTCGTGCGGGTCATGGCGCTCCAAGGAAGCGATCGTTTCGCACGCTCGGGCAACGATAAGCGATCGCTTCTTTTGGGTCAACCGTGCGAAGCGATCGCTTCTCTTCACGGCGAGGTGGGAGCGACCCTACCCGCGAGAGGGCTTTGGCGGCCACTCACCGAGGACCCGCCACGCGCGCTCGCCGGGCTTCATCTCAATGGCCAGGAGGCAGCCCGGGTAGGGGCCCTTGTTGAGGCCGACGCACGGCACGCCCGCGACCTGGGCGTCGACCCGCGTGTGGTGATGCCCGAAGAAGCACACGCGCGGCCGAGCACCTGCGGAAGGTCTACCCGCTGCGGATGAAGTACGGCGAGAACCCGCGCTACTGGCCTGAGTGCGCGTTCGAGGGATATGCGAACCACCAACCGGACGTCGTGCTCCTGACGGGGTTCCCCGACATCGAGGCGATGTCGGCAGCACGCGCGGGTCCATTCGTGAGGCAGTGAGGTTGCGACCACCATGAGCGAATACCAGTACTACGAGCTCCGCGCCGTCGACCACCCACTCGACGACCAGGCTCAGCGCGACCTCCGCGCGATCTCCAGCCGAGCCACCATCACCGCGACCCGCTTCACCAACACCTACGCGTGGGGCAACCTCAAGGCGGACCCCGCCAAGATGCTGGCCCGCTGGTTCGACGCCCTGCTGCACGTGACGAACTGGGGCACGCGCTGGCTGGCCTTCCGGCTGCCACAGGGGGCGATTCCAGCGGACGATCGGGCGCCCTACCAGGTGGCGCTGTTCTCGTCGCAGGACGATGGGCCCCATTGCTGTGTCCACTTCCTCCTCGAGGACGAAGATCCTGGCGAGTGGATGGACGGAGAAGCGTGGCTGGGGTCGCTCCTTCCGCTCCGGGACGCCCTCGCCGTCGGCGACCTCCGCTGCCTGTACCTGGCCTGGCTCGTGGACCTGCAGCGCGGTCACCTAGACGACGATGACGTGGAGCCACCGGTTCCCCCCGGGCTCGGCACGCTGGACGCGGCGCATGAGGCCTTCGTCGAGTTCATGGAGGTCGACCCCGACCTCCTGGCGGTAGCGGCCGAGGCGAGTGCGCCCCTCCAGGCCACCGCGCCTTCCCAGGCCGCAGTGCTGGCCTGGTTGGGTTCGATCGACAGCGCCGAGAAGGACCGCTGGCTCCTCCGGGTCCTCGACGGCGACGGGGTGCGCGTCGGCTGGGAGCTGCACCGTCGCCTGAGAGGGGACCGTGGACCGCGAACCACGGGGGGAGCGGAGCCGCGCACGGCTGGAGCCCTCCTCCAGCGAGCCGAAGCCCATGCGGAGGAGCGCCGGCGTCGCCTGGAGCGGGAGCGCGCCGTGCAACGCAAGGAAGAGGCCGAGCGACGGGCCGCAGCGCGTCGACGACACCTGGACCTGCTCGAGGGCAGCGAGCCCTCGCTGTGGCGAAAGATCGACGCGCTGATCGCCACGCTCAAGCCGAAGGCCTACGACGAGGCCACGGTGCTCCTGGCCGACCTCCGCGACCTCGCGGACCGCCGCGGCGACCGCGCGGGCTGGGAGGCACGTCTGCACGCGCTCCGAGTCGCCCACGGCCGCAAGCCGAGCCTGCTGCAGCGACTGGACAAGCTGACGCAAGCGGGTTGAGCGGCGACGACAACCCGTGCGCGTCGAAGGCCACCTACGGAGGCCGGTGGCCCTCACCGGTCGTGGGATCCGCGACGGGCAACGGTCACCGAGCACCTCGGGTGGCGGTGCGCACCGTCGACACGCGCAATCTGGCGATCGCCGACGCGCTCGAAGCCACACACCCGACCGTCACGATAGACCTGCTCCGACGACTCGTCGACGTGCTGCTCGCCCACGGGACGCAGCCCGCTCGTGCCCAGGCAGCCGCGCTGCGCCAGCGTATCGACGCCTTGGAGACTCGCGATGGCTGACCACACCTGGACCTTCCCCGCACGCTTCCGCGCTCGCGCCTTCGGGTGGAAGGGCTCCAAGCTGGCCAGCCAGCGGATCGGCGAAGCGGTCCGCGAGATCCGGTCCGTCCGCAAGCAAGATCCCCTGCTCGCCGCGGACGGGGCCGTCCGGTTCATCGAGCGCGTCGTCCCCGCCATCCAGGACATCGACAGCTCCACGGGCTCGCTCGGCAACGCGGTGCGCAAGGCCCTCGACGCCGTGGTGGAGGTGATCGCCCGGGCGCCCGCCGATCCGGCTCGGCGCGCGGCGTGGCTCGATCGGCTGTGGGAAGCGGCGATGAACGACGGCTACGGCTACCTCGACCAGCTCCCGGACCGCTGGGGCGAGCTGTGCGCGACCCCCGAGCTGGCCGGCCGCTGGGCAGACAATCTCGTGCCCATGCTGCGACGCGCCTGGCAGGAGCGGGCCTACCTGAGCGGCGGCACGGCGGCGCTCTCCTGCCTGCTGGCCGCCGACCGACCCGGGGAGGTCGTCGATTTGTTGGAGTTGGCGCCGTACCCGTACTGGTCGTACCAACGCTTCGCCGTTCAGGCCCTGATCGATCTCGGCCGTCCCGACGAGGCCATCGCCTACGCCGAGTCGCGCACCGGCCCTAACGATCACGCCGCGGTCATGCGCACCTGCGAGCGCATCCTGCGCGACCTGGGCAGGTCCGAGGAGGCCTACGCACGATACGGCCTCGAGACGCACCGAGCCGGCACCTGGCTCGCGACCTACCGCTCGCTGGCCAAGGCCTACCCCCACATGCCGCCAGAGAAGCTGCTGGCCGACCTCGTCGCGTCCACCCCCGGCGAGGAGGGCAAGTGGTTCGCCACGGCGAAGGAGCTCGGCCTCTACGACACGGCGATCCAGCTCGCCAACCGCTCGCACTGCGATCCGAAGACCCTGATCCGCGCCGCGCGGGACTTCGAGCAACACGAGCCGCAGTTCGCGCTGCAGGCGGCGCTCACCGCGCTGCGGTGGCTGTGCGAGGGCTGGGGATACGAGCTCGACGGGTCCGAGGTGCACACCGCGTTCGACCACGCGCTGCGGGCCTCCGAGCGCGTCGGCCAACGGGCGGGCGCCCTGCGCGCGATGACGGATCTGGTCGAGCCCGCGCGGGTTGGCGAAGCCCGGACACGCGACGTGCTGCGGCGGAAAATCGCGGCTGCGGCCCCACGGTAGGGCCCTCGA
>CAYQSE010000281.1:0-6730 GCA_964419905.1 uncultured Enterobacteriaceae bacterium
CCGGATCTATAGGGGGGCCGGGTCAGCGATGGCCCGGTCTACCCGACACCCCTATCGTTTAGCGGCCGAGATCAGCGCAGGTCGGGGTGGGCGAGGATCAGCTCGGCGAGGTCGTTGACCTGACGGGTGCTGCCGTTGGAGAGCGCAGCAATCGTGAGGTCGGCCTCGGGCGCGATCAGCCAGGTGTTCGCGAAGCCGCCGAAGTTTCCGGTGTGCCAGGCGACCTCGCCCTGCGCGCGGTCGCCGACGAACCAACCGAGCCCGTGGCCGGACGCGGACGGCGAGAGCGGCGGTCCGAGCGGAGCGAGCGCCTCGTCGCGCAGGTCATCGGGCAGGAGGTCGCCGTCGGCGACCGCGCGGCTGATCACCACGAGATCGTCGACCGACGCGACGATCCCGCCGGCACCCGTGGTCCACAGCGCATAGTCGCACAGCGCGCCGCTGCGCTTCGTCCCGATCGCGCGGGGGAGTGGGTCTGGAGTCTCCTGGTGGATCACCCAGGTGGTCTCGAGCCCGAGCGGCGCGGCGATCCGCGCCTGCACCAGCGCGGGCATCGACTGCTCCGAGGCGGCCTGCGCGAGGCGCGAGAGCAGCACGTAGCCGCCGTTGCTGTATCGGGCGTCGGTGTCGGGCGGGAAGTCGAGCCCGCCGTGCGCCGTGAGCAGCGCCACGACGTCGTCGTCCGTGGTGCCCGCGATCTCGTCCAGACACTGGGTTCGCCCGCCAGCGAGGCCGATCCAGTCGGGCACGCCGCTCGCGTGCGTGAGGATCTGGCGCGCGGTCACCGCGCCCAGCGGTGCGGGGAGGTCGGGCAGATGGTCGGCCAGCGGCGCGTCGAGGGAGAGCGTCCCGTCCACGTGCAGCCCGAGCACGACCAGGGCCGTGATCGGCTTGGTCAGGGACGCGACGTAGGAGGGCGTGCGGGTCGTGAACGGGGTGCCGGCCTCGCGGTCGGCCTTCCCGAGGTTCACGCGCGCGATGGTCTCGCCGCCGCGATCCACGACCACCGCGATCCCGCCCGCATCAGCCCGCGTCCACCGTCCGACGAGCCCCTCGAGGGCCTCCTGGAGCGGCAGGTCGTGATCGAGGCCGGCGGTACAGCCCGTCGCCAGCAGCAGGAAGATCCCAAAGTGTCGCATGAAAGCACGATAGCGCATTGTATCGGTGCGGTTGCAAGCCACTCCGCTCGGGTGGTTCGTGATAGGCGGGGGGCGGTGGGGGCGATGTGCGGGTGCTGCTGACCTGGGAGCTCGGTGGGAACATGGGGCACCTCGCGTCGCTTTCGACCGCGGCGCGGGCGCTGGCGGCGCGGGGGCACGAGGTGTGGCTGGCGGTGCCGGACCTGAAGCGCGTGCACGCGTTCGTCGAGCCCGAGACGGCGCTCGTGGTGCACGGCCCGAGCCTGCCCCGCCGCCCGATGCCTCGCCCGCCCCGTACGTGGGCGGACGTGCTGAGCGCGAGCGTGTTCGCCGATGGCGATCTCCTCGCGAACGGACTGCGCGCCTGGCGTGCGCTGCTCGACGCGATCCGGCCGGACGCGATGGTGTTCGACGCAGCCCCGATGGCGCTGCTCGCGACGCGCAACACGCCGCTGCGGCGCGTGTGCTTCGACTCGGGCTGGGCGGCGCCGCCCGGGACGAGCCCGCTGCCAGGCATCGGCGATGGCTGGACCGAGGCCGACCGATGCGCTGCGGACGACGCGGCGATGGCGGTGGTGCGCGCGGGCTGCAAGCGGGCGCGGATCGCCCCACCCCCGACGCTCGCCGGGCTGCTGGACGCCGATGTGACGCTCGTGCGGACCTTCCCCGAGCTCGCGCACTACCCGGCGGCGCCCGGGCGGGACTACGTCGGGCCGATCCTGTTCACCGACCGCGGTGTGCCGGCGCGCTGGCCGGACGTGGACGGCGAGCGGGTGTTCGCCTACCTCAGCGGCCGGCACCCCGCGACGGTGACGCTGCTCGACGCGCTCGCCAGGCAGGGGCTCGCCGTGCTCGCGCACGTCCCGGACCTCGATCCGCGGCACACCGCGGCGCTCACCGCCGCTGGCGTCACGTTCTCGGAGGCGCCGGTTCGCATGGGTGACGTCCTCGGGGCGTGCGCGCTCGGTGTGTGTCACTCGATGGCGGGCACCGGCGCGGCCTTCCTGCTGGCGGGCACCCCGGTGCTCGTGCCGCCGATGTACGCCGAGCAGGGCCTGAACGCGCAGCGGGCCGAGGCGGCGGGGCTCGCGACCGGGCTGTCGTTCAATCCACCGCCCGGCGAGATCCGACGGCGGATCCGCGCCGCGCTCGGATCCGACGCGCGCGAGGCCGCGCGCGCGTTCGCCGAGCGCCACCAGGCGTTCGATCGTGGGGCGCCGATCGCGCGTCTGTGCGAGGCCGTCGAGGGCGTGCGGTAGGCTGCGGGGCCGGCCTGGCGACCGCCCCTCGCGCCTCCGGTACACTCCGCCGATGCAAGCCCTCGACCGACCCGCCGATCACCTCGACCGCATCACCACCGCCGTCGGCGGCCTCGGCCGCGTGGCCTACGAAGCGGTCCACGTCTACCCGCTGTCTGCCCCTGCGTTCACCGCCAGCCCGGGCGCGCTCCGCGAGCGCCCGACGCCGGGGCCCTACAAGCTCTACGTGCACGTCCCGTTCTGCAACTACGCGTGCGGGTTCTGCTTCTACGTGAAGCGCGTCGGCTCGGGGCCGGACGAGATGGCGCGGTACGTCGCGGCCCTCGAGACAGAGCTGCGCTGGGTGGAGCCCGGCACGCCGCTCGAGCAGCTCTACATCGGCGGCGGCACGCCCACCGCGCTCCCGCCAGACCTGCTCGACCGCGTGCTGGCCGCGGTGCACGCGCGGTTCGTGCCGCAGGGCGCGTCGATGACGGTGGAGTGCTCGCCCGAGTCGGTGACTGCCGCGCACGTCGACGTGCTGCGGGCACGCGGTGTCGATCGGGTCAGCATGGGCATCGAGAGCCTCGAGACGGCGGTGCTCGACACGATCACCCGACGCCACGGCGGGGCCGAGGCGCTCGACGCGTGCGATCTGCTCGTCGGCTCCGGGCTGCGCGTGAACGTCGACCTGATCTACGGGCTGCCCGGCCAGACGCACGCGAGCTTCGTCGCCGACGTCGACAAGGTCGTCTCGCGCGGCGTGCACTCGGTCAGCGTGTACAACCTGCGGCTCAACGAGCGCACCCCGGTGTCCCGCGCGCTCGGCGAGCTCGAGCGGATGGACCTGCCGCGCCTGGTGCGGTGGCGCGAGGTGGTCGAGCGCGCGCTGGTCGAGCGCGGGTTCCGGCAGCGGCGCTGGCACACCTTCGATCGCGTCGACGCGGGCGCCTCGACGTTCCACCGCGCGCCGTGCGGCGAGGGCTTCGGCGAGGGGCGCCAGCTCGGCGTCGGCGTGAGCGCGGTGTCGCACCTCGGGCATACGATCACCCGCAACGACGAGAAGTTCCGCGGATACCTGCAGCGTGTCGAGGCGGGCGAGAGCCCGGTCGCGGAGCGGTTCGACCTCGACCCCGACGACCGTCGCACCCTGCTCGTCGCGCGCACGCTCGGCGACGGCGGCGCGCTCGATCGGGTCGAGTACGCCGACGCGGTGGGCCGGACGGTCGACGACGACTTCGGCGAGGTGGTCGCGCGGCTGGTGGCGGCGGGCCTGGTCCGCGACGACGGCGCCCGGGTGACGCTCTCGGACGACGGCAGGCTGGTCTACGACCTCGTCACCCTCGCGTTCTACCCCGAGGCCGCGCGCGCGTGGCTCGCGAGCCGGCAGCCGAGCGCCTGATCCCGAGGAGGAGCGCCAGCAGCCCGAGCCCGGCGTGGGGGGCTGCGCTCCCGGTCGCGCACCGCGCCGTCGGCACCTCGGGGTCCTCCGCGTCGCAGTCGGCGGCGACCGGCTCGACCCACACGCCGCCCTCGCACCGCGGCGCGAGGTCGGGGCACGGTCCCTCCGGGTCGGCGGGTGGCGCGACCAGGTCCGCGTCGACCCGACCGTCGCAGTCGTTGTCGAGCCCGTCGCACGTCGTCTCCACGGGCTCCCAGTCGACGCGCGAGCCCCAATCGTCGGGCTCGACCCAGCCGTCCTCGCCCTCGCACGTCGGCGTGAGGTCGGCGCAGACCCCGAGCCCGGTGCCGACCGGCGGTGGGACGAGCCCCTCGTCGACCTGTCCGTCGCAGTCGTTGTCGACGCCGTCGCAGATCTCGGGGAGCGTCGGCGCCCGGCGTGGATCGCGGTCGTCGCAGTCGACGTCCGCGGTCGCGCCGTCGCAGTCCAGGTCGTTGTCGTCGCACGCGGGATCGGCGACCAGATCATCGAGGTCGATCAGCGCCCCGGCGTTGTTCGAGTGGACGAACCGCGCGCGCCAGATCGGCGTGTCCGTCGCCTCGTAGCCGCGCCACGTCCAGCTACAGCCACCGGGGAGCGCGAGGGTGTCGCGGTGTAGCAGCGCGCCGTCGAAGCCGTAGAGCTCCACGGTGAGGTCGCCGGCGGGGGCGTGCGTGCCGAAGTAGCCCCCGAACCTTGCGATCGCGCGGTCGAAGGTCAGCTCGGACGGTCCGTCGTTGCTGCCCGCGAGGCGCTCGCCGCTGCGCGCGGTGAGCAGGCAGCCGAGGAAGAGCTGATCGCGCACCTGCACGCCGCCCACGTTCGCGTCGGGCGCGCACAACGACGCGGCGCCGTCGAACACGTCATCGAGGCAGGGGATGGCCGCGCCGGTCTGGTCGTAGCCCTCGAAGCCCTCCGAGCGCTCCCCGGTGAACGGGGCGATCGGGGTGACCTGGGCGTGCGCGAGGGCTGCGAGCAGGAGGAGCATCGGCTGGGGCCTAACCGCGGGCTCGCGGCCGCGCTCGGGCGGCTACTCCGAGTCGGCGTCGTGCTGGGGCTCCGGGGGGGCAGGCGGCTCCGCGCTCGGGCGCTGCGGTTCGGAGGCCTCGACCAGGTGGTGCAGGATCCGCCACGCGTGGTAGGCGACGCGATCGAGCCAGCGAGCGGCCTCGAGGTAGGACTCGGCGTCGTCGGGCGCCAACCAGCCCGCCGCGGTGCGGTCCAGCGCCTCGCGGCGGACGTCGCGTCGGCGCGCCGCCAGGTGCTCCGCGGTGGCCTGGAGCTCGGGCGGCGTCGCGGTGGCGGGCGCTCGGGCCCACGCGGCGGCGGCGCGGAGCAGGTCGTCGAGGGTGCGCTCCGGATCGAGGTCGGGGCGGGCCGCCGCGGCGCGCCGCACGTTCTCGGGTTCCTCGAGCGCCTCGATCAGCCGATGCAGGTGGTCGACCGCGTGCAACACCGCGACGTGCTCGCGCCACACCAGCGGCGTGCCCGGATCGGAGCGGATCGGTCGCAGGTGCGCGCGGATCGCGTTCAGCGCGCCGCGGATCGCCTCGCTACGCGCGCCGATCCCCTCGGGCTCGACTTCGCCCTCGACCAGGGCCGCGGCGGCCTCCAGCGCCTCGGCGGCGACGTCGTGGGTGGTCAGCCGCGCGCTCTCGACCGCGACGTGCGGGATGTCGGCGCCGGCGCGTGACAGGCGGCGCGTCAGCGCCACGCTGCGCTCGGGGATCACCCGCTCGAGGAGCGCCACGAGCCGGGGCGTCAGCGGGAGGAAGATCGCCACGCCGAGCACGTTGAACGCGGTATGGAAGCTGGCGAGCGCGATCGCGGGCTCGTCGGCGCCGATCCACGCGACGAGGGTGGCGACGAAGGTGGGCAGGAGCAGGAACGCGACCAGGCCGGTGCCGACGTTGAACGCGACGTGCGCCCCCGCGAGGCGCCGGGCCGGGATCGACCCGCCGATCGTTCCGAGCAGCGCGGTGACCGTCGTGCCGATGTTCTGGCCGATCACCACCGCGGCGGCCTGCTGCAGCCCGAGCGCGCCGCTGTCCACCGCCGCCAGTGTGGTGACCACCGCCGCGGACGAGGACTGCATCACCACGGTCATCACGATGCCGATGAGTACCAGCAGGACGCTCGCGCCGAAGCCGGTGCCGCCGAGTCGCCCCGGATCGAGGTGTTCGGTCAGTCCCGCCATGCCCGCCTGCAGCGTGTCGATGCCGACGAAGATCAGCCCGAACCCCGCGAGCGCCTCGGCGAGCGCGGCGTTGCGTCCCTTGAGCAGCATCCGCCCGAGCGCGCCGATACCCACCAGCGGCAGCGTGATCTTGCTCATGCTGAGCTTCAGCCCGAGCGTGGCCACGATCCACGAGCTCGCGGTGGTGCCGAGGTTCGCGCCGTAGATCACGCCGACCGCGTTCGACATCTCGAGCAGCCCGGCGCCGACGAAGCCGATCGTCGCGAGTGTGATCGCGCTCGACGACTGCACCAACGCGGTGAGCCCCGCGCCGGTCACGAGGCCAGCCAACGGGGTCCGCGTGGTCTTGAACAGGAACTCGCGCAGTCGGTCGCCCGCGGCCCGCTGCAGCCCATCGGTCAGGAACGCCATGCCGAGCAGGAACAGGCCGACGCCGCCGAGCAGGGCACCGATCATCGGGTCGACTCCCACGGATCGTGGAAGTTGTACCACTGCAGCGGGTAGCGCGCGGTCCACGCCTCCAGCGTCTCGGCGAGCTCCGCGGTCCACCGGGCCGCGTCCGCCTCGCGGGTCGCGCGCTCCGCGAACGCGTAGGTCCGCGGCGTCGTCGCCTCCAGGCGGTAGCGCCCGCCCGGCAGGCGAAAGCAGCTGACGAGCACGACGTGCGCGCCGGAGAGGCCCGCGAGGAGCATGGGACCCAGCGGCATCGCCATGG
>CAYQSE010000282.1:0-6726 GCA_964419905.1 uncultured Enterobacteriaceae bacterium
GGCGGCGGCGGCGGTGGAGCGGGTGGTGGAGCGGGCGGCGGCGGCGGCGGCGGTGGAGCGGGCGGCGGCAGCGGCGCGATCTCGGCATCCGGCACGAAGGAATACGCCAGTGGCTTCGCAGGGGCCTCCCCGACCGAGAAGGCGCGTGAATTTCCGGCGTTCGCCGATACGTTGGAGTCGCTTGGCCAGGAGGAGCAAGCCGAGCTCCAGGGCGCGCTGCCCGAGCTTCACGCGACGCTCGACGACGGTGTCCCGCTGGCGCCCGCCGCGGGTGGCGGTGCCCAGGTGGCGGACGTGGCGATGGACGCCGAGATCGACACCGCCGAGGCCGGTCGAGTCCCCGAGGCCGAGATCGAGGAGACGCCGTGGTGGGGGGCCTTCCTCGGCAACCAGGGCGCCGACTCGCGCGTGCGGGGGCTGGCCGACGAGGCCGAGGCAGACCAGAAGCGCAGCGCGCTGAACGGCGCGTTCGGCAGCATGTCCACCTCGGACGGCCAGGTCGACAGCTCGCCGGGCCCAGCACCCGAGGTGCCACTCCAGGGCGACACCGATCTCGATCGCACCGAGCGCTCGCGGGTGTCCGCAGATGCCGAGGCGTCCGCGGCGCAGGCGCAGGCGCGGCAGGCCGTGCTCGACAGCCCGGGCCAGGAGTTGGTCCAGCCCCAGGTGTTCGACGTGCCGTTCGCGGTCCCCGAGCTGGGTGCGCGCGCGGTTCAGCCGCCGTCTGCCGTCGAGGAGATGCAGAAGTACCTGGACACGCCGACCCAGGGCGAGATCGAGATTGGCTTCGATCAGCAGCAGGGCGCGATCATGGAGCAGTCCGCCGCCCAGTACGAGCAGGAGATCGCGCAGGCGACCGACACCCGCGACACGGACAGCCAGGCCGAGATCGAGCGCGCCGAGGCCGAGGCCGAGACGCTCCAGGTGCAGTCACAGGCCGAGCAGGACGCGCAGATCCGCGAGGGCCGCGCCGAGATCGACGTCGAGCGCGCCGCGGCGATGACGGCACAGCAGGCGGCGGTCTCCGATCTGCATCGCGAGGCCGCGGCAGAGCAGACGCGCGCCACCGGCGAGGCCAACCGTCGCGTGGCCTCGGACCAGGCACGGATCCGTGAGGAATACGCGTCGGCGGAGCGCGAGGCCGAGGCGGAGGTGGCCGCAGGCGAGCGCCAGGCGGCCGAGGAGAAGGCGAAGCAGGAGCGCGAGGCCGAGAACCAGAGCTGGTGGGATCGCGCCGTCAGCGCGATCAGCGATCTCGTCTCGGCCATCGCGGACGCGATCAACGCGATCTTCGACTTCGTGCGCGAGGCGGTCAGCGCGATCCTCGACGCGGTCAAGGAGCTCGCGAACAGCATCATCGACGCGGCGTGCGCGTTCATCTGCGAGCTGATCGAGGCGTTCGGCGAGCTCCTGAAGGTGCTGATCAACGACCTCCTCGGGGCGGTGTTCCCCGAGATCGCCGCGGCGCTGTGCCAGGCCGTCGACGCGGTCGTCGACTACGCGCAAGAGAAGGTGCAGCAGCTCGCCGAGCAGCTCAAGGAGGGCATCGCGGCGCTGTGCGACGCGCTCGAGGCCGCGATCAACCTGGTGCTCGACGTCTACCAGGCGGCGATCAACGGCGCGCTCACGATCATGACCGCCGTGCTCACCGGCGACTGGGGCGAGGTGCTCCGCAAGATGCTCGAGACGGCGCTGTCGCTCGCGGGCATCGGCGCGGACGAGTTCTACAACCTCGTGGGTCAGGGCGAGGAGGTGATCGACAAGATCGTCAACGACCCCGGCTCGGTGGTCGGAAACCTGATCGACGCGGTGGGGGCAGGCTTCGGGCAGTTCGGCGACGGCTTCCTCGGGCACCTGCAGAACGGCTTCGTAGCGTGGCTCACCGGGCAGTCTGGCGAGGCGGGCATCACGCTGCCCGACACGCTCGATCTCGCCGGCGTGTTCAGCATCGTCGCGCAGGTCATGGGGCTGACCTACGAGAACCTCCGCGAGAAGGCGGTCGAGCACCTCGGCGAGGAGAACGTCGCCCGCGTCGAGTTCGTGTGGGGGTTCATCAGCTCGGCGATCGAGGGGGGCCTCGAGGGCCTGTGGCAGCACGTCCAGGGCATGCTCGACGGCCTGTGGGACATGGTGATCGGGGCCATCCAGAACTGGCTGATGGAGAAGATCGTCATGAAGGCGATCACGAAGATCGCCTCCCTGTTCAACCCCGTCGGCGCGATCATCCAGGCGCTGCTCACCGCGTGGGACGTCTACTGCTGGGTGCGCGACGAGGCGCAGCGCATCTTCGGCATCGTGCAGGGCGTGATCGGCGGCATGCACGACATCGTGATGGGCAACATCCAGCCCGCCGCCGACATGGTCGAGGGCGCGCTCGCCGATCTGGTGCCGGTCGCGATCTCGTTGCTCGCGAACATCCTCGGGCTCGGTGGCATCGGCGCGAAGGTCCGCGAGATCATCGAGGCCATCCAGAACAAGGTGAACGAGGCGATCGACTCGCTGATCGAGCGCGTGAAGAACATGTTCACCGGCGGGGGCGGCGACGCCGAGGCCGACGCGGGCGAGCAGACCGAGGCGGAAGCCGAGGAGGCGCCCGACGACACCTCGCCGGCGCTCAGCGGCGCGTGGGGCACGCCCGGCCCGATCCTGATCCTGACGGAAGGGCCCGGCGGCGACGAGATGCCCGCGAACATCCGCGCACACGGCACCTACTACCTGCGCATCACCGACAATGCGGCGTTCGAGGCACAGTGGAAGCGCGGCGACGGCTTCGACAACGACGGCCTGCGCAGCAACGTCCGCACCCACGTGACGAGCAAGCTCACCCAGCAGGTCGCCAGCTCGGGCAAGCCGCTGCTCGACATCATCGGGCCGACGGGACACGTCAGCTTCGGCGCCTCGGTCAAGGAGGCGGTCAACCCCGAGCTCGCGTCGCAGGGGCTCGAGCTGCGCGACGTGTTCATCGAGGGGATGAACGCGGGCGACGACGTGAACGCGGCCCTCGACGAGGCCGCGGCGGGGGCTGCGCTCGGCGAGGTCGGGGAGCGGCTCGCCGCACCGACCTCGTTCGAGGGCGGAGGCGAGCGGCACCAGATCTGGGTCGACGTGTCCTCGCCGGACATGGAGCTGCAGGTCCACAGCACGCCCCGCACGGGTCACGGGCTGCTCGACCACTGGCAGACCAAGCTCTCCGAGGTCAGCGATGCCGACACGCGCGGGATCCTCGAGCTCGCGATCTCGACGGCGCGGCCGATCGTCACCGATCTCGAGTCGCTCAACGATCAGCTGGAGCCGCTCCGCGGTAAGGATGACGACGCCTCCAAGCAGCAGGCGCGCCAGCTCGGCGACCAGGTCTGGAACAAGCGCGAGGCCGCGCGCACCCAGTTCAGCTACGGCTTCGACGTGTTCGGCGACGAGCACGGCGCGCGCACGCTGCGCGCGGCGGTCACCGAGCCGGGCAACGAGCTGGCGAAGTACAAGCTCGAGCAGCTCGACTACGACGGCCGCACCAAGGGCATCGCCGCCCTGGTCGGGCAGTTCGTCGGCCAGGTCGACCTCGCGCTCGGCGCCGATCCGACGATCACGCCCATCGAGGCGATGCGGGACATCGTCTCGCGCAACCAGAGCACCTACCTGTTCAAGGGCGCCGAGATCGACAGCTCGACGATCGACAGCGTGGGCGGGCTCGGGCGGGCGCTCGGGATCCAGGCGGTGTGGAACTACAACATGGACCCGGCCGCGAAGGCTCGGCTCGACGAGCGCATCCGCAACGAGGGCTCGGACGCGGGCAAGGCCGACCCGTCGCTCGCGTTCGCGTGGGGCGTCAACAACGACCTCAGCCAGTGGTTCGAGGCCGATCAGCACATGGGCGGTCAGACCCGCGGCGCGGTCGCGCAGGGGTGGTGGTATGCGGCGGCGGACGGGGCCGCGGTCGATCTCGGCAAGCTGCGCGAGGCGCTTACGCTGAATGATCCGGCGTTCCAATACGGCGCGGTAAACCTATACTATTCGGCGGACGACCTGCTCGGTCAGGGCGTCACGATGCACAAGCCGACCGCGTTCGAGGGGCTGGGCCAGGGCAGCGACCAGGATCCGATGTGGGCCTCGAACACCGCAGCAGACACGTGGGGTCTCACCAAGTCCGCGAACCAGGTGCGCGAGGGCGTCGTTCGTCCGCTCGACGTGACGCAGGCCACCCGACGCGACGTCCTCAAGGGCTCGGTCGGCAACGCCTATGCACCGGCAGCGGCGCCGATGCTCGACGACAGCGACAAGGGCGCCGCGCCGGCGGCCGAGGCGCGCGGGCCCGACTACATCGTGTGGCTGCACCAGGAAGGCGGCACGTCCGGAGTCGCCAACCAGTCCGCGATCATCAGCATCGTCCGGGGCAACTCGACGCCGGCGGGCGAGGCGGCTGCGAAGCAGTCGTTCAAGACGCGCCTCGAGGCGAACGGATGGAACTTCGGGGCGGGCGAGCTCGAGGTCCAGTGGGCGCGGTTCAAGATCCACAACCCTCAGGCCGAATGGCCTGGCGGCCCTGGCGGCGGTGGCGCCAGCTCGGTGGCCCCGACGCCGCCCACCGACGACGGCGGCGGCGCGGCCCGCAGCGTCACCGCGACGCCTCGCCAGACGGTGTCCTCGCCCACCACGAGCGGGCAGACGCCGGTGGCCTCGTCGGGCACCGGCTCGCAGACGGCGCCGCCCGCGCCCGAGCTCCCGGCGCTCGCCGAGAACCCGGGCGTGAACACAGGGGACAGCTACGCCTACCGCGAGTTCGAGGGGCAGGCGTTCGTCCAGGGCGCGAACGACGCGAACGCGATCGCCGACGAGGACGTCAATCAGGGCGGGCTTGGCGACTGCTACCTGATGGCGGGCATGTCGGCTGTGGCGAAGGCCAACCCGAAGGCGATCGAGGACGCGGTGGTCCAGAACGCCGACGGCACCTACAACGTCACGTTGTACCGGCGTGGCAAGCAAGAGACGATCCGGGTCGACAACCAGTTGCCAGCGGACGGAAGCTCGCCTGCCTACGCCGGACTCGGGAGCAAGGACGCCGATGGCAACGCAGAGCTCTGGCCCGCGCTGATCGAGAAGGCGTACGCAATCCAGAACCAGAAGAACGGCCAACCCGGCTACGCGGCGATCGAGGGCGGGCTGCCTGGCGACGCGGTCCAGGTGATCACCGGCAAGCGTCCGAAGGACTACGATCCCCGAGACATGGGCGACCAAGAGGTCCTCACCCTGGTGAAGGAGGCGCTCGACAACGACGTCGTGATCACGTGCGCGACGCTGTCCGACGAGGGGCTCAGCGCGTCGCTGCAGAAGAAGATGGACGACTACCAAGTCTACGCGAACCACGCGTACTCCTTCCGCTCCGTCGACGTCTCGGGCAAGTCGGTCTCGCTGCGCAACCCGTGGGGAAGCCACCATCCGAAGCCGCTGCCGATCAAGGTGTTCCGCCAGCTCTACGACATCCTCTCCGTGAACAAGTAGGGCCCGATGTCCGAGATCGTGCTGGTCGAGACGACGGTGTCGCCGGTGGGCGACGCCCGGGTGGGGTGCGGCAACCTGTGGGAGCGTGAGTACGCGCTGCCCGATGGCCGCACCGTGCGCGGGATGACCGCGAAGCTCGCGCTGCTGGATGTCGACGACGCCGTGGTGGTGGGCGCAGGCAGCATCGTCGATCTGGGCGGGGCGCTGTGGCGCGTGGTGGGCATCGAGAAGTCGCCGGGTGCGCGGGGCCGGGTGCGTCTCGTGAGCGCCGATCAGGGGCTCCAGATCGGCGGTGTGGAGCTGGGTAGCGGCGCGGATGTCGCCGGCTTCGTCCTCCGGGCGCTGTCCGCGTCCATCGGAGCGTCCGCCGAGGATCGGTACCCGGTCGACTGGATCGAGCGGCTGTACCGGCAGGCGCTCGCGGTCGACCGCGCCGCGGCCGATCGGCTCTCCCGGGCGGTGGCCGACGCGCTCGGGGCCGCGGACGCGCGCGTGGACCGGCAGGTGCTGTTCTTCTTCGAGCGCTTCCCGCGCGCGGTGGGCGGTGACACCCTCGCAGAGGGCGTCGTGACGCGGCTCTCACGGTTCCCGGACGCGCCGCCGCCGCTCGAGCCCGACCACCTCACCTACCGGCAGCGGGCGATCCGGGTGGCGCTTCGCTGGGGTGACGAGGATCACGACCGCGATCCGGCGCTGCTCGCGCTCGCGCACGCAGAGGCGCTCGCGGGGCGAGGGCACGGCTTCCTCGACTGGTTGATGCTCGACGATCCCGCGTGGGCCGTCGCGAGCGAGGACGCCCTGGTGGCCGCGAACCCGGACGCGCTCGGCGACCTGTACGACGGCCTGCGCGCGCGCGGGCTGGCGCCCGAGCGGGCCGTCGACCGCTTGCTCACCCCCGACGCGACCCCGCTCGGGCGAAAGACGCTGCGCCTGGCCGTGTACTACGACCGCGCCATCCCCGACGACGCGCTGCGAAACCGCCTGATCGCGAGAATTGCAGGGTGAATCGGGCCTAGGCTGCGCCCCCGTCCCCCGCCGTGTTCCGGCTTCGCCCCGGTGGGCCGGCCGTCCCGGCCGGCCACCTTTCCGCCCCCCGCCGGTTCCGCAGCACGGTCGGCCGAGACGGCCGACCCAGGGTTCTTTCCTTTGGCCGTGGGCCGGCCTTGCCTTCAGCCGTGGGCCGGCCGTCCCGGCTGTCGATTGATCACATCTCGGCGGCGGCCCGAGATCATG
>CAYQSE010000283.1:0-6711 GCA_964419905.1 uncultured Enterobacteriaceae bacterium
GCGGCGAGGCACGCCACGTAGGCGGGCGGCGCCGTGGTGGGGGGCGCCGCCGCCGTCGGCCCGAGCGGGCGCGGGCGCGGCATCGGCGCGGCGAGGGAGGCGCTGTCGGCCGCCACGACGTGCTCGACGAGCTGCGCGGGGGTCAGGATCGCCTCGAACAGCAGCGAGAGCGGCAGCGCCACGCCCAGCTCTCGCTCGACCGCCTGCCGCACCTGGATCAGCACCACCGAGTCGAGGCCCAGCTCGAAGAACCCGGCGTCCTCGGGCACCGCGTCGAGGTCGACGTCCGCGTACCGGAGCAGCGTCTCGCGCAGCCGCGCCCGCGCCTCGACCCGATCGGACGGACGCCGCGCGGCGTCCTCGGGAATCGGAACGGCAGCGCCGCCCTCGGGCAGCGCCACCCAGCAGCGGACCCGCCGCAGTGGCGGCAGCGGGCGATGCCCGAGCGTCAACGACGACGGCGCCGCGCCCTCGAGCACGAGGTGGCAGTTGGTGCCCGACAGCCCCAGCGAGGTCACACCGGCGCGTGGCGACTCGCCCTCCAGCGGGATGAACGCGGTGTTCACCCGCGCCGCACCGCCGACGGCCGGGCGCGTCACGCCCAGGGTGGGCGGCAGCGCGCGGTGCCACAGCGAGAGCGTGGCCTTGATCAGCCCGAGCACGCCGGCCGCGTCGAACAGGTGGCCCACGTTGGACTTCACCGACCCCACGGGGATCGCGGCGGCGTCGCCGAACACCTGCCGCAGCGCCTCGACCTCGATCCGATCCGAGATCTGCGTGCCCGCGCCGTGGCACTCCACGAACGACGGCGGCCCTGGCAGCCCCGCCCAGGCCGCACGGATCACCTCGGCCTGCGCCCGCGGGTTCGGCGCGGTCAGCCCGGCGCCCGCGCCGTCCTGGTTCACCGCGCCGCCGCGGATCACGGCGTACACGCGGTCCCCGTCCCGGATCGCGTCCGCGAGGGGCTTGATCACGACGACGCCAGCCCCTTCCCCGAGCACCGTGCCGTCGGCGTCGGCGTCGAACGACCGGCACCGGCCCGTCGGCGACTCGAACCCGAGGTGGACGGGCCACCGGGTGGGCACCGCCGCGACGCGCGCGCCGCCCGCGATCGCCACCGCGCACTCGCCGCGGCGCAGCGCGGCGCACGCGAGGTGCACCGCGACCAGCGACGCGCTGCACGCGGTGTCGACCACCAGCGCGGGCCCGCTCAGATCCAGCAGCCACGCGAGCCGCCCGGCGAGGAACGCGGCGAGGTTGCCGGTCGCCGCGAGCCCGAGCAGGCTGGGGTCGGCCGCGCGGATCACGTCGCGGTACTGCACACCCTCGAAGTCGCCGACGTGGCCGACGAACACGCCGATCGCGCGGGGCTGATCGGCACGCGGCGGCAGCCCCGCGTCCGCGAGCGCCTGCGCGACGGTCTCGAGCAGCACGCGATGCGCCGGATCGAGCAGCGCCGCGGCCTGCGCGGTCATCCCGAAGTACGCCGGATCGAACGTGTCGATCCGGTCGAGGTAGCCGGCGCGCGGGCAGTCCGGCGCCTCGCCGCGCAGCGCGAGGAGCCGCGCGAGGTCGTCGCCGCGCGCCGCGGGCAGGTCGCCGACCGCGTCCACGCCCTCTGTGAGCGCACGCCAGAACGCGTCCGGCCCCTCGGCGCCCGCGACCCGGACGCCGAGCCCGACGATGGCGATCGGCGCGTCCGCGTCGCGCGGTGCGGCGATCGGAGCCGCCTGCACAGCGCGCCCCTCCAGGTGCGCGACGAGCCGCGCCACGGTCGGGAACGCGAACAGGTCGACGTCACCGAGCGCGACGCCGTAGCGCTGCCGC
This sequence comes from uncultured Enterobacteriaceae bacterium, assembly GCA_964419905.1. Taxonomy (GTDB): domain Bacteria; phylum Myxococcota_A; class UBA796; order UBA796; genus JAFDJI01. The sequence goes on from CAYQSE010000283.1 coordinate 1,828, forward strand.
AGCGTCTCCGCGATCTCCACCAGCGCGATCGACGGGACACCCGCGTCCAGCAGCGGATCGTGCGGACCGAGCTCGGGTCGCCCGGAGCGCGCGCGCACCAGCGCGAGCACCGCGTCCAGCAGCGCCGGATCGCCGACCTCCCAGCCCGCGTCGACCGCCTGCGCTGCGACCTCGGGCCACAGCGCCGCGAGCGCGTGCCGCTGCACCTTGCCGCTGGTCGTCGCGGGCAGCCGCCGCACGGACACCGCCACCGCGTCGAGGCCGAGCGCGCGCGCGACCGCCCGCGTGGCCGCCCGCCCCACCGCCGTGAAGTCCTCGGGCGCGCCGCGGTAGCGCACGAACAGCGCGAGGCGCTCGCCCTCGACAAGCGCCGCCGCCGTGTCCAGCCCGGTCGCCTCGCGCGCGATGCGGTCGAGGTCGACGAGGTGGTGGTTCTGCCCGCCGACGATCACGAGCTCGCGCTCGCGCCCGACGACCAGCAGGCGCCCGTCGCGCAGCGCGCCGACATCGCCGGTGCGCAGCCAGCCGTCCTCGGTGCGCGGCGGGCCGTCCTCGCCCCACAGCGCGCCCGCGACGCTGCGCCCGCGGAGCTGGATCTCGCCGACCTCTCCGCCGGCGATCCGCACCGCCACGTCGTCCACCGGGTAGCCGCAGGCCACGACCTCGCGATCGCCCGGCGCGAGTCGCCCGCCGACGTACAGCCCGTCGCCGTCGAGGCGGTGCGTGACGAGCCCCTCGCCGGCGTCTGGGAACGTCACCGCGAGGGTGGCCTCCGCGAGCCCGTAGACCGGGTGCAGCGCCTCGGGCCGCAGCCCGTTGCGGGCGAAGCGATCGACGAACCGTCGGCAGATCCCGGCGTACACCGTGTCCGACCCGACCGAGAGCAGGCGGACCGCCGACAGATCCCAGTCCGCGCCGTCGTCCGGGCCCAGCCGCGACAGCACGTAGTCGAGGCCGAAGCACGGCGAGGCGAGCACGGTGCCGCGATACCGGCTGGCCGCGTCGAGCCACGCGCCCGGCCGCCCGAGGAACGTGGACGGGCGCAGCAGCACCTGCTCCACGCCGGTCGCCAGCGGCAGCAGGTGGAAGCCGATCAAGCCCATGTCGTGCGTCAGCGGCATCCACGAGATCGTCACGTCGCGCGGATCGGAGCCGACGCGGCCGCGCATCGCGGCGAGGTTCGCGACGAGGTTGTCATGCGTGAGGGCGACGCCCTTCGGATCGCCGGTGGAGCCGGACGAGAACTGCACGAACGCGACGTCCTCGGGGCTCGGGCGCGTGGGTTCGCCGGGGGGACCCTCGAGCGCGTCGAGCAGCACGCGGCGCCCCTCGTGCGCGTCCCCCAGCGCGTCGAGGCGCGCCGCGGTCGTCGCGTCGGCGACCACCCACGGCGCGCGCACCGCGGCGAGGCGCGCGCGCACCCCGCGCAGCTTGTGGGCGTGCTCGGGCAGGCGCGCGGCGACGAGCGGCGCTGCGACGAACCCGCCGAGCACACACGCCCAGAACACCTCCAGCGTGTCGCGCGTCCCGTCGAGCTGGAGCACCACCGGATCGCCGCGTTGGACGCCCGCCGCGCGCAGCCCGCCCAGCCGCCGCAGCGCGCCATCCCGCAGCGCAGCGTACGACGTCCGCTCGGGCGCGGCGGGTCGATCGAGCGACACGACCCCCGTGGCGACGCCCGCCGCAGCGTCGAGCACCTCGGCGAGCGTGACGCGAGGCCGCTCCACGATCGGCGGCACGATCAAGCGCGCCCCATCCGCCGCAGGAAGCGCAGGTGCGAGCCCACGGCGCCGCGCAGCGTCGTCTCGTGGTAGGGCAGCCCGTGATCTGCTGCGGTCTCGACCAGGATCCGCGACAGCGCGCCCAGGTGGCGGTGGCTGATGTTCGGGAACAGGTGGTGCACGACGTTCGTGTTGAACCCGCCGAGGAACCACGCGACCACCACGTCGCCGCGCGCGAAGTCCAGCGTGCTCTGCAGCGTGTGGACCACCCAGTCCCGGTCCATCGCCCCGCTGGCGTCGACGCGCGCGTAGGAGGTGTGCTCCATGCAGTGCGACGGCAGCAGCACGAGCCCCGAGAGCACGCCGACCACCCCGTGCACCACGAGCCAGCCGAACACCACCTGCCACGCCGGGAACGGCAGCACGAGGAGCGGCAGCACCAGCGTATAGCCGAGGTAGAACGCCTTGGTCGCGAACAGGATGACCACCTGCCGCGGCGCGTGCTTCAGCCCGTGACGCGCCGCGAGCCCGCGATCGAACAGGATGCGGAAGTCCATCACCGCGACGAACACCAGCCCGAGCAGCACGTACGCGAACGGCGCGTACAGGTGCTGCCAGCGGTGCCACGGGCGGATCGGATCGTCCTCGGAGAGCCGCAGGATGGGCGCGCCGTCGATGTCGGGATCGCGGCCGATCACGTTCGGGAAGCCGTGGTGCGCCACGTTGTGCTTCACCCACCAAGTGTACGCGTTGAGCCCGACGAGGTTGAACGCGTAGCCGCCCAGCCGGTTCACCCAGGCGCGCCGGGAGAGCGCGCCGTGCAGCGCGTCGTGCGGGATGTTGAACGCGATCAGCGCCGCGGACACCCCGAACGCCACCGCGAGCAGCAGCGAGGTCCACGGCCCGAAGCCGCCGAGCAGGATCAGCGCGTAGAGCCCGAAGAACGACGACAGCAGCACGGCGGACTTGATCGCCATGTAGGCGCCGCCGGTGCGCTGCGCGCCGGTCGCCGTAAACCACGCGTCGATCCGCCCGCGGAGATCATCGAGGAACGCATTTCCATCCGTCATTCTTCGCGCTGTGCCTCGACCCACGCGTCGAGCTCTTCGGCCTGGGTCTGCATCCCCGACAGCGTGGCGTCGAGCGCCACCGAGTCCGGGATGTCGACGCCGATGACGCGCGCGTTCACCCAGTTCGTCTCGAGCCGCGCCGTGCCGTCTTCGTTCGGGAACAGGATGTTCAGCGCGTAGTTCTCGTCGATGCGGAGCCACACCGTGCTCATCTCGGTCGGCTCGGGGACCAGCGTGCGAATCATCAGCGCGCGCATGCCGTCCTCGAGGAACGCCCAGCGGAACACCATCGAGAACGCCTGCGTGGCGTCGCCGAAGAACCCCTGGTTCACCGTGCGGGTGCCCGCGTGCTGGTGCATCGGGCACTCCCCGGCGAGGAAGCAGTCCCGGTCGGTCTCCGAAACCACGTCGTAGGCCGTCGTCCGCGAGAACACCTCGTCCATGTGCGGGTAGGTCAGCGCGGCGGCCACCTCGTCCAGCGTCGAGCGCAGCTGCACCTTGCCCGCCGCGCCGATGATGTCGAGCTCGGCGTCGCGGTCGATGCCTGCTGCGGCGAGGTGATCGGCGCCGAGCGAGTCGACCCGGTAGCCGTCCGCGAGCTCGCCCTCGTCGGCCTGTACGAACGGCACGAGTCCTTCAGCGGCCGCATCCACCCAGGACTGACCGTCGTCGTAGTGTACGAACCCGAACACCACGAGCTCTTCGAGGTTCTCCGGCGCGTCGATGACCTTGCATCCAGCACCCAGCAGGAGCATCGTCAGCAGTGCGCGCACGGGGTCCCCTCGTCGACTTCGCGCATGACATACACCCGCCGCGCGCCGCGCGGCGGTCGAGGGGGACCCGGTGCAGCCCATTGTTATCCAATCGCGACGCCCCCCCCTCCGCGCCCGGGTGGCGGAGCAGGTGGCGTCCACGCTGGGGCTGGCGCGGTGGTGGCGGCTCGACGTCGACGCGATCCGCACAGCGGCCGCCGCGAAGCTCGGCTACGACCCACCTCTCGACGGGGTGGAGGACCCGCTGGAGCTGCTGCTCGGCGCCCTCCGTGGACGCTCACCGTGGACGCTCGGGCGGATCCTGGCGGCCGAGACGTTCACGTCGGCGCTCGTGAATCGGGCGCGCGTCCGCGCCGCGCTGGCACGGAGCACGCCGACGCCAGACGTCGAGCGGCCGCTGTTCGTGCTCGGGCTGCACCGCTCGGGCACCACCTTCGTGCACACGCTGCTCGACCAGTGCGCCGATCAGCGCGCGCTACGGTTCTGGGAGCTCATGGAGCCAGCACCGCCGGCGGGCCGAGACACACGCCGGCTCTCGGCCCGCGTCGCGCTCGCCGCGCACCGCTTTCTCGCGCCCGAGATGGCGGTGGTGCACCCGGTCGCGTTCGACGCGCCCGAGGAGTGCTGGCCGCTGTTCATGCCGACGCTCTCGGTCGCGAACCTCGCGCTGCAGCACGACGTGCCCGCGTACGCCGACTGGCTGTGGGCGCGCGACATGCGTCCGGCGTACCGGTTCTACCGCGACGCGCTCTCGCTGCTGCTCGGGCAGCGACCCGCGCGCTCGCTCGTGCTGAAGTGCCCCGAGCATCTCTGGTTCCTCGACGCGCTCCTCGACACATTCCCCGACGCGCAGATCGTGTGGATGCACCGGGATCCGGCGACCTGCGCCGCGTCCTACACGAGCCTCGCCGCGCTGCAGCGACGCACCGTGCTCGGCCACTTCGAGCCCGACGCCGTGCACGCCCACGTCGCCGCCGGGTTCGACCTCGGGCTCGCGCGCGCCCGCGCGGCGCGCGATCCGGGCGATCCGCGCTTCCTCGACGTGCAGTACGAGGAGTTGGTCGCCGATCCGGTCGGCACGGTCGCGCGCATCCAGACGCACTTCGGCCGCTCGTGGACCCCGGAGGACGCGGCCGCCGTGCGGGCGTGGCTCGCGGCGAACCCGCCCGCAGCGCGGCCGGTGCACCGCTACGCCGCGCCCCGAGCGTGACGCACCATGGCCGGCCGGGACGGCCGGCCCACGGCTTTGGAGAAGGGACGTGGGTCGGCCGTCCCGGCTGTCGATCCTACACATCTTGGCTGCGGCCCGAGATCATGTGG
>CAYQSE010000284.1:0-6665 GCA_964419905.1 uncultured Enterobacteriaceae bacterium
CCCTCGGGTAGGGGGTTCGGTATCACCACCGACAGGTTCGCCGGGGCGATGATCACCTCGGGCACGGCCGTGTTGTCGAGCCTGACCGGGTCCTTCAATCTGAGGGTGCCCGTGGATTCCGTGAGATCGACGTCGACGTCGACCTTGACGCGCCGGGGTGTCGCGTCGGCCCGGGCGTCGACGGGCAGTTCGAGCGTCCAGGTGCCGTCCGCAGGCAGCGGCTCCTTGCGGTAGCACATCATCGCAGTCGCGAGCAGCCGCTTGCAGCCGAGCCCTTCGAACAGCGACTGGACGACCCCGTCGTCCGGAAACTCCAGGCCCTCGCCATCCGGCAGCGACACCGACACCACGACGGGTCCCGGGGTCGGGCCCAGCCCCTTGTTGCGGGTGACGACCTCGAGCTTCGTGCTAGCACCGCGATCGACGGTCGGCGGAGCGAACTTCGTCGTCGGATCGAGGGCGAGATCGGGCAGCTCGAACCGAAAGGGGAGGGTGTAGACCCAGTTGAGCGACAGGCTCTGGATGTCGATGGCCGCCGCGAACGTGCCGGGGATCTGCGCTCGCTCGAGCAGCACCTCGTAGGGATCGGGGCGCAGCGTCAGCGTGCCCACGGTGACATCGACCCCCGCTCCAGGCGCGAGCGTTGGTAGGCTGCAGGAGACGGTGCCGGCGAGCGCCCGGCACGGCCCGCCGCTCGGAGTGAGCTGCCGTCGGAAGCCGTCGTCCACCTCGGCGGCGACCGGGAAGTTGAGATAGAGCTCGGACGCAGGCGCGGCGGCCACCCCCGTGTTCCGCACCCGGATCACGACCGGCGTGGGCTCGTGGGTCACGCGCAGGGGGCTCTGGGGCAGCTCGGCCTCGAGGTGGGGCATCGCCACCGCGACGCGGTGGGTGGCCTTCAGCCTGGCCTTGTCGAACACCGGCTCCTTGGCGACCGCGAGGGCCACTACGTCGGTCGTGCCGACCTTGGCGCCGCGGATCGTCACCTCGTGGACGCGCATGGCGTCGCGACCCAGGCGCGCCCCGTCACACGCCGTCATGGTGGTGGTGTACTCGTGGCACCCGGCGGGGAGCGGCGTCTTCAGGGTGACCACCGGGTCGGACGAGTTCGAGTCGGTCTCCCCGGCGCTGCTGAACCATAGGGTGTAGGCCGTGGCGAGCGGACCCTTGTTCTGGACGAGGATCTTGACCACCGACGTTCCGCCGACCGCCGGGATGTCGGGGGCCTCATCGATCGTGACCGACAGGCCCGCGACCTTCGGCGAGAAGCGACCGAGCGTCCAACGCTGATCGGTGGCGTCACGCGACAGGGCACCGATGCCGGATTCGGCCACCGTCCCCTTGGTCGTGACGCCGAGCCACGCGGGATCGTCACCGTAGATCCGGCGCACGGCGGCATTCGGCGCGAAGTAGTGGTTCCACCCGACGAACCGGCCGCGCTCGCCCGGCCCCATGCCGGGGGCCTGCGCGTCGTCGGGCGTGCCCCACCGGGTCACGAGCGCGACGGGATCGGGGTTCACGAATCCCGCGCCGGTGGCCGGCGTGGTCATCGCGAACACGAGGTCGGCGTGGCCCGCGACCGAGTCCTGCACGCCCCACGCCATCGACGCGGCGTCGAGGGTGGGCGACGTGCTCGATCCCGTCACAACGAGCTGCCCGGTCGGGAGTGACGCGATGCCCTCGAGCATGTCGTGCTTCTCGCCCGCGAACCACTGAAGGTGGCTGCAGGTCAGCTCGTGGCCGAACACGCCGAGCCACCCCGACGGCGCGGCCGCCCCGAGGTCGTCTACACCGCACGTCGCGCCACCGCCCGGGTTGCACGTCCCCAGCGTCTTTCCGCACCCCAGCCGCGTCTCGAGGCCGGGCGCGAGCGCCTCACCGACGGCGGCGTACCCGTCGGGAACGCGCGCCAGCGCGTTGGCGCGCGCACCGCCCTCGATCCACCGCACGCGCCACGAGGCGACGTCGATGGGCGTGGTCAGCGGGTACCTCCCGGCGGCCACGTTCAGCGTGCCCGGGCGCAGCGCGAGCAGGGCGCTGGCCGAGCCGCCCGTGTTGCGCCAGACCCGTTCGGGATCGATCGACAGATCGAGCACGGCGCTGTCGGACTGCAGCAGGAGGGCGAGGCTCAGGTCCGGCAGCGTCGCGGTGGATCCGGTGCCGGGCTCGGCGACGATGTCGGTCACCGCGTCGTAGTCGTCGCCGCCGACGTACTGCCCGACCAGCGAGGAGGTGCCGTCGGTGAGCGCCCAGAACCCGTCGTGCGAGACCCCGGTCGAGGGGGTGAGCGACGTGCTCGGGTTGAACGGGAGGTCGTTCGACGACGTCCGCCCGCCGACCGCGATCCACGGCGTGCGCTCGACGATGTCGACGGCGAGGAGTTCGTCGGACGAGGTGCCGCCGAGGAAGGTCGACCGGATCATCGCGCCCGTGGTCGCGTCGAGCACCGTGAGGAAGCCGTCGGGAGGAGGAAGGACGAAGTAGCCAACGGGACGGTTCCAGCTGAACAGCGGATCGACGAGGGGGAAGTCGGACCCCGCCGAGGACCCCACGATCGCCACGACCTCGCGCTCCTCGGTGCCGACCTGGAGCAGTCCGACGTCGGCGTCCTCGACCTTCTCGTGGCTGCGCGTCCCGTAGGGGGCCAGCACGTACTGGGTGCAGGACGTGACGGGCTGGGCGCACACGACGTTCTTGGCCTCGTCGCGCGTGCCGCCGAACGCGGTGTGCCAGCGGCCCACCCCGTCGAGGCTGATCCGCATCGCGAACGCGTCGACGCCCGTGAGCAGGCGCCCCCCGTCCGGGGAGGCCCATTCGGGGCTGGCCGACTCGCCGACCCACACCTGGTCGCCGTCGTCCAGCGGGAGGATCGCGGCGAAGCGATCCCCGAGGGGCAGCGTGCCCCCCGGCACGAAGGTGGGGCCCGGGTCGATCACGAGCGGTCGCGCGGCGTCGTAGGCCCCCACGGAGAACGAGAGCGCGTCGCCGTCGATCTCCCAGCGGACCTCGATCGGCTCGGCGCCGTCGGGGCCGTCCTGCCACGCGACGGGGGGCTCCTCGACCCAGTGGCCCAGCGCGGTGTGCAGCGCGACCCCGCCGCCGTCGACGGGGGTGATCTCGCGCGCCTCGGGCGCGCGCACCCGGATCGCGTCGGGGTCGGCGCCGGGCGCGACGGTCCAGAACGCCTTGAACGACCCGCCGCGCGGCACGACCTCGAGATCGACGCCGGGGACGATGTCGTCCCATCGGGCGCCGCCGTACAGCGTCACGCCCTCGTGCCAGGTGCTCGGGTCGTTTCCCAGGTAGCTGTTGCCGACGCCCACCTCGGGCCGGAACGGGACCGCCCGCGCCGTGCCCGGCAGCTCCCAGGTGAGCGCGGAGGCGCGCTCGTCGCCGTGCTCGTCGATCACCACCTTGGACAGACGCAGGGCGCGGTCGGTGATCACCAGATCGGTCCCGCCCACCCGCCCGGCGAGCACCGCGTGACGGATCCCGAGCGCCTCTCCGGGCCACAGCAGCGCCTCGGAGGGCGTCGCCGCCGACGGCTCGTGCGCGGGGGGGATGGGGGCCGAGCAGCCTGCGAACACGGAGCCCAACGCCAGGACGACACCACTGCGAGCTGCGAACACGCACCCCCCCTGGACCTTCGGTGCGACACGCGAGATCTACCCCGGCGACTCGCACCGGTAAAAGGGCCAAATCAGCGTTCCCGCACCGTCCTCTGTCGACGGCGACCCGAGGCGAGTCCGCACCGGGCCGAACTCGGCATCTGGCGATCGCCCGTCGATCTTTGCCCCTCGCCGATCAGGGTGCACGGCCCTGGAGGTGCGCGTTGCTCGATCCCGACGCCCTCCGGCTCTCGCTTGCTCTGCCGAGCCCGTCGGCCGAACGCCCAGCTCGGCCGATGGGCGGTTGATGGACGACGTCGCGGAGCTTCTGCCGCGCCATGGCGTAGCTTGGAGACTCGGGATCAGGGCGCGTCGAGCGCGACGAGCCTGCGCACCCGCAGCCGGCTCCCGGGCCCGAGCCGCCCCACGGCGACATACGCCCCGTCGGCGGTCACCGCGAGGGAGACGACGTCGTCCACGAAGGGGCCGAGGGCGGGGCCCTCGAGGCGGCGGGGGTCGTCGTCCGCTCCGCCCCACGCGAGGAGCCCGCGGAGGGAGCCGTCGAGGTCCCAGGCGGCCACGCGGTTGTAGTCGGTGGTCGCCCACAGGCGATCCGTGGGGCCGAACGCGACCCGAGGCTCCTCGACGTCTACCCCGATCGGGTAGTCGGAGCGCCGCAGGACGGCGCCGGACGCCGCGTCGACGAGCACCCAGTCCGAGGCGAGCCCCGCGAAGACCAGGTGCCGCCCGTCGGGGGAGATGGCGCCCACGCGCGGGAAGAAGTGGGGCCCGAGATCGAGCACCCCGTCGGGCGCGCAGGCGGCCACGTCGAAGCGCAGCACCCGGCTCGTCGCGGGCTGGCCCACCCACAGGGTCGCCCCATCCGGCGAGAGGACCAGCGGCATCCGCCACGCGACCAGGCCGTCCGCGAGGTGGGCGCCGAGGTCGCAGACCTCACCGTCGCGGCGCACCTCCAGGCGACGGTGGTAGCCGCCGTGGTACAGCGCCCAGGTCCGCCCGTCCGCCGAGAGCGCGCCGAGGCAGGTGTCGCAGGGCACGGCCTGCCCGTCCAGGTCTCCGCGGGTGGAGAGGAGGAGGGCCTCTTGCGCGGCCCCGCTGACGGCGAGCCAGCCGCCGCCGAGGGCGAGCCCGTGGACGTGGCCGGGGACGGTCACGGACGCCCGCAGGTCGTCGCCCGTGGACAGGCCGAGGAACCGGATCTCGCTCTCGTCGCCGACGGCGAACGCGGCGGCGAGGAGGCCTGCCTCGCCGTCGACCGCCAGGGCGGAGACCTCTGCGTCGGGGACGGCGAGGTCCCAGACGGGCACCGCGTCGACGAGGGGCCCGTGCCCTCCGCCGCAGGCGAGGGACACGGCGAGGATCGTCGAGAGAGGCAGGGCGCGCATCGGTCGGGACTCTACCTCAGCGCCGGGTCGATCCCGACACGCCGATCTCGACGGCAAGCGCCCGGGCGCGGGTCGCCGCCGGGGGCTGACGGCGCGGCGAGGGCGCGTAACGGGACCGGAGGGGTGTGTCCGGAGCGGGCGCTGTGGACGCGCACCGTGGCGCTCGGGGAAGGGTGGGGCGCGGACTCATCATCCCACACATCTCGCGTGGGGCTCGAGATCATGTGCGGCGGGCGGGACGGCGCCGAGTCCCGTCCCGTGGTGCACGAGGGCGCGTGGAGGCCGCGCGGGCCACGGTGCAGGTCTTCCACGACAGCGGGCCCGAGCGCGACGTGCTCGCCCTCTCCGAGCACGGCCCCCGACGCTCGGCCGGACGCGGCGTTGAAGTGTTAGTCCGCCCCGATGGACGCGCTGTTCAAGGTGTGGGATCTCGGGGTGGTGGTCGCGCTGATCTTCGTCGGCGCGGCCTTCGCGTTCGGCGCAGTCGCGTGGACGGCGACGTCCGGCCCATCCCGCGGTCGGGCAGCCCCGTTCGCGGGCGTGTTCCTGGCTCTGCTCGCGCTGTTCGTCTGCGCCGGGGTGTTCACGCGCGTCGGGAGGACGCCCGAGGGGTTCGTGCTGCTCGAGCACGCGGGCAACAGGCGGATCGCGGCGATCATCGCCAGCGCGAGCCGCGGCGGCGAGACGTGCACGGTGCGCGTCTATCGCCTCTCCGACGGACGGTACGTCGGGGGCAGTGGGTTCAGCGCGGACTGCCCGGACCGGATCGACGGAGGCGCGCTGGCGCTGAAGATCCGGCCCGGGCTCGTGCTCGCGGGCGACCTGGTCCGCGTGGACCTGTGGACGGGTCGGTCGCTCGGGTCCGTGGTGTCAGCGGCGAAGAAGGAGCTCGGCGCGAACGACGTGCGCGTGCTCGGGGTGCTCGGCGACGCCGCGCGCGTGGAGCTGCAAGACGGGACGGAGCGGATGGTGCCGCTGCCCGCCCCCACCACCCGCCACGCCACCCTGTTCGCGTCACGCGGCGAGCACGCGTCGTTCCCGGGTCTGTTCGACGCGCGCGGCGTCGGCTCGGGCTGCGCGGGTCGCGCGCTGGTCACGCATCGGAGCGTCGCGTTCGGCGACGGCGACGACCTGCTGTCGGCCTTCGACGAAGGCGCCGAGGCGCCCGCGTGGACGATCGACCGCGGCCGCACGGTCGGCGCGCGGGTGCTGGGCGCGTTCGACCACGGCGGAGACTGCGTCGTCGTCGGGGGGCGGTCGGGCGGTCGGCTGTCGGTCGCCCGCGTCGGTCCAGACGGCGTCGTGCACGCGTCGTGGACGAACTGACGTCAGGAGGAGGCGCCGCGGCGCGGGGCCTTACGGGACCGTCGCGTAGCGGTGGTACACGATGACCCGCTCGGTCCACGTCGTGACCACCTCGAGGCGCTCACCGTCGAAGTGGACGACGCGCTCCTGCGAGGTCCACAGGCGGTCGCGCCCGAACGGGTCGTCGGACGCGAGCACGCCGAGGACCACGTCGGCACCCGGCTCCACCTCCCAACGCCCGAAGGTCGCGGGGGCGGGCGGACCGGCCCAGTCGAAGCCGGCGAACGCCGACGTGAGCGACCAGCCGTCGGAGAGGCCGCGCACGAGCGCCGCGTCGGTGACCACC